>CAYTRQ010000093.1:0-15542 GCA_964440025.1 uncultured Polyangiaceae bacterium | reverse complement strand
TCTCCCGCTTCTGTCCGTCTCCCTGGAGGAGAACATTGGGGAGAAGGAGCTCCGTCGATTCAAGCTCCACCTCCGTGAGCAAGCCGATAGTATCGGAGAGGTGGTTCTCCAGCGATTGCCGTGGTTCGACCCGAATATGGTTGGGGAGTTCGTTATGGCAAACATGGCTATGGTCACTGGCTTCATGCCAATGGCGACACGAGGAGAGGTACACGAACGGGTCCTCGAGCAACCGGAGCTTCGCGTTTTTGCTATCGAGTTCCGCGAGAGCTATCAAAACTCTCTCATCTATTGGTTGCGAGGTGCCTATGAACTAACCAGAAAAGGGAACCAACATGAGTAGAGTTCGTCGCAAATGGATCGTCGTTGGAGGTGCGGTAGGTCTGTTGGCGCTCCTGTTTCTTGGCTATCTGAAGATAACCCGAGGAAGCGGCAAGAAGTATCCGGATCTGAGCACAGCGCCCCTCTACGGCGTCGACGCCCTAGAAGTCGTCGCGGAGCTCCCCTATCCGCCGGGCAACGTTGCCGTCTCCGAAGGGGGGCGCGTCTTTTTCAACTATCACTACCTTGGGATATCGGGAACCAAACAGGGGCACTCGGTGTTCGAGCTTGTCGACGGGAACCCAGTTCCCTATCCGAGCGCACAGTTTCAGGACCGGTTTGAAAGCACGCTCGGCATGCTCATCGACCGGCAGAATCGGCTCTGGGTGATCGACCCAGCGGCAATCGATACAGACCGGAACACGCGCCTCTTCGCCTTCGATTTGGATTCGGGAGCGCTCGCATTCGATTTCACTTTTCCAACGAACGAGGCCGATTTCGCCCAGGATCTTCAGGTGACTGCAGACGGCCGGTATGTCGTTGCCGCTGACACCGGACTCTTCGACCTGATCCCGGGGAAGCTCCTGGTCCTGGATACGCATACACGAAAATACCGGGTTCTTCTCAAAGGGCATCCGAGTGTCTCGACCCAGAATTGGCGGATCCACACAACAGAGGGAGAGGGAGTGTCGGTTTTCTGGGGCCTCATCGATTGGCAGGCCGGTGTCGACGGCATCGCCTTGAACGAACGGTGGCTCTACTATGGTTCAATCAATCACGATACCCTCTTTCGCCTCCCTACCGAAGCACTATTCGACTCCTCCCTGAGCGATGAAGCTCTCTCGAAACGAATTGAACCGGTCGGACGCAAGCCCCTCAGCGACGGGTTGAGTCTGGACATCGAGGGCAACGTCTACATCACCGACATCGAGAATGGCGGCATCGCGCGCATGTCTCCCACAGGAGAGCTCGTCACCCTCGTCAAGGATCCGCGAGTAAGATGGCCAGATGGGATCAGCTTCGGGCCGGAGAGCATGGTTTACTTCAGCGACAGCGCAATACCGGCCTATCTCACCAACACCGCAGATCCCCTCCCTCGAGAGGAACACGATTCCTTGTCCCCCTACTATATTTTCCGGTTTCAAAACGACACCCCCGGAATATCGGGCAGTTAGTTCGAAATTCCGGGGCCCGAGCAGCGACGTCATCATCTTTGGCTCAGACCTGATGGGCCCTTTCTCGAGCAGTAGGTCCGCTGAGCCTGGAAGCACACCGCGGGCAGCGAAGCTCTCGTTTCGAAAACCGGAGATTTCACCTTTTCCCGACACACTTGACACTGCGTGCCGCGGCACGCATGAACGGGTCCCGCTCACGAGTGCCCAAATTCTCGTCAGCCTCGAATCCATGAAAACCATCGCTCTAGAATTCGTTCCTCCTAATATCGAAGATGGCTCCCAAAAAGCCGTCGAAGAGGCCCAGAAGATCGCGGCCCTGGCCGACCAGTGCGGCATCGCGGGCCGGGTGAAGCATTTCATGATCCCCGGCATGATCGATGAAGACGATGACCGGCCCTTCCCCATGAAGCCCAAGATGGATCCCCTGGATCTGTGGAAGGCCGTCAGCCCCCATGCGCCGGGAGTGAAGGGTTTGTGTACTCAGGTGACGGCCTTCATGGATCGGGCGCAGCTCGATCAGCGTTTCGTCCAGCTGAACGACGCAGGCTTCGACGGCGTCATCTTCGTCGGAGTGCCGCGCACCATGACGGATGGAGATGGCAATGGCGTGGCCCCCACCGACGCGCTGGCCGAGTTCAAGCACCGCATCGACAACCGCGGCGTGATTCTCATCCCCACCCGGGAAGGAGAACAGGGGCGTTTCAACTTCAAATGCAACCGGGGGGCCACCTTCGGCATGACTCAGCTCCTCTATTCGGACGCCATCGTCTCGTTCCTCCGCGATTTCGCGGCGCAAACCGACCACCGGCCGGAAATCATGCTGTCCTTTGGGTTCGTGCCCAAGGTCGAGGGTCGCTTGAACCTCATCAATTGGCTCATCAAAGATCCTGGCAACCCTCAGGTGAAGGACGAAC
Organism: uncultured Polyangiaceae bacterium; assembly: GCA_964440025.1. GTDB lineage: Bacteria > Myxococcota_A > Polyangia > Polyangiales > Polyangiaceae > NIC37A-2. The sequence continues at coordinate 13,132 of CAYTRQ010000093.1, read as the reverse complement.
AAGCCTTCGTCTCAAAGCTGGCCGAAATGTCATTCCCCGAAAAAAAGCGCGCGCTCTTGGATCTGTACAAGCGCGTCGTCGACGGCGCGGGCGAGCTCGGCTTCCCCTTAGGTGTCCACTACGAGACGCCCTACGGCTTCAGCAAACCCGCCTTCGAAACCTTGAGCGAGATGCTCGACTACTGGGCGCCCGACTGCTGAATAAGCAACTGCTGAATCGGCACGGGGCTTCAGCACGATTTTCTCCGGGCTCGCTCCCCGCGTTTTCGGTTCAAATGGATCCCCTGCACGAGGCCCGTACGTTCGTGGGGGGCTCCGGGTCGCATAAGTCCTCGTGCGTGAGCAACACGCGCCAGCGATCAGTCCGTCGAGGACTACGCCGCCGCTCCCTATTCCCAGCGATGGTTGCTTTCCCCATCGGGCCCTTCCCGCTCATGCGGGCCAAACTCAGTCAGCATCCACAGATTGTTGGACGAAAATGAGGCGTGGAGATCTTCGAGCCCCGGAGGATACGTGTAGCGCGCCTTGTTGTAACGCCCCATCCCAGCCATTGGGTCCTCGCATGCCGAAACGATCTCGCTTTCGTTTCCTTTTCCATACGAGCGAGCAATCCAGATGTTCGAGCCAAAACTCGTTGCGCCCTGCATCTTCGTCTCGACCGTGTGCAAGTTCTCGGTCAGAAAGCCTTCTTTGGTAAAGCGGTTGAGTCTGCCCTGTGTGCGATCGGTTCTATGGAACTTTCCCCCCACGAATTCTCCGCGCAACCAATCGTAGGATAGAAAGGACATAGCGTAGTCCTTCGTGCACGGGAACTTTCACAGCGGCCCTGGAGCGCGTCGAATCTCGAAGGCTCGATGCGCCATGATGCGCCCCCCTGCGAACGGTGAGCGGACTCCTGATTGGGTCAGTTCCCTTCTCACCGGAGAGACGGCATCACCGGAGAAACGGCGGTCTCGAGCCGGTCCCAAAAAACTACTGCAAAATGAGGACTGAGTTGAGACTGGCTCGCGCGTCGCAATGACCTCAGGTTCGCCCGGTCCCACTCCGCTCTCTTCTCGAAGTCAACATGGAATCCGCTACCTCTGCATCGCCACCTCGATTGTCGCTCGGACAACGCACGTACAACACCATCAGCTATGGAGGAACGGCACTTGTCATGGGTGGGCTGGCCGCGTGGTCGCGCCCCGCCGTATCCGGTCGCATGTTCATTCCCCCGATGGGGCGAGGATGTCCGTGTCCAACGGGAGAGGCTCACCAAAGTCGGGAAGTCCATTTGCTTGCCAGCCAAATGGCTGAATGCGTGTCGTTCGATCGATCCAACAACTGCCGTTGGGATCTGTCACGCCGTGATAGACAATCCAGTTCTCCGTCCCGTCGGGCGACATGAAAAAACCATTGTGCGCCGTGCTGTATTGGCCGTTCGCCGCCTGAAACACTGGAGTGGGGCCCTTCCACCAATCGCTCGCGTTCATCGGATCGGAGCCCGTGAGCTCCAGCAGGCCCAGCTTGTAGCCCGGTGAACCGCACTGGCTAGCCGAATACGTCACGAAGGTGCGCCCATTGTGATAGAGCGGCTCGGCCCCTTCGTTGACCTCGGCGGTGCCTTCCTTTTCCCAGTCGTACTCGGGCATGGTGCGCCCGCCAGTGAGCGTCCAGGGATTGGTCATCTCCTGGATGTAGTTGTTTTGCGTCGGGCCATCCCAGGCCGAAAACATAAAATACAGGTCGCCATCATGCTTCAGAATGCTGCCGTCGATGGCCCAATAGTCGAGAAGCTGCGCCTTGTACGTGTACGGACCCATCGGATCGAGTCCCGCGCTCTCGAGAACGTGGCTGCGCTGTCCCACGAAGTCCGCGCTGCCGTCTCCCGCCGTGAAGTAGAAGTACCAGCGCATTTCCCCCTGACCATTGTCGAGCAAGAAGAACTCGGGCGCCCACATGGCCCGCGAGGCCGGCCTCCAGTTCCGGGGCCCCCGGTTCCGAGGCCGTCGGCAGCCGACGCGCCCATGCCCAAGACCGCGCCTCCAGAAGCCGATTCGGAGCCCCCACTGCTCATCGAGTCGGTCTCCGGGCTGGCATCATCTCCGCATCCCCCCAAGATCAAGGCCCCAAGCACGAGGGAAGCCGCGCTTGTGCGGCCCAACAAGCGTTGCAACGTGAGCGATGTGAGACGAGGGCTTAAGAACCGGAAGGAGTTGCTCGGGCTCTGGGTCCACGCGCAATGCCGCGCCCTAGAGCAAGATGCCCGAAGAAAGATACGCAGGGGGAGCCGCATGTTCTTCCAGTGGCGGCTTTTCGCAAGGACGGGCGGACTCTTTTTTATGTCGGGAATTCTTTTACGGGGTCACCCCGGATTCAGCTGGAGGCTCGTTCCCGCGGTGTGCTCGGCAACCGCTGTTTTCGTTGGGTCGCATTGCTCACGCAATGCTCATGCGGGGCGAGGGCGGTCGACGGGCTGGGTACCGCCTTACTTGACCACGTCGTTCGGCAGAATGACGCCGCACTCGGTAAAATCGAGCGTTGTCTCGAGACGGAAGTTGGAGCCGGTCGGGTTTCTCTCCGCCTGGAAGAGATCGAGGTCGTAGACCTCGCCCAGAGTGAGTCCCAGGCTATCGATATCGATGCTTCCCTCGACCGGACCGTGCACCCCTCCTAAATCGACCACCAAGTTGCCGTCGACGAAGACGAAAACGTCATCATCGCCGCGGAACGTAAAGACTTCTCCACCTTGGTATTCGAACGCCGTATGCAGCTCCGTCGTAAATCCAAAATTGCGCGGCTCGCCATCCTCGTCCTCGTACGTTTCCTCATCCGTCGAGACCTCGTCCAGGGGGAAGAAACGGCTCGAATCGAAGACGAATCCTTCACCGTCCGGCTCGATCCACAGATCGACGACGTAGGGAACGTTGGTCCCGTCGATGTTCTGGTACCAATCCTCGAGTTGTGAGGCGACCTCGGGCAGGTCGCCGGAAGGCTGTGGTTTCCGGTCGGAGCCGAGCGTCTCCTGGACCAAGCCAGGCGCATCGGAAGGAAACTTCAAGCCCCCAAAGTCCGGGTGATCGAACGAGACGAAGTCACGAACCAGCACACGGAGGATGTTCGCACATTCCCGTTCCTCGCCGTCCTCCAAATCCGAGGTGCCGAGCAATCGGTAGCCTCCGCGGAGGTCGTCCTCATCCTGCCCGTTGGCCGCGCCTTCGGCGGGCGAGAAGCCGTCCGGCAGTTCTTCGATGATCGTCGTTTCCGGAAGCGCGTTCGGATCGCCCCCCATGCTCGCGTTGTCGCCGCCCAAGTTCAGGATGGCACCGATCGAGGTGCCTCCTCTGTCGCTCGCGCTGCTGGTGCCCCCGGAGCCTCCAGAGCTGGTGGTCCCGCCGGTGACGGAAGACGAAGGCGTGTCATCGGTGGTGACCGCGGAGCAACCGGCAAAGGTCAGCAGTCCGACGAGAAATGAAGGCCCGGCGAGCCAGCCAGACACAAGCTGCCGAGGCAGGGGAAGTCTTCGAAAGGTCATTTTCATGAACCCTAACAAAAGATGAACATTCAAGCTTTGACTAAAAAGCGGGAAGAACGAAATAGGAGGCACGTCAAAAAGTTCCCTTGTCAGCGGAGATGACGCCGAAGATCCGCTCGAAGGGGCCGCTGACCGTGGATGCGCTTCACGCGGCCCGGAAGCCCCCAGCCCACTCCTCGCTGCGCACCGCCACTCCCCGCTCCCCTGATCGCTTTCGGAGAGAAGACTCGCTTTCGGGGAGAAGACGCCGATGGGAACAGCTTTTCGGTGTCGCAACATTCCAGGGGGCTTTCAAATCGTTGAATTCACCGTATGACGGCACTTAGCGTCCTTGAAGTCTCTAGAGAGCTCCTGTTGCACGGAATCACACCACAAAGGCGCCCATGGAGTCGTTGTTGCCGAACAGCAACTACCTCACTGGCGATTGACGCTTTATGACACTTACTGTCGCTTTATAGCACAAAATGTCTTCTTAGAGCTCGACTATGCCGGCGGAGGAGCCGGCAAGGGGGCCAAGGTCTCCCTTCTGGTCGATGGAAAGGAAGTTGCTTCGGGACAAATCGAAGCGACCGTCGCTGGTCGCTTCGGCGTCGATACGTTCGGAGTCGGGGTCGATTCCGGCCAGCCCGTGACCTTCGCCTACAAGCCCCCGTTTGCCTTCAATGCCACGATCAAGAAGGTGACCATTTCTCTGGGCGAATCGTCACACTTCGCGACCGCCCAAACACCTTGCCGTTGTGCCCCGGTCTGATGCATTTTCAGAATACGACAACCGGCCGCCACGACCAAAGGGAGTGAAGGGGCGGCGGCCGCACGACCTCCTCACCAGCAGAGCGGAAGCGTCGACGGTGGCCGTCGGTCACCAAAGGCTTTATGGGCGGCATCGAGCTAAGACTATTTCTCAGCGTCTCGTGCGCGGCGCAACAGATCTGAGACGTCAAGAATATCTGCCCAGCGATCTAGTATCGCTGGTCGAGCGAGTCTCCCTGAACCCGCATCACGCCGAGGATATCCCCCCACTGACGGTCCGAGATTTCGTTGCCGAGCTTGTACCAAATCAGCTTGTGCAACAGCACGTCTTCGGGGCTCGCAAAGCGTATCGACCTGCCAAGACTTTCGACTTTTTCCTCTCGCACACGCGACATCTCTTCGCGGGACCACGAGTCGCCCTTCATGATGAATACGTCCACCTTGAACATCGTTCCCAGGTGAACGACATTGAAGTGATTCAGCAGACCAACAGCGACGCCTACGACGCCATTAGCACCAGTGCCAACCGCCTTAAACGCTGCGTTGCCCGCTCCGTCGGGCGCGATCGCAACAGGCGCCCGCTGTCCCATTAATTTGCTAATTGAATATCGGTTTGTTGTAAAGGCAGCCTTTCATAAATGGGAGGTTCTCAGGTTGCCTTACTCACTCGGGTGTTGGGATAGGCGTTTGCGTAGGACTTTTTTGTTGTGGGTGGTAATCAAAGAGGGCGACTTGGGACGCTCCAATGCTCCCTCCGCAGACAATGAACGTTGGCATTTCGCCAATTTGAGCCCGGATGCAGCCTCCTTAATATCGGCGTCTGGATACTGTGACATTCTGGATCGGTTGGATGATTATATGCATCCGACTGACATACTTCCATTGCCAACGACTTCGTCAGCGACACCTTTCAATGCGAAGACCAAGTGGTTCCAAGTGAGTTCAAAAGGAGGTATTTGGATGTGATTATTTTCTATCCATTTGGAATCGCTAACCATCAGTGAACATTCCAAGCCTTATTGATGGTTTGCCACCCCCTTTTTTCAGCCAGGGCTTCAAACTTTTCGGCTTCAGCGGGAATTTTAAAATCCAAGTAAACGCTTTGCAGTGATTTACTTTTCAAGATGCCCCTGTCGTCATCGTTTTCAATGTCGATGCCGTACTTCTTCAGGTCCTCGGGCGGCTCAATCGCGTTGCTGTCTGCATCCTCGAATCGGTTTCCGTTGGGGTCGACAAACGGCGTCGGACCGTGGCCCGCATACGCATACCGATGCAAACTCGCCGGCTGTCTAGTGCTGCGACCACATAAAAGTGGTCGGTAGGGAGACCACTTTTCTCTCGAAATCATTCATCTTCCTCCGGTCGTGGGAATACTTACGCTCAACCGGAGCATCTCGATTCATTGGCGCGCGGTCCTCACCAGGAGGTGTGCGCCAATGAAGAATCCACACATACCCAAGAGCGCCCACGAAACCTGCCATGCGCCGAACGGGGACCGAAACGCGAAGTCTGGCTCGGGTCGTCGAGTCTCGTCGAGCAGGTTCATCAGCTTCGGTTCCTCGGGATCGAGGTACCAGGGGCGACCGATGATTTTGGAGTCGTCGGGAAGGGTGAACTCCAGACCGTAGTGCGGAACGAACTCGTTGTTGCGCCCGATCATTTTGCGACTTCTCGTCGTCTGAGCAATGAACCGAGTCGGAACGTCGACCCTCTGCACGACCCAACCGAAAACCTCGCTCCGGTATTCGCAATCGCCTCGTTCACAGACGACGACATCTCTTTGCAGGCTCATCCACGTGACCAGGGGACCGCCGAGGAGCAGGTGGGCGGCGACACAGTAGCGGATGACCCTGCTTCGCGGGGGCAGAGTGCCGCGAACTCGTGCTGCCACGAGGTTTCCGCCACAAAAGACGCCGCAGAGGTCGGCCACCTCAGGGTGCGCGAGGACCATCACACTCACGCCTCCTTCGAGCCCTTTCGGCTTCCCATCGAAGGAAGCCGTTGCGGTCCGACGGTTACCGAGAGGACCGAATCGGAAGACGATCCGAGTCAAACTCGACCGACCCCGAGGAACGTGACGAGCCAGGCGCAGCCCGGACAGGGAATAGTGGCTCACGTGGAGGATGCGCCCCTCCTGCAAGGTCCCGTTGCGGGCTACCAACCAGCCGCGCGCGCGACGAGACTTGACCCAGACCACGAAGGGTCCCCAGCCGATCAAGAACGCAACCGTGACGATCGCAAGCCACGTCGAAGTCGCAAGGGTGACGTCGTTGTCCAGCACCAGCCCCACGACGGAGATCGGCAGCAGAGGAGCGATCGTGAGCAAATAGAGGATGCCGTAAAGGATGAATCCTCCCGAGGGAACGAGATACCGAACCACGAGCGAAGCGACGTCCTCCGAACGTGGCGGATCCATGCTTTGGACTGCGCTCAGGTGGTCGTCGTCGAACTGCGCGAAGGCCCGATCGAGCATTGCCTGAGCCTACTGGCGCGCCGCTCGCCTGACAAATTCCTTAGGCCGAGCCAGCTCGATGATCGCCTTCGCGCGGATGTGTTGCAGAAAGTCGAATACGTCACGCCGGGATCGCACTGGGTCAACCTGCGCCACATCCTCCACAGCTGGGATGGACTCCGCTCGGCCAGATATGCGATCCTTGGACGACGTTACGATCGTCGGTGAAAACACCCACGGGATCCTCTCGGACAGCCTTCCGAAGTTTCTTTCCAGTGGGATCTACTTTTCTCTGTCGAACGAAGAGTATCAATCACCTGATGGTGAGATTTTCAAGCGCATCGGCGTTCCCCCCGATATCGAAGCAGTCCATTTTTCCAAGAGCGACCGGGAAGAAGGGCGTGACACAGCTCTCGAGGTGGCCGCCTCTTCATTGGAAAATGGGGGGAGGCTTTCTGAGTAGTCCCAAACACCCTTCTGGGTAAACAAAAGATCGTTGAGCGGCCTCCACCGGGGTAGTGCCGCTCGACGATCTTGGAACACATGCGGCCCCAGTGGCCCATCATCGAGCTAACACAAGGGAAACACGCACGACCACTGGTGCCCTAAGTCCTCACCCGCCTGGGAGCAAGAACACCATTCTTGCTGAGACGGCCAGTTGGCCAACAGATCCCTGTGATGAGGCTCTCTCCCGGTCTCAGGGGTGAGGCGGCGCTCTCCGCAGGCCCACCAAGACCCCCGAGGCATCACAATCGCCCACTTTCGGTCGAGGACGAGCGCCGGGAGGGGGCTGACCCGCTATCGACGATGGTAAGACCTCGCCGAACACCGAATAGTGTCGACTGTTCGTGACCGAACGGCTACAAATGAAGGCGTGCGTTGACGCGTCCGAACAGGGGAGCCCGCTCCTTTTCGAGCGCATGTTTTCGGACATCGATGAGGCCGGCCGCTGGCTCGAAACGTTGCGGCCCATTCCAGCGGTTGTCGACGAACCCGTCACGCTCGAGCCCGATAAGCCCTCGCTGGCCAGGTGTGAGGTGCATACCACGGTCCACTCGACCGAGGACGAGCGCCGGGAGGGGCCCGTCCTCCAACGTGTGGACAGCTCACTGCTCTTCGCACGCTCCCAGGCTCGCAACCGAAACACCGGCCGCCGCAGCACTGCATTCATTGCTGTACGTGGTTCCGTCGCAACCACACACTGGATCGAACTCGGCCGTGCAGCCCTCCGGCATCGTCTCACATACGCCTGTCCCGTCGGCAGCTCCGCACATCGCATCCACCGGATAGTTGCAATACTCGCCCTCTCCGCACTCCGCTCCCGAAAGACCCCCGCACTCCGCGCTCGAATCTTCCTCGCACTCCCCCACGCTCGCAACCGAAACACCGGCGGCAGATGCATTGCACTCATTGTCGTACGTGGTTCCATCGCAACCACACACCGGGTCGATATTGTCCGGGCAGCTCTGCGGCATCGCCTCGCAGGTGCCAGGCAGCTCATCGTCTCCGCAGGCGTCCTCGAGCTCGAAGCGACAAAATTGTCCCGTAGCGCATTCGCCCGCCCCGCTGACACCACACAACACGTCGTTGCTACCGATGGTCGCCACCTCGCATCCTTTGGCACCCAGCAACGCGGGAACCATGAGCGTAACCATCCCCCATAGATGGCAATGGCTCCCCAACCTTTTGCTTCGCGTGGTCGTTTGCCATTGCTTCTCGTCCTTCCAGGCGGGTGGGCGGGCGCGCCCAAAGCTTCTCGGAGTGCTGAAAGGCGTTCCCGAATTTCGTTGAGAAGAGCTGTGATCCGTCATGTTTCTGTCCCTTTCCTCGGCCGCTCGGGGCCAGACAAGTAAGAATGGTTACTGCGGTCCGTTTCCGGAGCCCGATGCTCGTGCGCGCTCCAGTTGCGCCTTGATCTTTTCCCTTTCGACGGCAAGCGCACCGGCAGGGAATCTGCGCTCGTGGCGCGCTAGATCGCGCCGCGCACGAGCCCAACTTTCCTGCTGGATGTGCCGAAGAGCGCCTCGCAACAGTGCTGCTTCCCGAGCCAAAGTGTCGTCCAAGCTGCCGCTACCGGACGCAGTCCGACTGCTCGAGGCATCTTTTGGGTGTGCGGCGGCTCGCCCTTCACCCGGCTCGCCCCCGCTCCTCGAAGCGGCGCCAAGGCCAGGGCGGTTCCTGGCGGCTGCGCCAAGGCCAGAGCGGTTCTCGGCAGCGGCCTTTTCGAGGTGTTCTCTCGATTTTTCATCCTTGGACTTGCTCGCGCCCACTTCCCCCGACTCGGAAAAGATGGCGGACTCACGCCGCCCCGTATCCGGCTTCGCTGGCTCATCGACCTTCGCGGACTCGTGCAACTCACGGGCCTCATCCGGGCCGGGTGCTCGTTGGTCCGCATCCACCGGTGAGTGCGAAGCCGTCTTTCCCTCGGGAACCGGACGGTGTGCCCCCTCGGTCCGGACGGCTCCATCGGTCGTCGGCAAGACCTCGTCGCTGAACTCATGCCACGAGACGATCGCTCCGGAGACAACCAGCACAGTCCCAGCTAATACCTTTGTGAGCGCTCCGACCGAAAGCCCCGCTCCCAGTCCACCAGCGCCCGATGCGCCCGTCGTGGCCCCCCCCGACACGCCCGCCGTCGTTGCGCTTCCGCTTCCCCCACTAACTGCAGCGCCCGACCCTGGAATGCCGGTCCCCGCCACGGGTGGACTGCTCGCCATCATGCCGAGCGAGTGGGACGCTGCTTGAACGCTGTCCGAGGTCACCATCGCCAACCCGGCAGCGCCCTTCTCCAGCAGCCCCTTCCTCACGCGTCGTTCGTCCTCCACGCTGGGAAGGTTCTCGCTGAGTGTATGAAGAAACACCTCGGAATCGCGGCTCTCCTGATTCATGGTTTTCTCCTCTGCGTTCCGGAAGACGAGATGGCGCGTTCCTCTGGCTCCGCGCGGGGCACGGCCACGGCTCCCTTGGTTTTCTGGAGGCGCTCGATGATCACCGAGAACTCTCGCCGCGCTGCGCTCAGCCTCGAGTAAACGGTGTTTTGCGGCACCCCAACGATTTGGGCAACCTCGGGGGCGGACAATCCTTCAATCAGGCAAAACACAAAGACCTCTCGTTTGTTGTGGTCGAGTTGATCTAGCGCTCGAAAAGCAATCTCAAGTCGCTCACGTTGATCGACTTCTTCACGCAAGTCCGGGGCCTTTTTTTCGGAAAATCCGGGCGAGAGGGCATTTTCACTCACAAAGCGGGAAGCCTCCCGCTGCGCGCGCTGACGATGACGCAATGCAATCCGACGCACGATGGCGTACAGCCACGGTCGCAGGCTTCCCGAAAAGTGCGGCAGTTTTCGGTCGACCACCAAGAAGACCTCTTGGACGGCGTCATCGAGCGCGACATCGCCCACTCCCAGATTGCGCAGACACCGCCACACAAACCGAAAATGCGCCGTGTAGACGGCCTCCAGAGTCAGGGGCTCATCCGGCGCCTCGTGCGCCTGCCGGGCACTTGCTCCCCCGCCAACCGACCCTGCTTGCCGGGATGCTGCCGAGTCCTCGTGTCCCGAGACCCCTTCCCGGCGCCCGGAAGGGCCCGGCTTGGATTCTGAATCCTCGCTCTCGGGAGAGTCGCCTCCCTGACTCAGCGCAGCCGGCGTGGAGAGGAGCAGATCCGATACCATCATTGGAGGAATCGCCCTCCACAACCAAATCCGCCATCAAAAAAAGTACAAGCCGCGAAAAAGGACGCTGGCCCCCCCGCGAGGCACCACGTAAACGACCGTTTCTGGCTCGATTTCGAAGCGCGGACGGGTCAATCCCCAGCGCCCCCGAATGACGCCGTCCAGCGCCCAATGGCGCCAACGGAAGGGGCGAAGCCAGACCTCGGCCTCCGCGGCGGGCAAATAGACATCGTCCGTAGCAGGCCGAACGACCCCCAAGCCTCGCGCCTCGAATCGCGTCACGCTGACGCCCAGCACGAGATGAAATATTTCAGTCGGATCCCAACTGCCAGCGAGGCGCGCTCCCCAGCCAGAAAGACGGAGCCCCAGCTCGTCGCGGGTGTTATGGGAGGTCGGCGGGATCCAGCGAACCGCGGCCGAAGCCCCCCACGTCCCCCAGCGCACGCCGCCCCCCCACGACGCCAGTCCACTGGTAGCCGGCGCGCTCCCCCACGTGGCCCCGCCGGCGGCGAAAACGAATCCCTCGGCCTCACGCTCGGCTCCTCCACTGGGGGCGGCTTCTTGCTGGGGCGGACTCGCCTCGGCAGAGCTGCTGGAACCACGCGCTCGCTCCCCTCTTTGGACCGTTGCTGCAACGACGACCACCCCCGCTTGAACAAGGGCCTGGCAGTCTCGATCCTCTAACGTGCGCGACCAAGTTTCCGTATCCAGTTGGAGCCGGTATCTCCCGTCCGAAAGGCGGGTCAATCGAGCGCGGAGATGCAATTGCTGGGTGGCTTCTTCTCCGAGCAGCTCGCGCAGTTCTGCACGGAACTCCTGCACGGAGCCACAAGCCGCGGGAAGAGTCATCTGCACCTCCGCCCGCACCCGACAGGTCCACGACAACACTGCAGCCACAAGGAGGGAAGCCAAGGCGCACTTCACGCAGATTCTTTTCGTGGAAGACGCAGGAGGAAGCAAGGGTCTCATCCCACCATGCTCGCGAGCGGAGCGCCTTCCCCCCGACATTGCGACGTCACACGAATCCGCGCCTGCACCCTGCTCCGCTGCTCCGCTGCTCCGCTCATCTCCGCTGTGGAGCGGCGGTCGGCCCGAGGAGCGTCGCGACAAGTCGCTCGGCGTGGTCGGTGACCGAAGCCCGCCGGCCGATCAAGCCCCTCGAAAGCGCGGGAAGCGCGAACGGAGCCGACGCCGAGAACAGAAGGAAATGAAACAAGGTCGCGCTGCTCCAGGTCAGAAGCAGACCTCGGGCCTGGAGCTCGTCAAGCAGAGGCTCCAACCGGCGGTGCGCGACACCCAGGTACTCGAGCACGAGTGCCAAACGCGGACCGCTCGATACACCTTCATGCATGAGAAGCCGCATCGCATCTGGATGCCGCGCTGAAACCGCCACGAAGCCCCGTACGAACTCGGCGGCCCGTTCAACGGGATCCTGCCCTTCTTCCAATCCGTCGAGCAGCGGAGCAACTGCCGAGACATACTCTCGTTCGGTTGCCTCGACGACCGCTTGCCAGACCGCGAACTTCGACCCGAAATGGTGACGCACGAGGCCGTGCGTGGTGCCAGCTCTCATTGCGATCTCACGGATCCCGACCGCGTCGAACCCATGCCGCGAGAACAGCGTGCGTGCCGTGGCGATGATCCGACGCTTCGAGGCTTCTGCCTCGCGCCGCGGCCGTCGGCCGGCACTGGTCCTTCGCTCCACCATCCGCTGAAGGGCCTCAGCGTGCGATGAATCGCCCTCCCGGGCAACGGATCGGCCCGCTCCGCGTGACCACCAGCTCACACCGCGGTTGACGTCGAGCGGGCCTCAGCTAAGCTCCATTTGCTATCCACTTGGATAGCAAATAAGCCAAGCACCCAGGAGGAGCACCATGCGGTTACAGGTTGGGATTCTTGGAGGCGGCCCCGCCGGCCTCGTCACGGCCCTCGCGCTCGAGCGCTATGCTCCGGACGCCGTCGCAATCACGCTCCTCGATCGCAACGAAAGCGAGACGGACTATCCCGGCATCGAGTACGGCATCCAAGAAAGAGCCTGTCGCGCTTTGGACCGCATCGGGCTCAAAGACAGCGCGCTCAGGCGGGGCCACGCGAATACCGAGATCGCCTTCCGCCTTGCGCGCACGGGAAAACTCCAAACCGTCGTGAAGACCGATCCCCAGTGGTGCTTTTGTGTGAATCGCCAGGAGTTCTTGAGCGATCTGGCCTCGTTGCTCGCACGCACCTCGGTGCGGCGCCGTACGCTGGTCGAAGGCGTCGAATCGGGCGAAGACCGTAGAGCCGTCGTGCGGTGGCGGGGCGCGGCCAGCTCGGGAAAAACGCAGGAGACCAGCTTCGACTGTCTGGTCGCTGCAGACGGCGTGCACTCGGTGGTTCGAAAGACTTTCTTCCCGGATCTGGCGAAGACGCTCGACCGAGGCTTTTCCTGTATCTATTGCATGATCGAAGCTCCCGCCGGTGGACCGCTGCATTTCCACGCGCTCGCGAATGGGACCCGCAGTGAGCTCATCATGGGAAGCTATTCAACAGCGACCATTTTTCCCATGGGTCGTGACCGCTTGGCGGTGGGCATCGGGTTCGATCAGGCAACCCGTGATCGGCTCTGGACCGAGCAGGGGGCCAGCCCAGAACAAGACTGGCAAGTCCTTGCCGCGGAGAAAAAACAAGCCATCGCGCTTCGGCTCGCCGCCGACGTCCCCGTCCACGATGGCCTGTTGACGCGCCTGTTCGAATCCTTCGTGCCG
>CAYTRQ010000092.1:14301-15651 GCA_964440025.1 uncultured Polyangiaceae bacterium | reverse complement strand
CGGTTTCGAAGCCGACCTCACCCACTTCTGGGAGTGCTTCGAAACCGCTCGAAACGTGAGTTGCCGAGGCACTAGTAGCCGAAATCGAGGAATGTGTCCGAGGGCTCCGGAGAGTCGGTTGTCGGCGTTGACTCGGCTTTTGGTTTCAAGCGACTCGCTTCGGTCTTTGGAGTCGTCTCGTTTGTCGGCTTTGCGGATTTTTTTTGCTCTGCGGGCTGTGATGTCGGCGGTGGCGTGGTGTCGTTTGTCGGCTTTGCGGATTTTTTTTGCTCTGTGGGCTGTGACGTCGGGCGCGTATCGTCTTCGGCTTTCTGCTCGGAGTGGAAAGGAAAGGTGTTTGCGTTCGGACTCGCTTCTGGTTGGTCAGAGGATTGATCAGAGGACGCGGTTTTGGGGCTGGTCGTTGCAGGCTGGGCTACTGGAGATTCGGTTGGCTCGGTCGTGGGAGTCCGCGAGTTCGAAGAAGGGGTAGAGGATCTCGGTTCGGGGCTTGTCGGTTTGCTGACTCGAAGGTCTTCAGGGGCTTTTTGCCTGTCTTGCTGTTGGGCGGTCGTGGGCCCCTTGGGGACACCTTGGCTTTTTGGAACCGCCTCTCCCTGGTCGGGTGCTGGGGCCTTTCGACCGATGGCCGCCAAGGTCACCACGGCAATGATCGCGCCGGCCACGGAGAGCCCCATTTTTTTATTGTCTTTCACAGGGAGTCGAGTGCCCAACCCATCGTTGCTTGCCAGCGCGCGCTCGTTGGAACTCCTCAAGTCGTCGCTGGAGTTCGCTCGATTTCCGGTCGTTGTTGCCGAGAGGAAAGTCGAACGTGAGTCGTGCTCGGCCGGCGATGTGGTCCGTCGAATGGGGCGCCCTTGGGTATCATAGGGCACGGTATCGTGGAGAGGGAAAATGGGGGGCTCCCTCTCCTGTGCCGGTTCTTCACTCTCGCTCTGTCGGTCTACCGGTGCTTCTTCTGTGAGGGAAGGCTCCGAGGGAGAGGAGGTCAGCCCGATCCCCTGAGCGGACATGGGTGTTCCGTCGGAGACCGTAATGGCCATGGGAGACCAGCGATCCAATGCAGCAAGGAATTCCTCAGCCGATTGAAAACGACGAGGGAGGCTCCGTTCCATGGCACGTCGGACAATCGCCGAGAGGGCTGGGTCCAGACCCGCAACCAGATCCTCGGGACGCGGCAGCTCGGCGAAGACGATCTTGAACATGAGATCGTTGAAAGTCGTCGCATCGTAGGGGACCCTGCCCGTCAGTGCCTCGAACGCGATGACGCCGAGAGAATAGATGTCGGTTTGTTGATTGATTCCAGAGGCGCCCGTCGCCTGCTCGGGTGACATGTAATAAGGTGTGCCG
>CAYTRQ010000092.1:0-14291 GCA_964440025.1 uncultured Polyangiaceae bacterium | reverse complement strand
CCACCTCGTTGGCGTGGCCCTGCTCCGGGCTCATGTAATAAGGTGTGCCGAAGAGCATTCCAGTTTCTGTCATGCTCATCTCTTGGTCGGGAGCGGTGAACTTCGAAATCCCGAAGTCGATGAGCTTCACAAAGTCGGGAGTTCCAGTTTTCTCCTGCAAGATAAAGATATTGTCGGGCTTGAGGTTACGATGCACGATTCCGGCTCGGTGGGCAGCGGAAAGCGCCTCGAGCGCCTGGGTCAGGATGGGCTGAAGCTCCCGAGGCGATATGCGGCCGAGTCGCTGGATCCGTTCGGCCAAGGTCTCCCCTTCGAGATATTCCATGACGATGAAGTGCTCCCCGCTGGGAAGAGAACCCATATCGATGATCTCGAGAATGTGATCACCGCCAAAGCGTCCCGCGGCTTGAGCTTCTCTTTGAAAGCGTTTTGCAGAAGAAGGGTCGACTTTGTGAGTGTTGTGGTGGAGGATCTTGATGGCGACACGCCGACCGATGAGTTGGCTTTTTCCTTCGTAGACGGCGCCCGTGCCCCCTTTGCCGATGAGTCGTACGATTTCGTATTTGTCGTCGATCAGTTCTCCGATTCCAATTCCCATGGACTGTGCTTTCGGCGTCTTCCTCGTCGTTAAGATAGGGGCGGAGGGCTAATACTCGTCGCCGAGATAAGAGAATTCGTAGCCCGGGCGGCTGCCAACGCTTGTGTGGCTGGACTTTCACGACGACAAACGAGTTGTCGTGCCGGCTGAAGGTAGATGGACTCCGAGGTGTGTTGGAGGTTTCCGCGAGCGCGTCGCTCGAGGCCGTCGGCCGCTAAGTCGAGGAGCCGCTCTGCGTGTTCCCAACCATGGGGACGACCAAGGAACGGAGCATCGAGTCCTTCTGCCACTAGGCGTGTGCGGGCTCCTTCCACTTCTTCGTAGGACCAATCGGACGTCCAGGCTTCTGCTTCGGCGAGCGCTTGGGGTTCGTAGAGGACGCCTGTCCACAGAGCCAGAGCTGACATGGAGATGTCGGGCGCCTGAGCATCCAAGGGGCGAACTTCAATCGTACCCTTGAGCCGAACCTCCGGAAAAAGGGTCGTGAGATGAAGTCGCCAATCCTCCATTGTAGCATGATATCCCTGGTAGCCGTGCATCAAAAAGTCCCGAAAGCTCTGGCCGGTATTTTTGATGGGGCCTCCATCTCGCCAGAGCATGAACATACCTGCATCCAGGCTCCACTCGACGAAGTCCTCGTAGCTAGGACGGTGAGTTTCCCACAGAGGGCGAATCAATCCGCTCCGGGACGGATCCATGCGCAGCCATACATCGCCGCGTTCGCTGAGCTTGTCAGAGGGTTTTCCTTCTTTGAATGGCGCATTCACAAATAGAGCATGGATGAGCGGGCTCAGCTTAAGCCCCACGACAAGTTTTCTCATCGCGTCGTTTTCCGAAGACCAATCGAAGTTGGCCTGAACGGTGGCCGTCCGCTGCATCATGTCGAGAGCGCCGGACCCTTTTTGGGGAAGATAGGTCCGCATGATAGGGTAGCGTGTTTTGGGAACCCAGGGGAGTTGTTTCAGTTGAGCCGTGGGATGAAAGCCGGTGGAGAGCCAGGCGATCCCGAGCTCTTCGGAAATGGGTTGGAGCTCGCGCAGATGGGCAGAGAACTCTTCCGCCACGGCATGGAGATCAGCAAGAGGGGCGCCGCTCAGCTCCAGTTGGGCTCCCGGTTCGAGAGTGATGCTTGCTCCGTCGCGCTTGAGAGCGATCACGGGACCGTCTTCATGCTCGCGAACCGGAGACCAGTCATGGGCGCTCGCCAGGTATTCGAAAACGCGGCAGATCCCAGTACCTTTTGCATAGAGAAGGGGATGTCCCGATTCCTTGTTGACGCCGAACTTTTCTCCTTCGGCGCCGACGCGAAAGAGATGCTCGGGAACTTCCCGTGCCCGAAAAACTTCTGCGAGCTCTTCCCGGCGAAGAGGTTCGCTAGGGGGGGCACGGCCTGAAGGCGATGACTCGGAGCGCATCTCGCTTGCGCTTTAGGATGCATCTGCTCCCCCCTCAAGGCTCTTACCCCAATGGACTGCAACTCAACGGCGCGGAGCCAAACAAGCAAGGAGGCGCTGCCCAGCCGGTGCTCCATTGAGCAGAGAGCTCAGCGAGCTTCGGAGCGCTGTGCGACAGGAGGCACCGAAGGGTGGAGGACGCCAAGCCTCGTGGCGAGCGCTCGCGTGTGATCTTCGGTGGTTCCGGAGCCGCCTCCGACGATTCGAGCTCCCGCGTCGGTGAGCTCCACGGCCCGGTCGACCCAGGAGGACAGCAGGGGGCTGGGAAATCCCCGAAGCGCATCGGTTGCTGCTGCGAGCAAAGTTCCCGGCACGATGGTACAGCGCGCTGCGTGGAGCGCCCCGAGGCGCTGCAGCCCCTCGTCGACGGAATCGACCTCGAAGAGAACCGCTTCCGCTCCGGCGTCGGCCAAGGATACGGAGAGATCGACCGTCTCGTTCAAGCTGGCGAGATTTCTGTCCACGACCGCCCAGCAGGGAACGTCCGTCTCTGCGGCGGCTGCAACGGCAAAAACCAGGTCGATGCGTGATCCCATGCCGCGCACGATGATCAATTCTGCGCCGCCGACGGCAATCCGCGTTGCATGCATTTGCGTTTCGTCTTCGAATCGTCCGCGTTCCGTTGCGGTCACGAGCTCCGAGCCCAAAACCCCGGCGATTCCGACGGGGCGGTGCCAGCCCACGGTCGCTTCCTCGACCAGATCCAGAGCAGCTGAAGTGAGGCGCGCCGAACGATGCTCCATGCCAGCTTCAGCAAGGGCACGGGGGGTCGTGTCGGCAGTGAGGGCAGAGAGAATATCGACATGGGAGTCGAGTTCGGCGCAATGATGGGCGAAGACCGCGTCGGGGTTTTTGTGCAGGATGGCTCCCAATGCGCCGGGCGCGTCCATCTCGAAATCTCGCGCGCGCAATGCGGCGCCGACGTCTGCGTCAAGGACCAAGGGGCGCCCCTGCTTCAACCGACTCCGGATTTGCAAATAGCCCACAACAAATAGAGGAGCACAGCATTTGCTTGGAACCAAGAGATCGGTGGCTCTTGCGTGGCTCATCCATGGACTCCGGTAGTGAAGTTGCCCACCTTCTCCACGGTGCTGCGCCGCCAAGAAGAGGTCGCCAGCATCCCGGTCCTGGCTCGCTGAAGGAGCCAAGTAGGGGGAGGAAAGGCAAGGGAAGGCCTAAAATTCCCCGAAAGCCAGCCGGGCATCCTCGAGGGCAAGGCTGGTGCATGTCATTGAAAAGCCGTGTGAGGGTGCAGGAAAGAAGGGCCAGTCTTCTGCGGGCCGGCCCGAGGACCTACGGGTCTCGTGTTTCGGCCTGCGGTTCAAGATTCGTCGAATCTCGCGATGTGCCAGGTCTTTTTGCCCCGGCGAATCAGGGCGATGTCGCCCTCCAGAAGCTCTTTTTGGGTCAGGCGGTAGTCATCGGAAATGCGCTTTCCGTTGATGCTGATTGCGCCGGAGGAAACATGCTGTCGGGCTTCTCGCTTGCTCTTGGCGACGCCGCTTTTCACCAAGAGCTCGACAATACCAAGTCCTGATTCGGACAAGAGCTCGAGACTGTGGGAGGAGCTGGGGGCTCCCCGAAAGACCTCGTTGATGAGTTGTCCCGAAAGACCGCTCACATCACCAGAAAAAAGAGCCTCAGAGGCGCGCTGAGCATCTCTTTGCCCCTCCTTGCCGTGAAGGAGCTCCGTCATTTCGTCGGCCAGCGCCCGTTGACCGAGCCTTCTCTCCGGTGATTGCTGATGTGCGGCGATGAGCGCTTCGAGCTCTTCGAGAGGTCGGAGAGAAAGGACTCGAAGGAACTGACCAACATCGGCGTCGGCGGCATTCATGAAAAACTGATAGAGTTCATAAGGGCTCGTGTGTTCTCGGGTTAGCCAGATCGCTCCCCCTTCGGTCTTACCGAACTTGCCACCGTCGCTTTTGGTCAAAAGCGGGGTGGTCAGTCCGAAGACCTCTTGGCCTGACAGGCGGCGGGTCAGATCGGCGCCGGCCACGATATTGCCCCACTGATCCGAACCTCCTATTTGGACGGTCACGCCATACTCTTTGGCGAGCTGCGCGAAATCGTAGGCTTGGAGGATCATGTAGCTGAACTCGGTGTAGCTAATGCCATGTTCTCTTCCCTCGAGACGTGTCTTCACCGAGTCCTTCTGGATCATCATGTTGACCGAGAAGTGCTTTCCGATATCTCGCAAGACCGAAATGAAGCTGAGTGGCTCTATCCAATCTGCGTTGTTCACGAGCTTCGCAGCAAAAGGGCCCTCGAAGTCGAGGATGCGCCCGAAGATGGGTTTTTGCCCGGCGATGTTCCGAGCAATCCCTTCGCGGTCGAGGAGCTGCCGCTCGCTGTCTTTGCCGCTTGGATCCCCGATTAAGCCGGTGCCGCCCCCCATGACAACCATCGGCCTGTGTCCAGCTAGCTGAAAGCGACGCAACATCAAGATGGACACGAGGTTGCCGATCGTCAAAGAGTCTTTGGTTGGATCGAAACCGGCATAGACAGTTCGTTCTTTGCGGAGATGTCGTTCGAGCTCGTCTCGATGGGTTGCTTGGTGAAGGAGCCCACGCCGCTCGAGATCTTCGAGGAGGGAGCGGGACGGTTCGGAGGCAGGGGCACTCATGGGGATCCGCCTTTAAGCATGTCGGAAGGCTTTTTTGAACTTGCGATCGAACAGACGCACTCGTCTTACGAGAAGGTCGAGGAGGAAGAGGGCGAGACCGAGAAAGATCAGCTGATTCTGGCGGGCCTCCTCGGTCAGGATACTGTCACCGTCGCCGCTCAGGACGACCCGAGGATCAGGATTCCAACGCCCCCCCCCGGTTTGACCCCATGTCTCGAGCAGCGCTTCGCGAGGTTGCAGATCGCGATATTCCGCTGGATAGGGAAGCGAGACGGAGCCACGGCTGATGCCTGCACTGCTGAGCCGGCCGTCGTCGCCACGGCGTTGGTGGGCAGCGAGTAGCGCATAAGAACCGAAGCCAGGTAGGAGAGCCCGAGCGACGTAGCGCCCCGGGGCGGCCTTTTCAAAGCTAACGGTTTTTTGCTCCTGTTTGCTGTCTGTTTGGGGCAAAATTGTGAGCTTCGACTGAAGATGGCTGTCGAAGCCCCCGCTTTCATCGAAGGCGTCGAACGATGCCACTACGTTACGTCCTTGCAGAGAAACGTCCATGTCGATCATTTCTGTATCGTCGGCGAACTGGTGGAAGCGGATCAGCTGAGCTAAGAAGCGTCCAAAGTGGTTCCAGCGAAGCCAGTCCGTGGACCAACGCGCTTTCAGATCAGCGGTCCATGCGAGCGTCCAGCCTAAACCAATTGGTTTGCGTGCCAGCAGAGGTTCCCCGGTGTCGGTTGCGAGAATGAGCTCGGCTGGTGCCGGACGCATTTGAGTTCGTGTAAAACCTCGTAGATAGGGCGCAGAGGCGATCGGGATGCCACTGAGGAAACGAGGTCGGCGCACCACGACCGCTGGGAACCAATCCGTCACTGTGGTTTCCTGGGAGACGAGTTCCGTCTCTCGCGTGAAGATACGGGGAAGGCTCGAGGGGTCTTCCGCATGGTGGAATCGTCCTCCTCCCGCTTCCGAGATCATGCGGAGGAGTTCGGCGTTGGCGCCGCTGCCGAGCCCAACCGTGGTGATTGTAATCCCTTCGGAAAACGCCGCGACGGCGAGCTCATAAATCCCTTCGCTACTGGCGTTACCGTCAGTGAGCAAAATGATGTGCTTCTTTCTCGCCTCGATAGCCGCCAAATCTTGGTAAGCCATGTCGAGGCTGGAAAAGATTTCCGTCCCGCCACCAGGCTGAATCGTCAGAAGTGACGATTCGATGCGTGACCTGTAGCGGGCTCGCTGCATTCGGACAAAGCGATTCGGACGGGAGTCGAAGGCGATGACCTCGATCAGATCGCTGCCAGCAAGAACGGAAAGCGTGGCGATGCAGGCCTCCTTGGCCATTTGCAATGGCAAACCCGTCATCGAGCCCGAGCGATCGATGACCAGAGACATGGCTACGCCGGGGATTTCTCGGGTCATCGAGGAATCCATGCGAACGGGGAGGATTTTTTCCAGCTGTGAACCCTGCCAACCACCGGGCCCATAGGCGGCTTCTCCACCGGCATAGAGCAGTCCTCCTCCGGAGCGCACATAGGTCGTGAGGAGCTGCTCGGCCCCGCGGGAGATCTCGGCCCTTGGAACATCACTCAAAATAGCGAAAGAAAACGCATCGAGTTCCGACCTCGTCTGCGGAAAAGCGCTCGGAGGTCTTACGTCGACATCGAATTGCTGAGCCACGAGAGCGCGGGCCAAGTAGCGGGCTTGGTCGGGCTTTCGATCGACGATCAAGACCCGGGGTGGACCAGGTACGTCGATATGGGTGGCAAAACTGTTGTTTTGTTTGAAGTGGTCCGGCTTTTGAGTGACGAACTCGGCGCGATAAATCACCTCACCTTTCATGCGTACCACGCTAGGGAAAACCTCGACATGGTGACCTGGAGTCAGCTCCAGCTTCCGCCGTCCTCCCAATCCATTTTCTTGGTTTCCTTGAAAAAGGTGAAGGGTTCCGGACACCTTTTCGGTGGTTCGCAAGGATACTCGAACATCAAAGGGCTCCCCGACTCTTATGGCATTGGGGATGTCGACGTCGAGTACGGCCACATCGGGGGGAGGCTTTTGGGCAAGGGGTACGGTGCTCACGTGGACGCCCCGCTTCTGCGCGAGCGAGATCGCCGACTGAGCATCTCCGGAGGTTTCGATCCCATCGCTCAGCAGCAGGTAGTGGGGAACACAATCTGTTTCGGTAAAGGCGCGCGCCATGCGCAGAGCAAAGGCGATATTGCTCTCCTCGCCGGTTGCGGCGGCCCGGAGATCCGCGGGTGTTGGGGCAACCGGCGCTTCGTCGCTACCTGCCTTGAGGGGAACGAGGTGAGCGTCGCGACCGAATGCCAAGACCCGGAGCGATTCCTTTTCTTCGGAATTCTGCAGAAGGTCGTCGATGTAGCTCGACGCTTTCTTCAAAGCTTCATCGCCGATCGAAGCGCTGACGTCGACGAGCACGGTTGCACAGACCCGATCGGTCTCGGTGATTTCGACAGGACGAGCGAGGCTCAATACCAGAGTGGCGAGCAGCGCCGAGCGCAGCAGAAACGAGAGCACCAATTGCTGCCAGGTCAGGCCAGTGAGCGAACGTTTTGCGCCGAAGGCAAGAAGAGGGAGCAGCGCGAGGAGATAAAGAAATCTTGGCTCGGAGAGTCGGTAGGTTCGACCTCCCCATTCAAAAGGTACCGAAGGGAGCCCAGCCCAGCCTGAGGTGGCGAGCCACGTTGCGATGGCTGCCGAACTAAGGAGTATGCCGAGGCCCCAGAGGAGCATCATGCGCCCCTTCATACCGTCCACCTCCGGTGATAGGTCCACCATTCAGAAAATGAGATGGCCGCGACCAAGAGCAGGAGCCACATCCAGGGTTGGAGCGCCCAACGTGACGTTGACGGTCTAAGACGATCGAGCCAGCTGCTTGGGGGGGGCTTGAGAGATGCTGGTTTTGTCAAAGGGAGGCCATTGTCGCGCAGGAGTTGCCGACGGGGAGCAAGTTGGGCCTCGGCTTCATTGAAGAAGTTGGCGGCGAGCACTCGGGAGCTCTTCTCGTCGGAAAGACGGTAGAAACCACTGAATGAAGGGCTGACGCTGACTTGACCGCTCTTGATCGCCAGCCGGCGAGCGCTTTTCCGTTCGCTAGCAAGGGGGCCGACGAATCGGGCGAAACCATCGTGGGTGGAGACTTGGGTCTGCGAAGGGACTCCACAAAAAATATTTTGCGCCAAGTCAGCAGAAGTTTCAGGGGAGAGCTCGAAGAGGGCGTTTTGAATAAAGAGCGGCCAAGCTCCGCGCAGGACGAAGTCGCTCTTTCGGGGATCGAACCCAAGTGCCAAGAAACGTCCTTGTGGTCGACTTCCTCCGATGAAGATTGGGTTCTGCTGGCTGTAGCCCAGAACTTCGTCGCCTTTTTGGGGGATCAAGGCGCGCCCCGTGAGGACCTGCACATCATAGGGATCGATGAAGCGAAAGACGCTGCTCTCTTCTTTCCAGCGATCGAAACCGAACAACTTGAGCTCTTGGCCGGTTCCGACGGGGTAGTGTTCTTCGTCCGATGACGGCTTTCCCAAGTACAAGGCCGCTCCGGTTGTAGCTTTTCGGGCGGGAAACGCCGCATCGAAAATCACCACGTCGTAAGCTTGAGAAGGAGGGTAGTTTTCGGCAGCGATACGGTTAACGTTGAGATTCGGATCCACAAGGAGCGCCGCATCGAGGAACGTGTTGTCGTCTCCGACGACGAGCACGTCCAACGGCGGACGTTCTGTTAGGAGAGCGTAGGCGGTGTCATCGGCGCCAAGCCAATTGGCTCCTCCGTCGAGGCGGCGAACAGTGCCAATGATGCCTTGCTTGACGGCAGAGAGGTTCGCGATCACCTCCGTCGCCCTTCCTTCTTGTGGCACTTCCAATCGGAGGACGTCGACGACGTCTCCTTGACTCATGTCCGGTTGGGTCCGGTGGAGCGCGACTTCGACCTCGGCAGGTGTCGAGCCCGTATTGGCCACCTCGAGCAGGACCTCGAACCGAGCAGGGTCGAGGGGATAGCGCCGGGCCGAGAGAGTCGAGATGCCAACGTTGTCTTGGTATGGCGCTTTGGACGGCGCCTTGTTGGTTTGCTTTGCGGCGGAGCTTGTTTCCGGTTCTCCGTCAGAGGTGGACGCGAACCGTACGTCGAGAGCAGGGAACGCATTGTGCTCCAAGGAGGGGAACGCACCGTCTGACACGATGATGACCTGACCGCGCTTTCTTTCTACGAGCGCGTCCCGCGCAACGGCAAGCGCAGCTGGCAGATCGGCCGTGACCTTTTGGGGAACCAAATCGGAAATCAAGCCCGCGAGCTTCTCGGTCGGACGAGACCAGGCAGAGAGAGGGTGAGGAGTTTCGGAAAGCTCCACGACCAGGACTTCGTCGCGTGGACCCATCTGATCGAAGAATCGGCGGGCCCAATCTTTTGCCACGTCGAGCCGGCTGCTCGTTTCGGTCGTTTCGTCCGCGGATGAATTGTTCGTTTTTGAAGCTGGCGGTTCGGTTGTCTTCTGGAGTTGGGGGATTGTGGTCTTGGCCCCCATGGACGCGCTCACATCCATGAGAAGAACCGTCGAGGTGGCTGGCTCTGCATACGAATCCGGTCTCGGATCGGCGAGGGAGAGGAGCAAGGCCAGGAGAAGAGCCAAGTGGAGCAGCAAAGAGAGCAGCCGCCTCAGTCGCGAGCGCAGCCGAGAAGCGTATTGATCGCCCAGCTGTTTCTCCCAGATCGGAGCGAACGGGACGATCACCGGTCGCCGACGGAGCCGCAGAATGTAGAGCAGGACCGTTGCTGCTCCTAAGGCCGCTCCGAGAGGGAGCAAAATGGATGGAGGAACTCCTAGAAAAGTCCAGACGAGGGTCATTTGAGCAAGCCTCCCCGTCGCAGGACTCGAAGAACGACTTCATCGAAGGGGGTCTCTTTGTCGATGGCGAAGTACGGAATTCCGCGACCTGCGCAGAACTTCTCGACCCGGTTCACGTGGTGTTCGACAGCTTGCCGCATCGCCTGCTCAAGCCCTTGAGTGACCGTCACCTCGCGGGCTTCGCCCGTTTCTATGTCGATCACCGTCAAATCGCCCTGCTGGCCGATCGTTGCATCGTCTTTCGAAACGATGTGCATCACACAGACATCGAAGCGATTGAAGCGCAGGACATTGATTCCGGCTTCGAAACCTCTGGGATCATAGAGATCCGTAATCAAGACTGCGAGGCCGCGACGCCGGTGTTGTGCAACGAAGGTACGAAGGGCCGCTTCCAGATCGGTCTTTTCTTTGGCTTGGAGCCCCGACAAAAATTTCAGGATGCGAAAAAAGCGACCTCGTCCCCGAGTCGGAGGCAATCGCGCAGCGATTCGGTCGGTCAGGGAAAGGACGGAGACCCGGTCGAGATTCGATAGACCAATGTAGCCCAGCGCTGCAGCAATCCGTTTCGCTTGACGAAGTTTTCCCCCATCTCCAGCCCCCATTGAAGCAGAGCAGTCTATGAGGAAGTAGAGGCTGAGATCCTCCTCTTCCTCATAGACGCGGATCAGTAGCTTGCCGAAACGCCGATAGATACCCAGGTCCAAAAACCGGATGTCATCGCCAGGCACGTAGCTGCGATGATCCGCGAACTCCACTCCGCTTCCCTTCTTTTTGCCTCGCCTTTCTCCACGCCGGGTACCGGCGGCCGCTTTGCGGCTGGTGAGTGCGAGGGTTTCCAACTTTCGCAGGAAATCATCGCCGAAGAGGTCGTCGTCCTCTTCGAGGGGCGTGCGGCCTTGCTTGTGCCGCCACCCATAAAGCAGCCAGTCGAACAGGGACAAAATTAGGTTCTCTGGGTGGGCATCCGTGATCAATCAACGGTTTCGGGGAGCGCGGCGATCACGCTGTCGATGATTCGGTCGGTGTTGATCGACTCGGCCTCTCCCTCGAAGTTGAGTTGAATGCGATGACGAAGGGCGTTTTTGGAGACTGCTTGCACGTCCTCGATGGAAGCGGCAAGCCGGTCATCAAAGAGGGCCCGGATTTTGGCGGCGAGAAGCATCGCCTGGGCGCCGCGCGGCGAAGCTCCAGCGGCGACGAATTGCTTGATCTCCTCGGTGGCTCCTTCGAGTTCGGGGTGGGTCGCGCGCAGAAAACGGACAACATAGTCTTGAACGCTTCTGTTGACCGGCACCTCGCGAACTGTATTTTGCAATCGCACGACGTCACTTGCCGAGAGGGCAACATGGGCTTCTTGCTGGCTCAGTCCCGTCGTACGATCGATGATCTGGTGGAGTTCTTCCCGGCTTGGAAACGGGACTTTGAGCTTGAAGAAGAAGCGTTCCAGCTGGGCTTCAGGCAGGGGATAGGTCCCTTCCATTTCTAAGGGGTTTTGTGTGGCCAAAACGAAGTAGGGCTTGCCGAGTTCATGTGTTGTTCCTCCAATGGTCACGCGATGCTCTTGCATGGCTTCTAGAAGGGCACTTTGTGTTTTGGGAGTAGCCCGGTTGATTTCGTCAGCCAAAACGATAGGCGAAAAAACAGGACCTTTCTGAAACTCGAATCGCTGTCCTCCGCTCGTCGTATCCAGGGCGACGGTGGTGCCCAAGATATCGGCAGGCATGAGATCGGGAGTGAACTGAATACGTGAAAAGGACAGATCGATAGCGTCCGAAAGGGTCCGAACCAGCATCGTCTTG
The DNA here is from genome assembly GCA_964440025.1 of uncultured Polyangiaceae bacterium. Lineage (GTDB taxonomy): Bacteria > Myxococcota_A > Polyangia > Polyangiales > Polyangiaceae > NIC37A-2. The sequence goes on along the minus strand of CAYTRQ010000092.1, from coordinate 2,961 downwards.
CCTAAACCAGGAACTCCTTCGAGCAGAGCGTGGGATCCTGCGAGAAGACAGGTGATGATCCCATCAATGACCTCCCCATGGCCGACGATGACTTGGGACATGGAGGAGCGGAGCTTCTGGACACTGGTCGTGAGATCCTCGAGTTTCTTCTCGGCCTCGGCGGTTTCGTGCTGTTCATTCATTTTCGTTCTCCCGGGGCCGAATCAGCTCGAAGTAGCGTTCGACGTGACGTTTGCGCCCCTCGGGGATGGACTCTTTCTCCATGACCTCCTCCATCACAGTGTGATACTCTGTGTAAAGCTCTTCGTAGTGGCCGGCGACGAAACCCTCTTCGGCGGCGGAGGCGATCGTCTCGCTTTCCGTGGGCCCTTTTCCGGTGTCCTGGGCGGCGGCGGAAGCGGCTTGAGGTTCGTTCTCGAGGCGCTTGGTGGCCTCACCAGAAACGTCGGGGTGATGAGCCTGGCCTGGTTTTTTGCCGCTAGTCCCCGAATGGGCCTGCTCCTTTTGTGAGCCTTGGCCCTTTGCTCCTTCTCGACCGGGGCCGGCTTGTGGCTTCCCAGGTCGAGGAATGGGAACGGTCCGAGGTTGCCCTTGCGGTCCTTGTTTTCGCTGGCCCCGGGCGCGCTGTTGAAACTCCTGGAGTCTCTTTTGGAGCTTTTTGTCTTTTTGCTGTTGGCGCAGCCGTTCCTTCAGTCGTTCGATCTGGTCGAGCAGTTCCTTCTTTTCCTTGTCGGTCAAAGCTCGTCCGGCCTGTTGTTCCAGGCTTTTGGCAGCCTTGTCCAAAAATTCGGAGCTCTTTTGTCGGCTGTCCTTCTGCAGCTCGGCAAGCTCCTGGGCCGCCTGTGCCAGAGCTCGGTCCAGTTCGCTTAAGGTCTTTTGCTCTTCCTTTTTCCTTCGGTCGAGGCGCTCGAGCTCGCGTTCGGTCCGCTCGAGTTCCTCGAGGTCGGCTGCAGTGGCGGAGCCGTCTTGCTTCTTTTTGAAGAGCCTTCTCCGTTTCTCTTCGAGTTGCTTGTGCCCTTTCTGTTCGGAGCTCGACGCTTGAGCGGTCTCCGCCTTGCGCTCTTTACCAGCCCGCTCGAGCGATTCACGAAGCTCGTCCAACTCCTTTTTTGAAAGTGGCTTCCGTTCGTCGCGGAGTCTTTCGGCAAGAGCGCGGAGTGCCTCGGCGGCATCATCGAGTCGCTGCTCACTCATCGCCTTTCCTAGGTCCTCGGTCAGGGCGGAATCCGAGAGTTGCCGGCCCCGTTTTTCCAATCGCTTCTTGAGGGCCCGGCCTTTTCGGCCTTCATTTTCGAGCTCTGACTTGAGCGCTGCTGCCCGTTGAAGAGCTTCCTTGCGATCCAGCGTTCCAGCAGAGACTTCCTTGACCAGTTCAAGAAGCTCCTGTGCGGCGCCTCGCCCCTCAGTACTCGAGGCCTGCTCCAGCGCTTTTTGCGCTTCGTTCTCGATGTATTTTGCTTCGTCCGGCGACAAGAGCTGCTCTTTTTTGGGGCTTGGTAGCTCTTGGCTCGGCGGAAGTTTCGCGGGAGGCGGCGGGGAGACGGTGAGAAGGGCGACGAAGCCAATTGCGACGAGGGCTGTTGCCCCAGCGTTTGGTGGTCGCTTGAAAGAGATGAAACTCCCGGGTTGTGCCTGCAGAGCTGGGATTTCACGTGCTAAGAGTAGTTTTTGGTACGGGCCATTCGTGTGCCCCGCTCGATGATGGTCGAATGTTGCGACCAATTGCCCTTGTCTCCCCAAGGCGCGATCGAGTGAAAGCGCCGCCGAGAGCTTTGAAGGTCCTAATAGAAAGCCGATGACGAAGACAAGAGCCACGAGGCCTAAGGCGACGAAACCGACGAATAGCGAGCTCGTTCGTGGTGCCCCGCTCCTGAGGAGGAAAAGGAGAATCAGGCTTGCCATTCCGCCAATGGCAGGTGTCAGGCGACTGGAAAGGTTTAGCCCTGCTTGGACCCGGAGCCGTCGCTGGGCGCTACGGACCGCACAGAGGACCACATGCTGTTCCGCCGGCGGGGCCAGCGCTGCTGCGTTTGCTGCAGCGGAATTTTTCGCATTATCGGGGGTCACGAGACTGTAGTGTATCGCGGTCGAGACAAGGAGCTACACTTCGCTGCTTGACCAAGAGGTACTGCCGGGCGTCAATACGACGCGGCGCGCCATGTGGCGGCCGAACTTACCGAACAACTCCTCGCAGACTGGAGCGGATTTGTCGATGGCCAAAAATGAAAAGCCTTTGATCTTAGTAGCGGATGACGAGCCGAGCACACTTGCTCTCGTTGCCAATCATTTGCGAGGACGTGGGTATCGCGTGATTGAGGCAACAGACGGTGACCAGGCATGGGAACTTTGTACGCGAGAACTCCCCGACCTAGTCGTTCTCGATGTCATGATGCCTGGGATGAGCGGTTGGGAGGTTTGTCGACGTATCCGTGAAGCCGTTTCTTTGGCTCATACGGGAGTGGTCATGCTGACCGGCATCGGCGATACTCTCAACGAGCTCACCTCTCCTCTTTATGGCGCGGACGTGTATTTGGATAAGCCTTTTCAGTTTTCCAAGCTCGCTACGGTGGTAGGGGAGACACTTTTGGCCAGGGGACAAGGGAAAAATCTCGGGCGTCCCGAGCAGACGAGCGGGCCAACAGGAGAGGTGAGTCCGGGCGCACAGACAGAGGACGGACTGCTTTCTGGCGGAATCGAAGCTCGGCAATTGCCCGCGGCGGAGGAGACCAGGCGGTTGCAGGGCGGCGAAGAGGCGCCCCAGCTGCCCGAGGCAGAAGAGCCCGCGGCTTCTGCGGGGCCCCTCGCCAAGTCGCCAGCCGAATTAGCTGTTTCTTCAGAGATGGCTACCGAAGAAGAATTGACGGAGGTAACCGAGCCTGACCAAGAGCCACGAGAAGAAGCCGTCCCCTCCGCAAAGAAGAAGGCGGCCGTGAAGAAGGCGGCGTCGTCGAAGAAGGCAGC
>CAYTRQ010000091.1:0-15678 GCA_964440025.1 uncultured Polyangiaceae bacterium | reverse complement strand
CCCTACCGACCACTTTTATGTGGTCGCAGCACTAGGAGCAACGGGTGACTCTGCGAACGGGACGTACGTCATCCTCGAACTGCACCCGACGTCGCCGAAAGGTTGCGCCTTCGACCACCTCGGGCTCAGTGATCCGGTCCATCCGGAAGTGTCGGAAACCGTCGCGTGCGGGATCCCAGGCTACCAGATACCAAAGAGGGGGCAGGATGAGCATGGCTTGCGGCTCCACCTGACGTCTGGACGCCGCCCCCTTTCTGTCACGGTATCGAAAACGTAAGTGCAGTTGCTGAAGGAAAGCTGTCTCGAAAGCTGGGAGCAAAGCTGCCTCCATCACGCCCAGATCGGAGAGATCGACTCGCGGGGACAGCATGCCCACGTACAAACAATCCAGAAAGCGTCGCAAGCTTCGGACCCTGTCCGATGGCAGAGCCTTTTCGATCTTCGCTAGCCCAGCATCCGCGAGTTCCGAAAACGGCAGGCTCCCGGCCGCGCGCATCGAGGCAACGCTAACGAGGAGAGCGAATACTTCGGTAACGGTGAGTCGCGGTGTGGTCTGCACCGACTGCGGATCAAGCTGGAATCCACCACCGCGACCAGGTTCAGAATGGATAACAAATCCGTCGTCGCGCAGAGCTCTGATGTCACGCAGCACCGTGCGTCGGGATGCGCCCACTTCTTCGGCAAGGGCTGCTACGGTCGATGTTCCGTTGCGGCGCAGGCTGCGCACGATGGCGTCTTGTCGGAGGCGCGAACTCATGGAGTCAGACTATCACCAATGGTGCCATAATTTGTCACCATATGAACCTAGACAGGGGTGTGCCCACAAAACAAGGAGATCCCGAGATGCCTACCGCAGCCAACTTTCCGCACCCCACCCTCATTTCACTCGATGACGTGACACTCGAAGTCTTCGAAGCAGGCCAAGAAAACAAGGAAAACCCAGTCGTCCTCTGCCACGGCTGGCCCGAGCACGCATACTCTTGGCGTCACCAAATACCCGCACTCGCCACAGCGGGGTACCACGTGATCGTCCCCAACCAGCGCGGCTACGGTAACTCATCGCAGCCCAGCGAAGTCACGGACTACGACATCCAACACCTAGCTGGTGATCTCGTCGCACTCCTGGATCACTACGGCTACGAATGTGCCACCTTTATCGGCCACGATTGGGGCGCGATGGTCGTTTGGGGGCTGGCCCTCTTGCATCCAAAGCGAGTCAAGCGATTGATTAATCTGAGCTTACCGTACCAAGAACGCGGAGAACAACCCTGGCTCGAATTCATGGAGCAAGTGCTGGGAGAGGACTACTATTTCGTCCACTTCAACCGACAGCCGGGCGTTGCAGATGCCATCTTGGAAGAGAACACCAGCCGATTCCTTCAAAACCTGTACCGCAAGAATCAGCCTCTCCCAGCGCCGGGCATGGAAATGATCAACCTTGCCCGAGCAGAAGCACCACAGGGTGATCCCTTGATGAGCGACAGCGAACTGGCTGTGTTTGTCTCAGCGTTCGAAGCCTCGGGCTTCACGGGCAGCATCAATTGGTACAGAAACCTCGACCGCAATTGGCACATTCTGGCGGAAGTGAACCCGATCATTCAACAGCCTGCCCTGATGATCTACGGCGATCGGGATCTGATTCCGAAGTCTGAAAGGCTGAAGCACTTCGTGCCTCATGTGGACGTCGTCAGCCTGGACTGCGGTCATTGGATTCAACAAGAAATGCCGGGAGAAACAAACCAGGCGATTTTGGACTGGTTGGCCCAACACGTCTCGTCCTAATCCAAGTTCTCTCGCAGGTGGCCACGAGGCGTACTTCTTCGGGTATGCGCTCGCCCATTATCATGCGCTGCCGTTCCAGTTGAATGCGCGGGACGTCGTGCGAGTAAGATACGACTCGAAGTCGCCGACCAGCCCTCATGTGGGGGCCGCGTCCAGCCGCGACGCAATAACGAGGAGCACACCGACTCCGCCGTGCTGCGGCGCCACCATGGTCATTGCGCGGTGCCCGGCTGCCGGCATCATCGATTTCTCGACATCCATCACATTGTTCCATGCTCCGAGGGCGACACCCGCGACCCCACTCGAAGACAGAGAACCTGCTCGATGGAACGCAACGGCTTGCTGCTAGCGCACCTCGAAGACAGAGAACCTGCTCGATGGAACGCAACGGCTTGCTACGAGCGCACCTCGAATGCTGAACTAGGTCCCAGTAGGTCGATAGATGCCCCCCATGACTCCTCCTCAAGCGTTCTCGGCCCGACGAAACGCATTGGCCCACTCACTCCTTGAACGCGGCGTCACCCGAGCCGCGTTGCCGAGCGGTTGGGCGCGCCCCCGCAACTTCGCCCACAATGTCTATCCCTTTCGAGCCGAAAGCCACTTCCTCTATTTGACCGGTCTTTCGCGTGAAGGCTGTGTCCTTGTCTTCGAAGACGGAACCTTTCGACTCTACGGCACCGAGCAGGAACCGGAAGCAGCTCTCTGGGAGGGCACCCAACCCCGGCTCACCGAGTTGGCCGAGGAGCTGGACCTCCCAGCCCGCTCCATCGACGCTTTGGCGCCGAGGCCCCAGGCCGCAGTCCTTCCGCCCCAAGACGACGAAACAGCCAGCTGGCTGGCCGCCCTGCTCGATCGAGAGATCTCTCCTCAAAGTGGACCCGATCTCCGGGAAGCAGATGCCCTCTTGGCGGATGCGATGGTCGCTCTGCGCCTCGTTCACGACGACGCAGCGGTCACCCAACTGCGTCATGCAAGCAAAGTGTCCGCTCACGTTCATCGACGGGTCATGGCTAGCGGAACGCGATATCGCACGGAAGCCGCCATACGGGGTGGATTCATCGGACGGCTGGCCAGCGACCGTCTGGAGCTTGCCTATGGGCCGATCGTCACCCGGAAGGGAGAGATCTTGCACGCACAAGATGCGCGGGAGTCCGTTCGCTCGGGAGATCTCATTCTCTGTGATGTGGGTGGAGAAACACGAGAGGGCTGGGCGAGCGATGTCACGCGAACCTGGCCAGCTTCCGGGCAATTCTCCTCGTCCCAGCGAGAGCTCTATGAACTCGTTCTCCGAGTCCAACAGAACTGCATCGAGCAGATCCAGCCGGGACTGGAATTTCGCCAGCTCCATGAAACAGCTCATCACACGCTGGCCGAAGGGCTTCTCGAACTCGGAATTCTGAAAGGTTCCTGGGACGCAGTGATCGACCAAGCGGCCCAAGCGGTGTTCTTTCCTCACGGACTGGGACATCTCCTCGGCCTCGACGTCCACGACATGGAAGACCTGGGAGATCGCGCCGGATATGCAGAGGGGCGCCAGCGGGACGAGAGACCCGAGATGGCTGCCCTGCGACTCGATCGTCCTCTCGTTCCCAACATGGTGGTCACCATCGAGCCCGGGTTCTATCAAATCCCACTTCTGCTCGATCGAGCGGCACGAAATTCACATCTGAAGAAGCTCATCGATTTCGAACGTCTCTCCCGCTACCAAGATGTTCGTGGCATTCGCATCGAAGACGACGTTCTCGTCACGACGAGCGGCGCCGAGCTGCTCAGCTCCTCTGCACCAAAAAAACCATGCGAGATCGAGCTGCTCATGGCCTGATCCCCCGGCTCTCGGGAAACGGATACCGCGTGCTTACTGAAACGCTTAAAGGTTTGCGGCGCCGGCGCGAAAGTTGGCCCCCCGTTCCCCCTGGCGGGTAGGTTGTCGCATCGTGACTCGGGCTTCTGCTTGCACTCGGCGCCGCAGCGCAGATTGGATCGACCGGTTTGCGATCGCGGGATCCTGTACCCTGCTGGTGGCTTTGGGCCGTTTTCTTCCTGGTCAGCTCGACGGGCTGTCTCGGTGGTTGCCAGAACGATTGGGGAGCGAATGGGCTCAATGGATCGAGCGGCTGCCAGCGAATTTGGCAGGCCCTGCGCCGCACGAACTGCCTTTGGTTTTGGGAACCTTCCTGGCGCTCCTCGCTGGCCTAGCGCGGCTCGACGTCGCCAGGCTCAGGCTCACTCGCACCTTGATGGGATTGTGCGGCAGCGTCGCGCTTCTCGTATGCCTCTGTTCGCTTCTCATGTGGCTGGGAGTGCGCCCCTTGCTGCTGCCGGTGGGCCTTGCTGCGCTTTTTGCTTCCTCGAGCTTCGGAGCGGGAGCTGGCCTTGCCGTGGGGCTCGCGTCGGGCGCTCTTTTGTCGTTGACGGCAGAAAGCCCCGCGGTAGCCGCGATGCTCGTCATCCGAGCCCTTTTGGTCGTCGTCTTGTTCCGGCAGCAGCATCGAGCGGCCCACGGCTTTGCGGCAGCCGTTTTCGGCGCAGCAGGGGCGGCATTGGTCCTGTTGTTCATGGCCCACACTCCAGCGTCCATCGAATCCCTTCGCGCGGTCGGCTTGCTCGGTCTCGGTGGTTTTGTCGAAGGCGTAGCGTTTCTAGCTACCCGTGGATTGGGCGAGCAGCTTCTCGGCCACGTTTCTCGAGAACGCCTCCACGCCCTCCTCGATCTCAATCAGCCACTGTTGCGCCGCATGATGGAGCGCGCCCCCGGCAGCTTCGAGCACTCCCGAGCCATGGCAAACATGGCCGAGCAGGCAGCGAGCGCCATTGGCGCCGACGCCCTTCTGACTCGGGTCGGGGCCTACTATCACGATCTCGGCAAAAGCTGTGATCCGAGCTACTTCGTGGAAAACCTCGAGCCGGGCGAGACGTCTCCCCACCATGCGATTGCACCACGAGAAAGCGCGGCCCGCATCAAGAAGCACGTGGAAGAGGGCGCAGCGATCCTTCGGAGCGGTGGAATCCCTGAACCGGTGGTCGAATTCGCCTATACGCACCATGGCACCCAGCGTGTGGAGTACTTTTTGGCCAAACAGCGTGAGCTGGTCCAAGGCCGCGCCGAGGAGGTCGACGAGGAGGCTTTTCGCTATCCAGGGATGAGGCCCCAAAGCCGAGAGACGGCCATTCTCATGCTCGTCGATTCCATCGAGGCGGCCTCGCGCACTCTCGATTCACCCGATCCTCCGCAGATCGAGGAAATGGTGCGGCGGATCGTCTTCTCCAAGCTCGGGGCAGGACAGCTCGATGACTCGGGGCTGTCGATGTACGATCTGCGCGTCGCCTGCGACCGTGTGGTTTGGACCCTCGCCGCGATGAATCACCACCGCATCAAATATCCCTGGCAGAAACGGGATGAAAAAGGGAAGCCCTCTTCCCAAACCAGGCCGGCTGAGCCGAAGTCGAGCCCTGCTCGGTCGAGCCCTGCTGCTCAACCGCTCCCCAAGGCAAGCAACGGTGGTGTTCGGTGAAGTCGAGTTTCGTCGCTTCCCTTCTCGATGGGGATCTCGCTGCCGGTGCTCTCTCACCCTTCCCCGCTTTGCCTCACGGACGCGCGCAACAAATGGAAGAAGTGCTCGCGCGCATCCGCTCCGTCCACGCCCAGGAACAAGACGGCGTTGCAACTCTCAAAGAGTGGAATCTGCTTCATGACCTCGACGATTGGCCCGCGCTGATCCTGTCCCGAGTCCTTCGGGAGGTCGGGGCGGCCGATGTCTCGGCCGCCTTGTCGTGTATTGCCCACCTGGCTTTGGGAGTTCGGCTAGTTCGAGCATTCGGCAGCGCACAACAGCTCTTTGCAGTGCACAATCATCCTGGAGGCGCGGTCTTGGCCTTTGCCCTGACCGAAGCGAGCCCGGGAAGCGATGTGAGTCAATTGCAAACGTTCGCCAAACCCAGAGAGGACGGCTACGTTCTGTCTGGAAAGAAACACTGGGTGACCAACGCTCGTGCGGCCACTCATTTCATCGTGATGGCCAGAACGGTGCCCGCCCATCCGGGAACCAAGCCCAGAATGACCGCGTTTCTAGTCCCGCGGGGCAAAGGGATCGAAGTGACGGACGTTCGATCCACTGTTTTGCCAGGGGCTCTCGTGGGGGAGGTGACCTTTGACGAAGTTCGCCTTTCCCGGTCCGATGTACTGGGCACTCCAGGGAAGGGATTTCGTGTCGTGATGCATGGCCTTTCCGACGCGCGTCTTTTTCTCGCTTCTGCCGTACTAGGGGCCTGCGTCCAATCCTTTGATGAGACAATTGTTCGTCTCAATCAGCGTCGGGCTTTCGGACGGCGTGTAGGACACTTTCCTTCCGTGCAAGACCGAGTTGCAGGAATGCTGGCGGATATCTTGGCACTCGAGAGCCTCGTGCACGGAACAGCGGGTTCGGTGCATTCCGTGATGGGCATCGATCCGGTGGAACGCGCGGTGGTGCGGCTCGCGGCCTCTCGTGCCGCCACTCGCATTTTGGATGGAGCGCGTGAACTTCACGGTGCAGCGGCGTTTGCGGGTGACACACGAGCGGCCAGGAGGTGGGCGGACACTCGGGCGCTCACTCTCTTGGATGGCTCGGATTTGGCACTCGAGTCCTTCATCATCTTGGAGGGAACTCGTGATATCCGCCACGAGCTGGAAGATCTCTCGAGAAAACCCACGCCAGTTGCCTACCTCGAATCCACCTGGGATCGAGCGAGCAAAAACTTCAAAAACAGAACGCTTCGTGCCTTGTCCTCGGACGTGCCTGCGGTCCGGCTACAGCACTTGAGCGAGCACGCCGAAGAACTTTCTCAACGTATCCGGCAAGAGCTCAAGCACTATGGGAGGGATATCGTCGAGATGCAGCACGTTCAGCGTCGCCTCGCCACTGTTCTCATGGAACTCTCCACCTGGTTTGCCCTTGCAATGCGTGTCGATTCGGAAGTCGCACGACATGGGGAGACCGGCAGCCAACGGATGATTGAAGCAGCCGCGATCTGGATCTCTGCGGCTGACTCTCGAGTGCGTGTCCAGTTTGAACGCCTGGACGAAAACGACGACATCGAGCGAGATCGGATTGCTTCGACGGCCTATTCGGACCAGACATATCCGTTCGACATATTTTGAATCAGGGAGCTAGGGTAACGCTGCCTTCGTCGAGAGCGATTTCGTAATATCCGTGAGGGTCCCATGTGAGCGGCGTTCCCCCCTGGGTGAGGGTTCCGCCCTCTACGGTAACACGCAGGTACTTTCCTTCTGGGAAATTGTCCGGGAGGGTCCACGTCCAAGTCGTGGTGTCCCCGTTGGTCTCGGTCATCGCATCGGCAAAGAGCTTTTGCCCAAGCCAATACGAACCGATGTTCTCCATCGTGTCGATCCACACGTCGTTACTCTTGGAATATTCGATGGCACCCTTGAGGCCATCCCAACTGACGGGCTGGAAGGTGTGATTCGTCCCGGGGTTGATGCCGTGAATGACGTAGATCACCCAGCCGTTTTGGCTGAGCGCGTCATCGATGTTGGCGTTGTAAGCGCTTGCCGCCTGCCCCGTCGCCGGAATGTAACAATTCATGGCAAAGGGATCGGTGTTGTCCAAGGGGGTCACGGGAGTTGACGGGCCCACCTCTCGATTGATGAAGACCCGTCCAGCTGCCTGCCCCTGACAGGCATCGTCGCCGTTGGGCGCAGCAAGGGTGGTGGACCTTTTGCCGAATTCGTTTTCGATGGCGGTGTTGGCGCCATCAATTTGGCTTTCCCCACAGCTGTGATTTGTTGTGTGATTTCCGATCTCGTTACCGTCATCGAAAATCATCTTCCAGCGCGGATCGTTGATGGCCACACCAAGGCTACCGTCCGTCACCAAGTAGAAGGTGTACCGCCCACCGATTTCGTGCATTTGGTCGTAGTAGTCGAGCTGCGAACCATCATTGTCGTCGAAAGAATAGGTCACCGCTGCGGGGAACCCCGCCCAGTCGATCACCGTGATGTCTCCCGGAGTTCCCGAGGGGCGGGGCACGTCATCCGAGCCGGGGGCTGCTGGAAGGTCAGAAGGACCGGACCCAACGTGACCACCTCCTCCGCTGCCACCGGTGTTTCCGGACTCCCCTCCCGTACCATGCCCCCCCGAAGCGCCACCGCCTGCGTCCATGCCACCGGTGGCCGCACCGCCTGTGGCGTGACCGCCCGTAGCCGTCGCACCACCAGTGGAGCTCGAACCGCCCGTGGGTGTTGCGCCGCCTGTGGCAGTGCCACCCGATCCGGAACCGCCACCGCTGGCTCCACTGCCGCCCGTCCCTGCACCACCAGCGCCTACGGCAGAGCCCGTAGACGGTCCGCCCGTTTCGTCGCTCGAATCGGTGCCGTCGCTCGAACATGCCACGAAAGAAAGAGAGAGTGGGCCAACAGCCCAGATGAGATTCCTCGAGATCAAGAGTGCCTCCGTGATGAACAAGTCACGCGCGCATCTTGGGCGAACCTTCCGGGTCGGGCTTTCACAGCCGCCGAGCGAATGATCCGTCAAAAAGCAGGTGACAACGAGTGATTGAACTATCACGCGATGGGGGCACCGTCGACGAAGCCTTGACGCGAAGATAATACTATTTTTGGCGCAAATAGCGATAAATGCGCATCAGTCGCCCTTTCGGAAGTGAGCGTGCACGCGCGGGGATGTTCGTCTATCCCAGCAGGCATCTTATGAAGGACCGCAGCGCCGCTCATCGAAACGGGTACCGTCGTCTGCTGCTTGAACCCATGGTTCACTTTTTCATTTTGGGGGCGATACTCTTCGTGCTCAATCATTTCCTGCAGGAAAAAGATCGCGCAGTTGTCGTAACCCCGGGGGTGAAAGCCGACCTCCAGCGGCGCTTCATCGACGAGCACGGTCGTCGACCCAACGCGAAAGAGCGGGAGGAGATCCTCAATGACTACAAGCTCGACGAGGCGCTCTACCGTGAGGCTTTGCGGAGAGGCCTGGATCGCAACGACGCCACCATTCGTCAGGTTCTGATCGAAAAGATGAGACGCCTTGCGGAACTCGAAGTGCCGACTCCACAACCCAACGATACCGAGTTGCAGCGATTTCTCCGGTTACATCGCAAGCGCTACGAGCGTCCCCGACGCTACGATTTTCAGTTCTTGACCTTTCCGAAGGATGACTCTCCGAAGGATGATTCGAACCCGCAGCCGGGGAGCGGTCCGAATGCTGCCGACACGGAGAAGCAGATGAACAAAGCCTGGGCTGCTCTCCAGCAGGGCACGGAACCATCGGAGCTGGGACGACCGGTGATCGGTGGCAACTTGAAAGCGGACGACTTGCCTCATCGCGTCCCGGCGCCCGTGGCGGAAACGATAGTGGAGCTTCCTCTGGGTCAGTGGAAACCCGTCGAGGGAAAGAACGACCTCTGGCTGGTCCGGGTACAAGGCTCCTCGGGTGGATTACCTCCGCTCGAGGAGGTTCGAGCGCGCGTCGTTGCCGATTGGACGACGGAGATACGCCAAAAAGCGATCGATCGACAGTTGCAGAGGATCGTCGACCTCTACACTTTCGAGGAGGCCGACCATGGACAGTAGCTGGCAACGCGTGAGCTCCCTGGGTCTCCTCCCCGGAGGTTTCAAACGAGAGTGCTCGGCACGAAAGGAGTGTTCTTGCCTGCTCGTCTTGGCCTCTACGCTTCTGGCTGCCGTGCTGCTGCTACCCCAATCCGCTCGTGCTCATCCCATCGATAGCGCGACGCTTCTGCTCGAAGAAAAGGCTCAGGGGCTCTTTCAGATACGATTCCAATCGGGATCGCCGTCGCTTCGGGCCATCGACACGCCCGCTCTTTACCCATCGCATTGTCGTCTCGAAAAAACGGCTCTCGCATGTGGGCCGGAAGGACTCTCGGGAAGCATCGAGTTTCCGTGGCTTTCAGGAAGCCTCACTCACTTGCTAGTGGACATCCAGTGGCTCGATGGTTCTCACCTGCAACGCATGGTTTCGCCGGAATCCGCCCAGCTGACGGTCTACGACCGCGGCGCAACCGGATGGGCAGCACTGTGGCCCGTGCTGTCCGACTACGGATGGCTGGGTATCGAACACATTCTCTTGGGCTTCGATCACCTGTGCTTGGTTTTTGCTTTGACACTTCTCCTGCGAGGGCGAAGACGCCTCGTGGCCACAATCAGTGCCTTTACCGTCGCCCATAGCATCACCCTGGCGCTTTCGGCTTTGGGGCTCGTGCGTATCCCGATCGGCCCAGTAGAAGCCATGATTGCCCTTTCAATCGTGCTGGTCTGCGCCGAGTGCCTCCGGCCTGATGATTCGCTCACTCGTCGTGCACCCTGGATCGTTGCCTTCACGTTCGGTCTGCTTCACGGTTTCGGATTTGCATCCGCCTTGCTGGAAGTCGGGCTTCCGCAGGCGCGTCTTCCAGCCGCCCTGCTGGGGTTCAATTTGGGAGTGGAATTGGGCCAACTCGCCGTGGTTGTGCTGCTGCTTGCTGTCAGTACCCTCACCGTTCGGTTTCACCTGATGCGCCCCTGGATACCGAGGACGGTGATCTACGCAACGGGCAGTGTTGCGGCCTATTGGTCCATCGACCGTGTTTCTTCGGTGCTGAGTGGGTTGGGCGGCTAGTCACAACATGCCCACGGAGCGTCTTCTCCACCAGTCTTGTCCACCAAGCGAAAATCTCACGAGCCGGAATCCCCTTCGGAGTCCCGAGCGGCCCTCCCCGCTCCGAGCGCCCGGAGATAAAGTCGTGCCTGCAGCTCAGGCAATTTCTCGAGATCAGGCAGCTCCACCCCCAAGTCCGCCGCATGTTCCTGGACCACCGACGCGAGCAAGTGGGGGGCAATTCCCAGGCCCGCCAGGCAAGAAAGGGCCAAAAATGGAGAGCTTTGTCGATCCAAGGCGCCCTCTTCAAAGCCCTGCCGGACGAGCGCCACCAGCAGCGGCACGTGACCTCGCAGAAAACGCTGCACCAGCTTTTCCATCCGTTCGTGCGAGGCGAGCGCCTCGCGTACGATCAATCGCAAGACGGACAGCTCATGGTCATCGAAGCTGCCCAAAAAGCCGAACAGCAGCTCGAGCCGCACGTCGAAGGACTCAGCTTCATTCAGTGCATCCCGGAGCCGCTGGAGAATTCCTTCATACGCCTCCTCGACAACGGCAAAAAAGAGCTCATCTTTGGTCGAAAAGTAATAGTAGATCATGCCGATATTGGTATCGGCGTCTCGAGCAATGGCGCGAAGCGTAGCCCCATCCACACCTTTCTGTCCGAAAATACGCAGGGCTACCTGAAGGATTCGAGGGCGGATATCGCTACGGGGTCGAGGCATGGCAAAACTTGGTTGGGGATTGGGGCGGATGAAGAAAAGAAAACGCGTCGCGCTAGGAAAGCTTCTTCTGAAAGCGCACCGACGCCGCCACGACGAACACGACCAGCGTTGTCGTGAGCCAAAGGAGCTCGGAACCGAGCTCGGTCGGAGCTGCCCCCTTGAGCACGATGCCTCGGATGATGCGCAGGAAGTGGGTCAGGGGCAGCGCCTGGCTGAGCCACTGCACGACCCGAGGCATCGCCTCCCAAGGGAACATGAATCCGCTCAGCAAGATATTGGGCAAGAGGAAGAAGAATGAAAGCTGCATGGCCTGTTGTTGGGTCCGAGCCAGCGTGGAAAAGACAAGCCCCAAGGCCAGATTGGCCGCAATGAACAGGCTCGCAAGGAGGTAGAGACCTACCAGACCACCCGCAAAGTGTACATCAAAGACCAACCATCCCGCCAAGAGAATAAGAGAGAGTTGCATGTAGCCCACAAAAACATAGGGAGCGATCTTACCAACGATGAGCTCGACGCTTCGAACGGGCGACACAATGAGTTGTTCAAGAGTACCACGTTCACGCTCCCGCGCAATGGCCATCGAAGTAAACATCACCATGGTGAGCGTGAGGATGACGCCGGCCAAGCCCGGAACGATGTAAACCGCCGTCCTCAGGTCAGGGTTGTACCAAATGGTCGGTTCGACACTGATCGCCGGCGGGGGGAGGCGCTGCCCCAAGCGCCGAGCCTGCTGCCGCCGGATTTCCTCAGAGCGTGCCTGCGCAAGACCGATAGCCGTGTCGCGCGCGCTGCTTACAGTCTGCGGGTCAGAGCCGTCGACGATGAGCTGGATATTCGTTGGGCGCCCCTGCCCCACGTCGGCTCCAAACCGAATCGGCATGACGACAGCGACACGCGCGACGGTACGCCGCAGGGCCGTCTCGACGTCGTGGTAGTTCTCGACGTAGCCACGCACATCGTAGAATCCGGTCGCCTCCATCCTTCGAACGAAATCACGAGAGGCTTTGGAGCGGTCCTGATCGTAGACGACTGCCGGAACATTGCGGACGTCGGTGTTGATGGCATAGCCGAACAACAAGAGCTGCATGAGCGGAAGCACCACCATCATGGCCAAAGTGAGCCGATCGCGGCGTACCTGGAGAAGCTCCTTGTGCGCGATGACAAAGATGCGACCAATCATGAACTTCCTTCCGTGTGCGCGACGACGAAGATGCGACCAATCATGAATTTCCTTCCGTTTGCTTTCCCTGCTCTTCGCTGCCTTTTTCTTGATTGACCATGGAGACAAACGCGTCCTCCACGGTCACTCGACAAGGAGCTGCGGAACGAACGGCTACGCCTCGGCGCTCGAGTGTCGAGCGCACCCAACTCGCCCCGTCCGATCCGTGCAGAACAACACGAACACTGCCGCCGAAGCTCGAGACTTGATCCACCCGGGCATCCCCTTCCAGGCGCTGCACGACGGCCAGCGGCTCGTCGGCAACGACGTCCACGGCGCTGAGTCCACAGGAGTCCACCACTTGCGCTGGCGTACCCGTCGAAAGCACGCCCCCCCGGAAGATGAATGCCAGGCGATGGCACCGCTCCGCCTCGTCCATGTAGTGGGTGGTCACCAGCACGGTGGTTCCTTCGGCGGCGATTCCATGTATCCGTTCCCAGAAATCCCTCCGACTGACGGGATCGACGCCCGCGGTCGGTTCGTCGAGGAAAAGCAACGGCGGCTCGTGAATGGTCGATGAAGCCAATGCGACTCGTTGCTTCCACCCACCAGACAGGGTTCCTGCGATTTGCCGACGCCGCTCGCCCAGACCCGCCTGCTCGAGGACCGTCTGCACGCGCGAGCGGCGCTTGCCACGGGCAACTCCATAGAGACCGGCGAAGAACCATAAGTTTTCCTCAACCGTGAGGTCCTCGTACAGGCTGAATCGCTGCGTCATGTATCCGATACGCTCTTTGACGCGGTCGGGATCCTTTGCCACGTCATAACCAACGACCCGTGCGCTGCCTCCACTCGGATCGACAATGCCGCAGAGCATGCGAATGGTCGTCGACTTGCCGGCACCGTTGGGCCCCAATACACCAAAGATCTCCCCGCGTCGCACGGACAGGGAGACGCGCCGTACCGCAACGAGCTCTCCGAATGAGCGTGATAGGCTACGTGCCTGGATCACGACATCATCGTCGCCCGCTGCTTCGTGCACGCCATCCGACACCTCGTGGGGTGGGGAGCTCATGGAAACTCCACGAATCCAGGCACTCCTGCATGAAGCAGATGCTCGGGGTCGTCGATGCGCAAGCGAACGCGGAGAACCAGCCGCGGACGCTCCTCCTCGCTGAAGATGAAGCGCGGAGTAAACTCCAATTTGCTAGCCAAGTGCTCCACGCGCGCGCGAAACACCTTGTCCACAGCGTCGACCCGCAATTTTGCCATCACACCAACACGGATCCCCGCTAGCTCATCTTGGGGAACGAATACTTCGATAATGGGACGCCCGATATCCGCCACGATGATGACAGGGGCTCCTGCAGCAACCGTCTCACCGGTATCGGCATGAACCTCGAGGACCTGCCCGCTCAGGGGGGACTCCAACCGATAGCGACTCACCCGCTGCTGAGAAACCGACGCGGCAGCCGTGGCCGCAGCAGCACGCGCTCGAGCCGAGTCGACTTCTTCCTCCCGAGCCCCCGACGCCAGCGACGCGTAATCGGCTTGGAGCGACCGACGTTCGGCGCGTGCCTTCTCGAGCTGGCGCTCCAGGTCGTCCACGACGGCCTGGGGAGTCACACCTTGAGCGAAAAGGCGCTTCTCACGGGCCAGGCGAGTCTCCACTCGTGCTTCAGTGGCTCGGGCGGCTTCGACACGTGCCCCCACAGCCCACAGCTCCGACTTCTTCGGACCCGCCGCCACGAGCCCAGCCTGGGCCTCTGCAGCGCGCGCCTCGTCTTCCGCCACGCGCTGGCTGGCGCGCTCCAGGGAGTCATCGAGCCTGGCGAGCTCTTGACCCTGCCGTACCTGGGCGCCGCGGTCCACGAACCGTGTCTCCACGCGACCCCCCACCTCAAAGGCGAGGACACGCTCATCGTATTCGACCACTCCAGCGAAACCAGGAGGCGTTTCTGACCGATCACAACCGATCCCCCAGATCGCCAGCACCATCAGGAGCGGGTGCACCCCCCGCATGCGGGCTTTGCGATCTTTTTTGATCATACGTATGACTATGAATCAAAGCGGCTTGCCGCGTCAAGGCTGAAACGTGCCTGTTCAGAGGCGCGAAGGCGCTGGGGGGTTACGCTCGGCAGCATCCTCACGTGCGCATGCTGGTGCCCGGCGGAGACCTCGCGGCCGACGGCGAGACGTGGGTCCCCGCACCTCGACGAAAGAAATGAGGTGCCCGCACCTCGACCCTGGTGCCAGTCCGCGCGCTGTCGCAGAAGTTTCGGGGTCGTTCCTCGCCACCGCAAGGCCCTGCGAGGATTGCAGCTCATGCTCAGTCACTCATGCGAGCTGAAGGAACCGCCGCGCCCTTGCCTTTCAAAAACAACGAGGGCTGCATGAGTGCTCTTGCTTCAAAACACTCGACTCGAGGCCGCTGGTCGCGTCTTGGTGCACCCATGCGTCTTGCGTCCCCATTTGCTCACAGACCGCGAAAGAGAAGACCATCGAATCCAGCGGATTCACTCCAGAAGCGCCCCCATGGATCGCGTCCAGCATTGGAGTCGCAGAGACTCCTTCTCTCCTTCGCCTCGCCGCACGGTGCAATCCACCAAGAGCCTCGCCCGCTGTCAGCCTGCCGAGGCGGGTTGTTCAACAGAGCTCACAGCGCTGGACGCGCCTCAGTCACACGGCTCCCTCGGACCCGTCACCGCCAAAAGCCTATTTCGTGAGGCGGTACCGTCGCCGCATTCTTCCTCAACGCTGAACGAAGGTCGCCCGCTTTCGCCTTCGCCATCTCAAACTCATCGCTTCGAGCGTGTCGAGAACCGTGACCAAGTGATGAGAGCGAACCGGAACGCCTCCGAGATTCCGAACACGGAAAAATTTGCTCCCGAACGAGAGCACAAAGGCGTACCTTGATGACTACCTGTCGGTAATGGGTTCTAGGTCGCGCTGGGCTCTCCTGCAACGTCCCACAGTCCAGCGACCGCGACCTGAACCAGGTCACCTGTGTGTTCTGTCGCTGCAACAACGAACGTCCCACCAGCGACCTCGGCTTGAGTTTCACGACCCGCGCGATGGATTCGAGCACCTTTCCGGGTCCTATGAGTTGGGCGAAGCTCCTCCTCACGAAGGACGGCCAGACTCCGATGAGAACTCTCCTATCAGCGGCCATTCGAGATGCGCGATGGCGGGAAGACGCTGGTGAAGGCGGCTGACAGACCCCGAGAATTCGCAATTGCCGAGGTGCTTGTTGGGACGAGGGGAAAAGTCGGACCAGGCAGTGCGTCGCCCCGGCTCGAGCTTCTCTACACGTAGATCGAGGCCCCCTAGTGCCTCGGCAACTCACGTTTCGAGTGGTTTCGAAGCACTCCCAGAAGTGGGTGAGGTCGGCTTCGAAACCGCGCTCGGG
>CAYTRQ010000090.1:5528-15919 GCA_964440025.1 uncultured Polyangiaceae bacterium | reverse complement strand
TAAGGGTAACGTCGAGCTCTGGGTGGCCTCAATCAAGCCAGGTCGCGTCCTGTTCGAGCTTGCCGGCGTGCCAGAGGAGTTGGCTCGCTCTGCATTCAAGGTTGCAGCCGCAAAGCTTCCGGTTTC
Organism: uncultured Polyangiaceae bacterium; assembly: GCA_964440025.1. Classification (GTDB taxonomy): domain Bacteria; phylum Myxococcota_A; class Polyangia; order Polyangiales; family Polyangiaceae; genus NIC37A-2. Next base: position 15,793 of record CAYTRQ010000090.1, on the reverse strand, counting down.
GACACGCTTTCTCAAGCGAGGAGCACTCTAATGAAGGCGAAGGACCTACGCGAACGACCGAGCGAGGACCTCTCCGAGCTCAAGTCCTCGCTGACACGCGATCTTTTCAGCTACCGAATGAAGAACGCGGTAGGGCAGCTGGAGGATACCAGTCTGCTGCGCAAGACGAAGAAAGACATTGCTCGTATCGAACTGATTCTGGGCGAGCGCAGCCGTTCGGCTGAAGGAGAGCAGGCGTGAGCGCTGAACAAGCAGAACGTAAGGCACGAATTCGAAGGCTGATCGGCCACGTGCGAGGTGACAAGATGGATAAGACCGTTACCGTCGAAGTCACGCGCTACAAAATGGATCCGCTGTACAAGAAGTACGTCAAGGAACGTCAGCGCTACAAGGCACACGATGACTCGAACCAGTATCGAGTCGGTGACCGTGTGGAGATTGTCGAGGTGCGTCCCTTGTCTCGCCAAAAGCGGTGGAAGGTAACCAAGCTCATCGAGCGACCGGCCATCGCCGGCTGAGGAGAAGACAGATGATCCAGACAGAATCGACTCTCAGCGTGGCGGATAACAGCGGAGCTCGTGTCGTCAAGTGCATCAAAGTTCTCGGTGGCTCTCGCCGCCGCTATGCAGGAATCGGCGACATCATCGTGGTCAGCGTTCAGGAAGCCATGCCGAACAGCAAGGTGAAAAAGGGTTCGATTACCAAGGCGGTCGTCGTCCGTACCCGCCGCGAGAATCGGAGGCCGGATGGAACCTACATTCGGTTTGACGAAAACAGCGCCGTCATTCTGAATAATCAGAAAGAGCCTGTCGGAACGCGTGTTTTCGGGCCCGTGGCGCGTGAGCTTCGTGCCCGCAAGTTCATGAAGATCGTTTCCCTTGCTCCGGAGGTGCTCTGATGAATCGCGTTCGAGTCGGCGATCAGGTGCAAGTCATTGCGGGAAATCACAAGGGCGAGAAGGGCAAGGTTGCCCGAATCGACGCCGAAAAGGGGCGTGTGGTGGTGGAAGGAGTCAACCTCGTCAAACGTCACATGAGAGCCACCCAGCAAGCTGCGGGCGGCATCGTTCAGGTTCCGGCCGCACTGGCTCTTTCGAATGTCATGCCTCTCGATCCGGAGACGGGCAAGCCAACGCGAGTCCGCTATGAAGAACGTGAAGGCAAAAAGGTACGCGTCGCCAAGAGCGGCGCCGTTTTGACCGTGGAGAAGGGTGAGTCATGAGTGAAGCAGTGACCAAGCCCAGGATGCTTGACCTCTACGACAAGTCCGTGAAGGCCAAGCTCAAGGAGCAGTTTGGCTACAAGAATGTCATGGAGACCCCCAGGATCGAGAAGATCGTGGTGAACATGGGTCTCGGCGACGCTGTCGCCAATCCCAAGCTCATCGACTCGGCGGTGTCAGAGCTCTCCTCCATTACCGGGCAAAAGCCCATAGTGACACGGGCCCGTAAATCGATCGCCGGCTTCAAGCTGCGCGAGGGAATGCCCATCGGGTGCGCTGTGACGCTGCGTCGAGACCGCATGTGGGAGTTTCTCGATCGTTTAATCACACTCAGTCTCCCTCGCGTGCGCGATTTTCGCGGCGTGAGCGGCCGCGCCTTCGATGGCTCGGGCAACTACACACTGGGTCTCAAAGAGCAAATCGTTTTTCCCGAGATTGACTTCGACCGAGTCGACAAGATCAAGGGCATGAACATCACCGTCGTCACCACTGCCAAGACCAATCAGGAGGCCAAAGCCCTTCTGTCTGGCCTAGGAATGCCTTTCCGGAATTGAGCGGGAGCAGACAAGACTTATGGCACGCGCATCACAGTGGGCGAAGATGAATCGCCCCCCCAAGTTCTCCACCCGTCACGTCCGACGCTGTCACGTTTGTGGGCGTTCGAAGGCTGTGTATCGAGATTTTAAACTTTGTCGTGTTTGCCTCCGCCATATGGCGTTGCGAGGTGAATTGCCCGGCGTGACCAAAGCGAGCTGGTGAGGTGAAACTATGATGACCGATCCCATTGCCGATATGCTGGCCCGCATCCGCAACGCCGCCCTAGCCCGCCACGACGTGGCGAGAATTCCGTCTTCGAAGATGAAGCGCGCTATCGCTGAGCTCCTTCAGCGGGAGGGTTACGTCTCCTCGGTCGACGAGGAGGAGTGGGGCCCCAATAAGCGTAAAACGATCACGATTCGGCTGAAGTATGCTCGCGGAAATGCCGGTACTGCGGCCTTCCGTGGCCTTCGCCGAGTGTCTCGGCCAGGCCGTCGAGTCTACGTGGGCTACAGCCGTATTCCTCACGTTCTCAACGGCTTGGGTGTATCTATTTTGAGTACCTCTCATGGTCTCATGACCGATCGAGAGGCCCGTAACCGAAAGCTCGGCGGGGAGCTTCTTTGTGAGGTGTGGTGATGGCAACTGAGCCTGAAATTCGTCTCTCGCGCGTCGGTAAGCGTCCGGTGGTGGTTCCCAAGGGAGTGACGGTCAACCTCACGGACTCTGTGATTGACGTTCAGGGTCCCAAGGGCAAGCTTTCTCGCAAGTTGCCAGAAGGCGTCATCGTCAAGAAGGAAGGCGACGATGTCATGGTCACCGCCGAGGCCGTCGGGGCGGACTATGCGAGACTTCAGGGACTGGGGCGTGCGTTGATTGTTTCGATGGTCAAGGGTGCGGCAGAGGGGTACGAGCGAGTGCTCGAGCTCCACGGCACTGGTTACCGCTGTGAGCTCAAAGGACGCACCATTCACTTCAATCTCGGTCTGTCCCACCCTTCGTTCTTCGAGCTGCCGGAAGGGATCGATGCCGATGTTCCCAAGGAGTCGAAAGGGACCGTGGTGGTTCTCCGTTCCGCGGACAAGGAAGCCGTTGGGCAGGCGTGTGCTACGATCATCGGTCTTCGTCCTCCGGAGCCCTACGGTGGAAAGGGAATTCGTCGCCGTGGTGAACGGATCCGTCGCAAGGCTGGAAAGGCCGGCAAGGGTCGCAAGTAAGGCTTTTGGAGTTATTGGATCATGACTAAGAAGTTGACTGGGCGACAGCGCCGTAAATTTCGGATTAGAAGTAGAATTGCTGGAGGCGCCGAGCGTCCGAGGCTCACGATTTTTCGCAGTGCCAAGCATATCTATGCCCAGATCGTCGATGATGACGAGGGAAGTACTCTGGCTGCTGCTTCGACGCTTTCCGCCGATCTCAAGGGAGCGGAAGCGGAAGACAAGACCGACGCTGCTCGCAAGGTTGGGGCGCTGATCGCGAAGATGTGCAAGGAAAAGAAGATCGAGCGAGTGGTCTTCGACCGTAACGGCTATCTTTACCATGGGCGTGTGCGCGCGCTTGCGGAAGCTGCACGGGAAGCTGGACTGAACTTCTAAGGGATGACTGATGGCATTCGATAATTTTGACGACGACAAGATCCGCGAGCGGGTCATTCACATCAACCGTGTAGCAAAGGTGGTCAAGGGTGGTCGCCGCTTCAGCTTTTCGGCGCTGGTGGTCGTTGGTGATGAAGAGGGCCAGGTAGGCGTTGGCTTTGGTAAGGCCAACGAGGTGCCGGAAGCCATCCGGAAGGGAACCGAGCAAGGTCGACAGACCCTGTTTCGTGTTCCCTTGGTGGGGAAGACGATTCCGCACGAGGTTTTGGGGCATCTTGGCGCTGGCCGTGTTTTGTTGAAGCCTGCAGCGCCGGGTACCGGCGTCATCGCGGGAGGCCCGGTCCGAGCCGTGCTCGAGTCGGCGGGTATTCACGACGTGCTGACGAAGTGTATCGGTACGACCAACAAGCATAACGTCGTGCATGCGACCATGGCCGCCCTCAGGTCGCTTCGGTTGCCGGAGAGTATCGCGGGAGCGCGAGAGATCCAGGTCGATGACGTCGCTAAGGACTACCCCGTCGCGCAGGTTGCTGTGGCGACGAATACGGCTGTTTCTATTATTGTCTCCGGCGATACGGCCGCTGCCGCCGCTGCAGTTCCAGGAGGGACCTCATGATTCAGTTGCAGGTGCGTCAGATGAGGAGCTCGGTGGGTCGGCCACTCGGACAACGGGAGACGCTGCGCGGCTTGGGGCTCCGCGGAATTGGTTCGAGCGTCGTCGTGGAAAATACGCCGTCGTTTCGAGGGATGATCAAGAAGGTCATTCACTTGGTTGACGTGAAGGAGATTGAATCATGAGTGGCATTCTCTCTCGGCTTTCCTATCCACCTGGAGCGCGCCAGAGCGAACGACGGGTGGGGCGTGGCACGGGGTCCAAACTGGGCAAGACCTGTGGTCGCGGACAAAAAGGACAGAAAGTTCGGCACGGTGGAAACTTTGGAAAGCTTCATTTCCAGGGTGGCCAGACGCCGTTGCAGCGGAGAGTCCCGAAGCGTGGATTTCGGGTACCGTTTCCCGTGGTCACCGTCGAGATCAATGTCTCGGAGCTGGAGCGGTTCGATGCTGGGGCCACCGTGGACGAGTCGGCTCTCCGTGACAAAAGGCTCGTTCAGGAGAGGCGACCCCGAGTGAAGATTCTCGGTGAGGGCGACCTCTCCAAGAAGCTCACTGTGCATGCGCACAAATTCAGTGCGAGCGCTGTTGAAAAGATCGAAAAGGCTGGCGGCCAAGCTGTCGTCGTTGCCGAGCAGACGAACACGGACAGCGCTGCAGGCGCTTGACTTGGAATCTGGTAGGACTCCCGCCGCATGGCTGTTTTTCAAGGCTTCTCCAATATCGGAAAGGTACCGGAGCTCCGGCGGCGGATTCTGTTTACCCTGACGGTGATCGCAATCTATCGCGTGGGCGTTTTCATTACGCTTCCGGGTGTCGATCGCAGCGTCATGAAGACGATCATCGATCAGCAGGGTGGCGTGTTGGGGCTTCTCAACATGTTTTCCGGCGGTGCGCTGGAGAATCTCTCCATCTTCGCCTTGGGCATCATGCCCTACATCTCCGCCAGCATCATCATGCAGCTGATGGGCCTCATCTCCAAAACCGTCGAGGAGATGCGGAAAGAGGGAGAAGCCGGCAGGCGGAAACTGGAACAGTACACTCGCTACGGCGCCGTCGGGCTCAGCGTTGCGCAATCGTTCTTTATGGCGACCGCCTTGGAAGGGCAAAGTCTGACCGGGCAAGGTGATCTCGTCGCCGACCCCGGTTGGGGCTTCCGCTTGATGACTGTGTTGACGCTGACCACCGGAACCTCGCTGATCATGTGGCTGGGCGAGCAGGCCACGGAACGCGGTATTGGCAATGGTATCTCTCTCATCATTTTTGCCAGTATCGTCAGCGGAATTCCCTCGGGAATCAGTCAGTACTGGGCGGCGTCTGCCGGCGAGATCGAGCCACTACCGATTGCGACCATCTTGGTCGTGCTCTTGGTGAGCATCGCGACGGTCGTATTTTTCGAGCGTGCCCAACGGAGGATTCCCATCCAATATTCGAGGAGACAGGGAGCTCGTCGGATCTACGGTGGGGAGACGGCGCATTTGCCGCTCAAGGTCAACATGGCCAGCATGATCCCTCCGATTTTCGCTTCGTCGCTTCTCGTGCTTCCGGCTACGGCTGCCGCGATGGATCTGCCGGGAATGCAGACTTTCAGCGGTATCCTCAACCGAGGTGATTGGGTGTTCCATACCTTGTTTGCCTGCCTCGTGATCTTCTTTTGCTTCTTTTACACCACGGTCACGTTTCAGCCGGTGGATGTGGCGGAGAACCTCAAGAAGCAACAGGCGAATATCCCGGGGATCCGTCCGGGCCGTCAGACGGCCGAATATCTCGAAACGACCGCGAATCGGCTCACGGTGGGAGGCTCCATCTACGTGGCCACGATTTGTGTCGTGCCTGCCGTGATTGCCCAGAGTCTACGGATGCCGTTTCAGTTTGGCGGCACGAGTCTGATGATTGTCGTCGGCGTAGCGCTGGAAACCGTGAACCAGATTGAAGCGCACCTGATCACTCAGAGTTATGAGGGGCTTGCTGGTCCGCGGACGACTCGGCTCAGTGGAAGGAGGCCGGCGTAAGCCGGGGGAGGATCCATGAGGATTGTTTTGGTTGGACCGCCGGCAAGCGGAAAGGGCACCCAGGCAGCCATTTTGAAGGACCGCTTCGATATTCCGCAGATCTCGACCGGAGATATGCTGCGGGCTGCGCGGCGTGCTGGAACCGCGCTGGGCAAGAAGGCCGAGGAGTTCATGAATGCCGGACAGCTCGTCCCCGACGAGGTCGTCATCGGACTCGTGGACGAGCGCCTGGAAGCAGCGGACGCCCAGAAGGGTTTCATTCTGGATGGATTTCCGCGCACCGTTCCCCAAGCAACAGCACTCGACGATCTTCTGCAGCGCAAGAACTCTCCTCTCTCGGCCGTGGTTCAGATCGATGTGCCTCGGGAACGACTTGTCGAACGGGCCACGCTACGGCGGACCGATAAACGAACTGGACACATCTACCACCTCAAGTATAACCCCCCTCCCCCGGACGCCGAACTCGAACACCGAGCCGACGACCAGGAGGAAACGGTCAACGCTCGGCTCGACCAGTACGAAGCGATGACTGCAGCGCTTTTGCCATACTACCAGAAGCAAAGTCTGCTTCGGCGAGTCGATGGCGTTGGCAAGCCAGAAGAGATCACAAGGCGCCTCCTGGAGGTGCTTGGAGCCCAATAGTCGCTCATCCCATTCAAGGAGAAATCGGAGAAGGACCAACGCAGAGCAGTGAGCAATGAGCAGATCGGCACGGTGATTGAAATCCGCCCCAAAGCACTCTACCGGGTGCGAGTACCAGGGGGAGGGATTGTCACTGCGGCCCTTTCGACCAAGTTGCGCCACGCGACAAGTCGCCTCATCGTTGGTGACCGAGTTCTTCTCCGCCTCTCCCAAAACGACCCCAGCCGGGGACAAATCACGAGAATCGCGAACTAAGCAAAATGCCCCTCAGGGAACCAAAAATAGGGGCAACCGAGGAATAAGCCATGAAGGTGCGACCCAGCGTCAAGAAGATCTGTGACAACTGCAAAGTCATCCGTCGTCAGGGTGTCGTACGGGTCATTTGTAGCAATCCGCGCCACAAACAGCGGCAGGGTTGAGAGGTCAGGCAGTGATGATTCACGCAATGACGACTCAAGCAATGGCATGGTTCGAGGAACTTCCACCCCGCAATCGGATTTTTTGAGACGAAGGAACGAAGATGGCACGTATTTCTGGAATTGATCTCCCGCGTCGTAAGGCGTTGGCCTATGCGCTGCCCTATATCTATGGGGTGGGTCCTACGACCGCGCGCAAGATTTGAGCGGATGCTGGTGTTCCCGAGACCAAGCTCGTGGACGATTTGAGCGATGCGGATGTCAAGTCGCTCCGCGATACCATCGAAAGTGGCTATAAAGTCGAGGGGGACGCCCGTCGGGAGGTGCAGCAGAACATCAAGCGTCTGATGGATCTGGGGTGCTACCGTGGGCTTCGTCATCGCAAGGGGCTGCCGGTGGGCGGTCAGCGGACCCACACCAATGCTCGTACCCGAAAGGGGCCCAGGAAGGGAACGGCTCGTCGCAAGTGACGGCTTTTGCGGTCGCTGTTTGGCCGTCCGGAGCGGTGCCCGCCAGCCTTCTGGCCCCGCTCTGACTTTCCTTTTGCACTAGGCTCCGTTTATTTAGGTTTTCGTTTATCAGTTCTGCCAGCGAGACTCAGCTCCGGTCGCGCAAGTCATCAAAGGGGCGGATTAAGAAATCATCATGGCTACTTCGAAGAAGCGCTCGGTCCGTAAGACTGTCAAAAAAAACATCAATATGGGCATCTGCCACGTGCAGTCGACCTTCAACAATACGGTCGTGACATTCACGGACGTCGCCGGGAATGCAGTTTCCTGGGCGAGTGCTGGGGCCCGTGGCTTCAAAGGTTCACGAAAGAGCACGCCGTTTGCCGCTCAACTTGCGTGTGAAGAAGCCGGGCGGAAGGCAATGGATCATGGCATGCGTAGTGTAGCCGTTTTCGTCAAAGGGCCTGGCTCCGGGCGAGAGAGCGCGCTCCGTGCACTGCAACAGGTTGGATTTCGCGTCAGCGTGATCCGCGATGTGACACCGATTCCGCACAATGGCTGTCGCGCTCCGAAGCGTCGTCGAGTGTGAACTGAGAGTAGAGAGAATTTTTCATGGCACGTTATCTGGGACCCGTCTGCAAGCTCTGTCGTCGCGAGGGAGGCAAGCTTTACCTGAAAGGTGAGCGCTGCTTCACCGAGAAGTGTTCGGTAGCTCGTCGGCCTTATCCACCAGGTCAGCACGGCCAGGGGCGGATCAAGCTGAGCGAGTATGGTTTGCGGCTTCGTGAAAAGCAGAAGATGCGTCGCATCTATGGGCTGCTCGAGAAGCAGTTCGCTGCTTACTACACTCATGCGAGTCATCTGAAGGGGCCGACCGGCGAGGAAATGCTCGGACTGATCGAACGCCGCCTGGACAACGTTGTCTACCGACTCGGATTCGCCGCGAGCCGGCGTCAAGGGCGGCAACTCGTGCGTCACAGTCACATTCTCGTCAATGGCAAGCGCGTGAATATTCCAAGCTATCGAGTGGCCCCCGGAGACAAGATCGAAATTCGGGAAAAAAGCCGCAAGATCGCCTATGTGGCTGCGGCATTGGCCTCCGCTGTTCCGCCGGCGACGCTGGGCGGCGCTTCGCCCGGCTGGATCGAGGTGGATCGGGCGAACTTTGCCGGAACCATCAAGAGTATGCCGCTTCGTGATGAGCTCAATGAACCGAGCGTTCGTGAACAGTACGTCGTTGAGTACTATTCCCGGTGATTGGGCTTGGTGCAGTTCTACGGATTGGATAGGTCAATCGGGCTTTTCATTGAAACGGTTGGGCGTCGGGCTCAGGACATAGGTTCGATTCGGCTCGATCTCACTGGCTCAATCGAGTTCTGTCAGCGAATGGGTTGGGTCGATGGGCTGAGCGATAGTGTTGATTTTGGGGAGCCCACGGGCTCTCCCTTAAGCGGGCAGGCTGCGAGGTAGGTGATGGGAGCTGGTTCTCTCCCTATCTGGGACGGCCGCGCTAAACCCCAGAAGGCCCCGGGCCGAGGAGCAAAAGAGATATGGTATCCCAAATGGTCAGTCGCAATTGGCGAGATCTGATTCGTCCTAAAAGCATCCAGATCGACCCGGAGTCATCGACCGACTTCTATGGCCGTTTCGTGTGCGAGCCGTTGGAACGCGGCTTTGGGGTGACGATAGGCAACTCCCTCCGGAGGGTGCTTCTCGCTTCGCTTCAGGGCGCCGCGATCACGGCGGTTCGTATGGACGGGGCGTTGCATGAATTTACGACCATCCCCGACGTCGTCGAGGACGTCACCGACATCATCCTCAATCTCAAAGAGGTTGTTTTCCGGGCGGAGTCTCCCCGGACGTATACGGTTCGTCTGGAAAAGGAGGGACCCGGCCTCGTCACTGCTGGTGATATCAAGCTGGTCGACGGGTTGACCGTGCTCAATCCCGAGCACGTCATTGCGAGTCTCGACAAGAAGGGACCGCTCGCGATGGAGCTCACCGTCGGCGTGGGACGCGGCTACGTGACGGCGGAGCGCAACAAGAGCCCCACGATGCCCATCGGGACGGTGCCGATCGATGCGCTGTTTTCACCGATCCGGAAGGTGAACTATACCGTGCAGAACGCCCGTGTCGGTCAGCAGACCGACTACGACAAGTTGATCATCGAGGTGTTCACCAATGGCGCCGTGAGGCCAACCGACGCGGTGGCCTTTGCAGCCAAGATCCTCAAGGAGCAGTTGAGCATATGGATCAACTTCGAGGAGACCGAGGATACGGCATACACGCCTCCTGGAGGAGAGGATACGCCTCTCAACGAACATCTTTTCCGCAGTGTCGACGAGCTCGAGCTCTCCGTGCGCTCGGCAAATTGCCTGCAGAATGCAAACATTCAGCTCATCGGTGAACTCGTTCAGCGTACTGAGCAAGATATGCTGAAAACGAAAAACTTTGGGCGGAAGTCGCTCAAGGAGATCAAAGAGATCTTGGGGACGATGGGCCTTTCGCTGGGGATGAAGTTCGACAACTGGCCAGCGATGCTCGAGCGTTGGAAGTCCCAACAAGCAGGGGGCTGAGCCTGGCCGGGGCAGCTGCAGATCAACCAATTCAGGACCGAGAAACATGCGACACAGGAATTCTGGACGTCAGTTCGGGAGAAATTCGAGTCATCGCCGGGCCATGCTCCGTGCGCTCACAGCCAATTTGATTGCTCATGAGCGAATCGAAACGACCGACGCGAAAGCCAAAGAGCTGCGCAAGGTGGCTGACAAGCTCGTCACT
>CAYTRQ010000090.1:2546-5518 GCA_964440025.1 uncultured Polyangiaceae bacterium | reverse complement strand
AGAGCTTCGCAGGGTGGTGGATCGCGTGATCACCAAGGCGCGGCGATTGGGCAAGGTGGCCTATACTCCCGCAGATCAGCTCAGTCTCGCCGATAGTGGTCGCCGCCTTGCGGCGCAGAAGCAGGTCGGCAAGTTCTTGCAGCGTTTCGCCGTGGTCACCACCGCCGGGGGAGACGAGCAGAAGATCGACCTGATCGAAAAGGTCTTCGTGGACCTGGCGGAGCGCTACAAGGATCGCGCTGGAGGCTACACTCGCATCGTCAAGGTAGGGAACCGCAAGGGCGACAACGCGCCGGTTTCCGTGATCGAGTTGGTGGGTGAGGAAGCGAAGAACGCCTCGCCCAAACAGCCCAAGAGCACGGACAAATCCCAGTCGGCGCAGAGCCAGGCGGAGTCGAGCAGCTCGGAGCCTGCCGCGGGCGAGGCCTCGGAAGAAGCCAAGGAAGAAGCCGAGGCGTAGGTGACAGACCCTCGAAGGGTCGAAGGAGCCCCTCTCGCGTCATCGCGTCGTTGAGCCCGGTTTCGGTGGGTGCGAGCCAGGTCCGGTTCGCTGGGGAGCGTTCGGATCGGGCCGGGGAGGCCCCGGGCGCGATGCGGCGGGCGATTTCCATCGAGCATTGCTTTCACCGGGCATCGCGCTTTGAGCTGAGCAGCTCGCTGGATACGCTTTGCCAGTGGCGCAATTTCTTGCGAAGGGACGCTCCGTTCTGGCGCTGTCCATTCTGGTGCTATTGGATGTCACGCTTGGCTCGTGTGATAAGCCGGCAACCAGAACGTCGAGCGCTTCGTCCGGCGTTCAAGAGCAGGTCTCGTCGGCCCCGGAACCGGAAACGGAGGTGGCTAGCGCCAAGCTTCCTCGCGCCGACGAATCTGCTGCTTCCAAACGTGAGACGGAGAAGAAGAAAACGCCCCGAGAGGCGTCGGGCTCAGGCGCCCAGATGGCCCAATCCGGCCCGCGGATCCTCGAGTTGCCCCTGAGCGATCACGAACCACTGGTCGTGTGGTTGCCCCGTCGCTCCGGCCCTCACCCGGTGGTGATGTCGGCGCACGGAGCGGGGGGACGCGCCGAAGACCATTGCGCCTATTGGTGGAAGCTCTTTGCCGGGAGTCGGGTCATCGCATGTCTTCGAGGTCGACCGCTGTTTCGCACCGAGCCGGCCCGCGGCTATTACTACCCAGATCACCACGAGCTGGCGAGCGAGGTCGGCGCGGCCATCTCGGCCCTGAGCCATGAGTTTGGCACCCGTCTGTCATCAGGCTGGACTTACGCGGGGTATTCTCAGGGAGCGACCATGGGAGCTCTCATGATCCTGTCTTATGTGCCGCATTTCCAAAGATTCATTTTTGTCGAGGGAGGCGCTCAGGCTTGGACGTGGGCTCGTTCGCGGCGCCTGAGGGAAGGGGGCAGTCCTCGAGTGTTGTTTGCTTGTGGGAGGGAGAGCTGTTCGGACGATGCTCGCCGGGCGGTCCAGATCCTCGAGAAGGTAGGCGTGGCTGCCCAACTCCGCGAGGCCTACGGAGCCGGGCATACCTACCTCGGGGGCGTCGCCCGCACCGTTGAGAAAGGGCTTCCGTGGCTGATTGGCCGAATTCCCGGAAAATGATAAAATTCCAGCCACCTTGGCCGTCATCCGCTGGGGGCGGCACAACGAGAGGAGACGAACGGTGCGACGCATTCAATCTTACTTAGTTCGCATCCACAAATGGATGCGAACCAACAAGCAACAACGCGTTCGACGGCAAAAAATGGGCGAAAAACGGAGTCGACCGCCCTTGCCCCGAAGGGGGCGGGCGACGGAGTGGCCATTTCGCCCCGCGAACTACTTCTCCGGAGCATTGGTTTTGAGCGCCTGGGCTTGTGCTGTGGCGCAAGGAGAAGGTGGCGTTGGCGGGGACAATGGTGCCTCGCTGGACAGTGGCGGCACGACCGGGGGAGGGAATTCCTCGGTGGGCACTGGGGGCAGGACGTTGGCAACTGGTGGAGCGAATGCTGCCACGGGTTCTATGACTTCTACCGGAGGAACCCCAACAGGCGGTTCGGTGGGCACTGGGGGCCAGTCCATGACGGGCGGTTCCTCCACGGGCGGTCTGTCCACCGGCGGTTCCTCCACAGGAGGTGTTGCCACAGGGGGCGTTGCCGCTGGTGGAACAGGCGGCGCGATGACTGGGGGTACCGGGGGCTCCTCCTACGAAGGGGATTGCGCGGGAAAGCCGTCACACGCCGAGTGGGCGTCCTCCTCGGGCTCGACTGGAGATAAAGTGGTCTTCGAGTGCGAGGTGTCTCAGTCTGAGTGCGCCGATCTCGATCTCTACGTTGATTATCTATTTGAGTGTGTGGACGACCATGTCAACAACTGCCGCTCACAGACACCCGAAGGCGGTGACTCCTGGATGGTAATTGGTTCATGCGCCGAGCTTGCCGACAGTTCAATGGGGGGCATGGGAGGCATGGGGGGAGCCCAGTGAGCGCGCTCCAGCTGGCCTCACTGCGTGCGGTATCACGGTGGGGCCTTTTCGAGAATGGGAGATGAGTTCCAGAAGAGGATGAAGTCACCCGCCCGTCGCGTGACGGGCCGGTGACGCCGACTTCATGCACCATCTTCGCTGGTGAAAAGCCGCCTCTTGGGTTGTCGGGAGGTCCAGAGGATCCAGCCTGCGCCTGCGATGGCAACCACACAGATCGTCAGGGCCGCAGTGTAACGGGCCCAGGGGGAAAGAGCGTTGTTGCTCTGTTTCTGCTCGTCCTGGAGCTTCTGTCGAGCCCGTTCGTTATCGGGATCGAGGGCGAGAGCCCGATCGAGCAGGGCGCGATCGAAAAGGCCCAGACGTTCGAGCCGCTCTGCCTGCAAAGTATGTCGGAGACTCTGGGCCTCCTGGCGAACTTGCTTTTCCTCGGCGATCCGTTCGGCGCGTCTCAGGGCATCCATGGCTGGGCCTGGCGGATTGGAATGCTCTCGGGCGAATGCCAGGTA
>CAYTRQ010000090.1:0-2536 GCA_964440025.1 uncultured Polyangiaceae bacterium | reverse complement strand
GCCTCTGTTCAAACAGAGGGCTCAAGGTCAGGACTTCGTCATAGGCCTCTTTCATTTCCTCGAGGAGTCCCTCTTTCTCCGCGCGGTGGCCTTTCTTGAAGAGTTCGAAAACTCGAGCCAACCGCATACGGTCATACTCCGTAAAGAGCTCCCGGGCCGTGCGCTTCCAGGTCCACTCGCGGGGTGGTTTTCGTCCAGTGATGTCGAGGTAGGCATCCCGGAGTGGCCACGCGGCCACTTCTCCCAAGAGAACGATCCCCTGCCTGGCAGCTTTGCGAATTTGCGATTCCTCGGTCCCGGCGAAGCTGATGAGAATGCGTGCGGCGTCAGGATCCCTGGTGCTTCCTAGAGCAATGAGGATATCAGAAAGAGCTCGCTGGTCGTCGGTGCGCACCGCCTCGTGGGGAATGGCCTTGCCGCGGAGATCGAGTCGGCGTTGGGCCCACTTGGCGATCTTTTTGGCGGGATGGCGCTGGGCTTCGATGAGTCCGGCGAGTGCGCGATCCCCTAGCTGGTCCAGTTGTCTTTGGGTGTCGATACGGATGAATTCTCCGAATCGGACGTAGATGCGAATCAGCTGCCTGACAGCTGGGGTGGAGCCCAAGGCCGTCAGCATTCGGCTCAACGAAAGTAAATGGGTCAGATCCCGCCATGTTTTCGAGTCGGGGTCGGGGGAGTCGAGCAGGACCTGGAGATAGTCGGGAGTGGGGGTCTCACTGGGAAGCCCCTCGCGCGCCTTGCCGCGCTCTTGCCTGAGCAACTTCTTCATGTCGTGGCGAGCGGCGCTTTCCGCGAGGGAGTCGATACGCCGGGCGATGCCGCTGACCCAATCTGGTTTGGCTTCGTAGATTTCGCGGGCTGCTCGCTGCCGAACGACCGGATCGCCGCTGGTGATCCGCTGGAGAATATCGTCGATGGCCTCGAGGGCCCGCGGGCGCGCCGGCGGGAGCTCTGCGGTCGGCGGGTCCGGCAGCTGGGCCAGCGGCATTTCCTTGGGCCTTGGCGCAGCCTCCGCGCTGTATTCTGGGTCCTCCTCGTTGGCTTCGCCATGCACCGGGCTGGTGGCGAGTGCTCCCATGAGGAGAACCCGACCGAAGCTTCGAGCGAGTTGGACCGGCTTCTTGGAGATGCACCGGTTCATGGTGAAATGTTCATTCCAGGGAGTCTTACTCGACGATGCGAAAGTCGGAGAACTCTCCGGTAAAGCCTCGCCAACGGGTCTCGACTTTGTCCACACGGGCCGCACTGGGTCCCTTTTGAGCCCAACTGTGAAGTTCGCGGATACTGAGCTCTTCGCCTTCGGCGAGCAGTTCCACGGAGCCGTCGGGACGATTCTTGACCCATCCGGACAATCCGAGCCGCCGCGCCTCCCTTTGGGCAGCCGCTCGAAAGTAGACGCCCTGGACCCGGCCTCGGATCTGTAGCTGGAGCTGTTTGAGCGCCATGCCCCTTAGTTACCGAAGGGGCTCGGCCCTAGCAAACGGTGTTTTGACCGGCGTGTTTGAGGCATGCTCAGCTTTGGCGGTGGCTGCTAGAAAGGGCGATAAATCCAGGAGCGAGGCTTCTCAAGCGGGGTGGGTCAGGCAGCTGAGGCGCGAGGCGCTCGTGGGCAAGGCACTTCGGGAGGTCGCCGGTGCCTTGGGTGCTTCTCTGGAGCTCGACGATCTGCTGGGGCTCGTTGTTAGGCACGTGGCTCAGCTCACCGACGCAAGCCGAGCGATTCTGTTCGTCTTCGATGAGCAGCGAAGAGCATTGGTGGCTCAGGCTTCGAGCCCTCCGCTGCAGGCCCCGCTCAGTATCGAAGGGTCCGACGGTTGGCTTGGAGCTGTGACCCGTTCCGGAGCGCCGGAGCGGTTCTCGCAAGAGACCAAACAGCAGAGGGTGACCGAGTGGGATGCTGCTTTGGGTACCCGGACCAAGTCGGGGGCTCTTTGGCCTCTCAAGAACAATCTTGGTCGTACCATGGGGGCGGTCGTTGCCATCGACAAGCACGGCGGAAAAGGGAAGTTCAACGACGACGACGAGGAAATCCTCTCTCTTTTTGCTAAGCAGGCGGCAGTTGCTATCGACAACTCTCGACTTCTTTTGACGCTCATTAGGAAAAACCAACAACTTCAACAGGCTCAGGTGCAGCTGACTCGCCGTGTGCGGGATCTGGAGTTGCTTTTCGAGCTCGAGCGGCGCACGGCGCACGCCCATTCACAGGACGATTTGGCCAAAGCTGTCCTGTCCAGCCTGGCGCGGGCATGTCACGCAGCCGGTGCCACGTTGGTTTTGTCGGAAGAGACCGAGGAGGAGTTCACCGAATTCAGTCTCATTTCGTCCTCCGGAGCAG
The DNA here is from genome assembly GCA_964440025.1 of uncultured Polyangiaceae bacterium. Classification (GTDB taxonomy): domain Bacteria; phylum Myxococcota_A; class Polyangia; order Polyangiales; family Polyangiaceae; genus NIC37A-2. The sequence continues at coordinate 201 of CAYTRQ010000090.1, read as the reverse complement.
CAGAGGCTTCGGCAGAGGAGACATTCCGTTCACGCCCCTACTCTCCCAGTGAAGGATTGCTGGGGCCTGTCATTCAGTTTTCTACGCCACTGCAAATGGACTCCACTGCGGAACCACTGCAACAGGTGGGAATTGGAGAGATCCGTTCCGTCATTGCCGAGCCGCTCGAAGGAGAGGGTGCGCCTCTCGGAGCGCTGGCAC
>CAYTRQ010000089.1:0-16087 GCA_964440025.1 uncultured Polyangiaceae bacterium | reverse complement strand
CCGTGCTCCGATGAGTACGCGCCAATCGATCAAGTCCCCTGTGGCCGGGTACTAGAGCACCTCTCGCCACCTCGAAAGACTTCTCCGACGCTTGCCCGAGGCGGAGGTGCAAGTCTCGGCGGGGCCTGCCCCAGCGTGTTGTTCGACGCGTCCATGGGACCCGACCCAAGAAAGCCAAAGTGTAATTTTGCACCACGATGAGGCGACTCTCATCCCCTCCTGGAGAGGATTCTCATGGGCTAAGCTAGCGGTATCGCGCTGTTTATCCGAATGGCATCAATTCACCGTCGGACCGACAGTCGAGGAAGATAATCATGCTCTCATCGTTACGAACGCGAGCCGCCGTACTCTTTTTATTCGTCGTGGTGCCTGCCTGCGGCCAAGATGGAGGTTCGCTGTCCTCGACCGACACTCCGAATGGAGGAATTCAGACAACGGGTGGAAATCCCGGGGATGGCAATGCTTCTGGCGGGGCGGGTCGGGGCGGACACTCCGCATCCGGAGGAACAGGCACAGTTCAGAGCGGCGGGGTCGGCGCCCAGAACGGAACTGGTGGGTCCAAGGGCGGAGGACAAAACGCCGGGAGTGGTGGAGGGGGCGACTCTCCAGGTTGTTCCAGCGACGCCTCGAGCGCCTATTCCGGGACTCCTGCTGTCATTCCCGGGAGGCTCGAGGCAGAAGACTTCGATATCGACGGATATTCAGACAGTACGCCGGGCAACGAAGGAGGAAGCTATCGGACGGATGTCGATGTGGACATCAAGGAACTCGACGACGGATACGCGGTAGGCTGGATGACGTCCGGCGAGTGGCTGGAGTATGTCGTGAACGTCGAACGGTCGGGCGACTATGTCGTGACCATTCTCGCAAGTTCGGTAGAATCCGGCCGCACTTTGGAGCTTTCCTCGTGCGGAAACATCCTTGTACAGGTCGACGTCCCCGTCGTTGCGGATTGGGAAAGCACCGGAGAAGTCGAAACCACGGTGCGGCTCGATAGGGGGCTTTCGGTTCTCCGGGTAACGGTCGGGTCCAGCGATGACGTGGACTTGGATGCAATGGTGTTCAGCCAAGCCGAGGAAGGCGGAACCGGAGGAACAGGATCGGGGGGCGCCTCAGGCTCGGGAGGCAGCGATTCGGGCGGCACGGGAGGCGAGCCCGGGGAGATTCCTCGATTCGTGGGCAACATCACAACGTTCAATTCCGTCGACACAGAGGGTTTGGTCTTTTCCGACTATTGGGACCAGATTACTCCGGAAAACGCAGGAAAGTGGGGCTCCGTCCAAGGTACCGTAGGGAGCGCCCCCGATTGGAGCACCCTGGATGGGATTTACGACTACGCACGAGAAAACGGGATTGTCTTTAAACAACACGCGTTCGTTTGGGGCTCTCAACAGCCCTCGGGTGCCATTGGCGAAGCAGATGTCCGAAATTGGATGAGTACGTTCTGTGAGCGCTACCCGGCCACACGTCTGATCGATGTCGTCAACGAGCCTCCCCCCCACACCACGCCGAGCTACACCGACGCCATAGGTGGAGGGACGAACGGGAATTGGCAATGGATCACCAATTCTTTTCTATGGGCGAGAGAAGCCTGCCCGAACGCCATTTTGATTCTCAACGACTTCAACAATATCGAATGGTCGAATGACAATCAGCACTTCATCAACATCGTCAATACCGTGCTCGAAAACGGGGGGCCGATCGACGCTGTTGGAGCTCAGGCCCACGATCTGGACAATGGGGCCGTCTCGTTTCAGACCGTGAGCAATTTGCTCAACAAGCTTCATGAGGACACCGGTTTGCCCGTGTACATTACCGAGATGGACATGAGCTACACCAACGACCAGCAGCAGCTCCAGGCCTACCAACAATACTTCCCCTTCTTTTGGGAGCAGGATTTCATCCCCGGTATCACCATCTGGGGGTGGATCTATGGCAGAACCTGGAACGCTGCGCCGGATAGCGGCCTCGTTCGTGATGGGCAAAGTCGTTCTGCAATGACTTGGTTGATGGGGGAGCTCGGTCGTCCCTCCCCTTGAGCCGGAGCACGCAATCAGTCTCCAAAAAGTTGGACGGGCAGGAAGAGGAACCAACGGCGCATCGCCCACTTGCCGTCACAGAGACGAGCCTCACGTTCTGACTGAGGGAGGGGCTGGACCGAGATGAGAGACGTACTCATCTTTGGCGGTCTCCTTGCAATTTTACACGTGCATGGGGTGGAACATCTTACCTCCCTGGGTCATCGAAAGGGGAGTAGGCTCTTCAATCTATGGCGCTCACTCGGCGATTCTGTTCGAAGCTTTTGGCCCCGCTCCTCGCGCCCCCTTTGGCCCTTCTGTCGGCTGGACTGGCTCAAGCGCAAGTCGGTCCTGGCCTCGGAAACATCGACTGCGGGGACGCGGAGTACTTCAAGCCGTTTACATTCATCGATCACGACTACCCTGGCGATCCGCACGGGCAGAACGTCACGGTGATGATTCGCGGCTACTTCATGACCGTCTACGCACCGGACAGCGGGAATCCGCCTGGGCGGATCGGCATCTATGACGTTTCCGACCCGAAGAATCCAACGGAGGTCGAGTACTATTCCGGCGCCGATCCGGACCGCTTCAGAGAGCAGCATTCCTTGCCCATAGGACTCATCGATGGCAAACAATATATCGCGGTCCAAACCATTGATGGCATTCAGTTTTGGGATTTCACCGATCCGCTCGACGCCTACGTAGCAGGACGCATCGATCTCCCCGGCGTCGACGGCGGCGATTACGAGAACGTTGCCTGGCAGGCCAGCTGGCAGGGGCATTACCTCTACGTCTCCGGCGGAAACCAGGGCATCTACGTCATTGATGCTGCTGATCCGACCAATCCGCAGCTGTTGAATCAAGTCTCGACCAGCTCCACAGGTGGTTTCCGTGTGGGACCGCTCTTCGCTCTCGGCGACCTCATGGTGATCAGCAACATGGACCAGGACGGCGCCTATGCCGTCCTCGACATCACCGAGCCTGACGATCCGGCGCTCCTGGATTCACTCCGCAATGCGCCGCGCATGTATGCCATCGCTGTGGGCGCCCACGACCGTTTCTACACCGCCGGTCGCGATGGGAATTTCCTGATTCACTCCTTCAGTGACCCCACGAACATCACGGAGATCAAAAACGCCCTGATTGGCCAGGATCAGCTCTACACGGCGCCACAAGATCACTACGTCTATCTCGGTCGCCAAAATAACGTCGTCAAGGTCGATGTGACCGACGAAAACAATCCGGAAGTGGTCGGGGAAGGTACGTTGAATCGAGACCATCCGGATCACGGCCAGGTCACTCCGATGGGTAACCTGATCTACATCGGCAACGATCACGGGACGGGCAGTGCGTTCTTCTGCCATCAGCGCGGACAAGACACGATCCCACTCTCCGCTGACACGTTCTATCCAGCAGATGGCTCGACGGGCATTTCCCCGGACGCCAGGATCACGATCGTCTTCTCGGACTTCCTCGACCTCGAGACCGTCACTCCTGAAAATCTGGTCGTTCGAACGGCGGAAGGCGATCCCGTCGGCGGTATGTTCACCTATCAGTTCAATCAACTGTCGTTCAGTCCAGATGAGCCATTTTCGGCGGACACGACCTATGAGATCTACCTGCCTGCTGGCGGCGTCTCCGACGTGATGGGCAATGGTATCGCTGAAGAGGTTAGCGTTTTATTCTCCACCGGGAGCGTGGTGAGCGTTCCAGAGCCAGAGCCGCCGATGATGGGCACCGGAGGCGCCACGATGGGTACGGGGGGCAGCGGCGCTCCCATCGCCACAGGTGGAACCGGCGGCGGCTTCGTCGCACCGAGTAGCGGGGGCGCGGACTCCGGCGGAACCGGCGGCGGCTTTGTCGCACCGAGTAGCGGGGGCGCGGACTCCGGCGGAACCGACAGCTCTGATTCTGCTGGAACGGGAGGCGAGATGAGCGTTGAACCGGGAACTGGTCCGACCACCGGTTCAGGCGCAGCGCCTTCTTCCGGCCAATGTTCAACATCGATGGCGCGGGAAACGGGAAGCCCCCTCTTCGCTTTCAGTCTTCTCGGAGCCTTCTTGGCCTTCGCACGCCGTAAGCGACGGTGGTCCGAACTGACTCCATCATGTTGAAACGTCTCTCTGCCGGTGCTCTGGGGCTGAGCCTCCTCATGGTTGGCGCACCTGCCTGGGCTGTCGATGTGGCGGCCCGCGTGAATGCGCCTCACCCGACCGGCGTCGAGGTCGAGTTTGCGGCGAATGCAGTTGGAACGGGTGAAGTCACCTTCACCTGGGACTTCGGAGACGGCACCGAGACGGAGCCCAGCACCGACGGGACCGCAACCCACGTCTACGAAGCACCGGGCCACTACTCGGTCATCGTCGTCGCCCGTGACGATACGGGAGTGAGGAGTGACAGCTTCCTGCAGGCCGTGCATCGTCCCCTTCCTGGGCGAAAGCCCGTCGCCTCCTCCACCATCGTCTTCGACCGCGCTCGCAATCGTGTCTGCAACGTCAACTCGGACAACGACACGCTGAGCTGCATGTCCGCCGAGACCTTCGAGCTCGAATTCGAACAACCCGTCGGCGACCATCCTCGCACTCTTGCCGTGTCCCAAGATGGCACAATCTGGGTGACCAATCAGGACGACGCGACCGTGTCCGTATTGGATAGTGCCGGAGAGCTCTTGCATACGATCAAGCTCCCGTATGGTTCGAAGCCTTTCGGCATCGTGATGAACTCTGGACGCGGAGTCGCCTACGTCACGCTCCAAGGCACGGGGCAGCTGATCGAGCTCGATCTCTCCAGCGGTGCCGTCCTTCGAACGGTGGACGCTGGCCCCTGGGCGACGGGCCTCGGCGTGGATCCGAGCGGAGAGCGAATCTTCGTCACGCGCTTCATCTCTCCCCAGGCCCACGGCGAAGTGGTTGAGCTCGACGCTGAAGAACTCACCATCTCCCGCGTCTTCGAGCTAGCCCTGGATCCGGGGCCGGATACAGAAGCGTCGGCCCGCGGCGTTCCCAACTATCTCCGAACCGTCGCGGTGAGCCCGGATGGAGCATTCGCATGGGTTCCCTCGAAAAAGGACAATACGGTCCGGGGAGTGGCCCGCGACGGGGAAGCGCTCACTTTCGAAACCAGCGTACGGAGCATCGTTTCGCTCCTCGATTTGAACGAGAACACCGAAAAGCTCGATGCTCGTCTCGATCTGAACAATCGCTCCTTGGGCCTCAGCGTCGCGCTCTCGCCACTCGGCGACTACGCCTTCGTTGGCCTCCTGGGAAACAACGCCGTCGAGGTGGTGGACGCCTACGACGGACAGATCGTCGCAGGGACCTTCGGCTTGGGTCAGGCCCCCGACGGCTTGGTGCTGGATGATGCCGGACATCTTTACGTCAACTCCTTCCTGTCTCGCTCCGTCTTCGTCTTGGACGCCACGGGGATCCTCACCTCCACGAACTTCTCGCTCGACATCATCACCGAAACCGTCGTTTCGACCGCTGAAAAGCTGAAGCCGGAAGTCTTGTTCGGCAAGCAAGTCTTCTATGATGCCGAAGACGAGCGGATGAGCCAAGACGGCTACATCAGCTGTGCAGCTTGTCACATCGATGGCTTCGAAGATGGTCGCGTTTGGGACTTTACCGATCGCGGAGAAGGCCTCAGAAACACGACGTCGCTCATGAGCAAACGCGGCACCGGTCAAGGTCGGCTGCATTGGAGCGCAAACTTCGATGAGGTCCAGGACTTCGAGCACGATATCCGAGGCCCCTTTGGAGGTCTTGGATTCCTCACCGATGCCGAATTCAACGAGGGCACACGCAACATGCCACTCGGAGACGAAAAGGCCGGCCTCAGCCCGGAGCTCGATGCCCTGGCTGCATACCTGACCTCGCTCGATACGGTCAACGCGAGTCCGTTGAGAAACTCCGATGGGACGCTCACGGAGTCAGGCTGGCGGGGCCTTTTACTCTTTGAACGCCTGGAATGCCAAACCTGCCACAGCGGACCGGACTTCACAGATAGCTCCGAGGGCATCGTTCACGACGTCGGGACCATCTCCGAACATTCCGGGAACCGACTCGGGGGGCCTCTCGAAGGCATCGACACCCCTACCCTGCGCGGGATCTGGGAAACCGCTCCCTATCTCCACGACGGCTCCGCGGCGACGCTGTACGAGGTCCTCATCGACCGCAACGCATCGGAGCTTCACGGAGCAACCCTCGATCTTACTCAGTCCGAACTCGACGACCTCGTCAGCTACATGCTGCAAATCGACAACACCGCTCGGTCCGACGAGGTCAACCCCAATCCGGATGACGAGCAGCCGCCGTCCATGCAGGACCCCACACCTCCGGAGGACTCCTCATCGGAACGTGAAGACGACCCGTCGAATGGGAAAGGTTGCGCCTACTCACTCCAGAGACAAGACCGCAAGTGGCTCTTGTCCCTCGTGCTCCTCGGTTGGCTGGGGCTCAAGCGGCGGCGAGGAGAAAAGGCGTGAGAGCGGCTTCGTCAGGGAGCTGCTTCGAACAAATAGGCTTGTCCTGGCTCTGTCGAAATGTCGTAGACGTAGGTCGATTCGAGTGCGACTTCGTTCAGATCCGCTGAGTCGGAGATGAGAGGTTCCTTGATGGCAGGGGTACGAAAAAACGGATTGGGGTTGTCACCGCTGGCTTCCACCAGCGGTGTTCCTCCTTGTTCGACCAGGACATTGGGAACACGGAGCCGCGCGTTGCCTCCCAAGCTCGACCGAACGACGAGTCGTTCGATGTGACCATTGGTCCAAGTAAAGTCGACTTCGAACCCGCCATAGGCGCGGAGCCCTTTGACGCCACCACGTTCCGCCCAAGCGTCCGGCAAAGCCGGCAACACGTGAATCGTCCCATCGTGGCTTTGCAGCAACATCTCCGCGATGCCTGCGGTGCAGCCGAAGTTCCCGTCAATCTGAAACGGCGGATGAGCATCGAAGAAGTTCGCGTAGGTGCCGCCATTTTCACTGCTCGAGTCCACCAGACTGAGCTGGTCCTGGATGAGCTTGAACGCGTGATTCCCGTCGAGCAGTCGCGCCCAGAAGTTGACCTTCCAGCCCATGGACCAACCGGTCGATACATCACCTCGATGATTTAACGTCGTGCGCGCGGCATCGAACAACTCTGGCGATCGATACGGTGAGATCTGTTGACTTGGAAACAAACCGTAAAGGTGAGAAACATGCCGGTGCGTGTTGTTCGGGTCATCCCAATCTTGTAGCCACTCCTGCAGTTGGCCAAAACTCCCCACTTGCATGGGCGGCAACCTCTCGAGAATTTCTTGCCAGCCTTTCCGCAGCTCTTCGTCTCTCTCCAAGATCTCCGCTATTCGAATCGTCCTGGAAAACAGGTCCAAGAGGATCTGGTTGTCCATCGTGGCTCCAGCAACGACGGACGTAGACGAGCCCAAGGGTGTATTTTCGGGGGAAATCGATGGGCTGACCACCAACCATTGGTGGGTGGGCTCTTCCACCAAGAAGTCCTGAAAGAACTCACAGGCCGAACGCAAGATAGGATACGCTTCGGCTAAAAATTCTCGGTCTCCCGAATAGGCATAGCGTTCCCAGAGATGTTGGGCCAACCAAGCGCCGCCCATGGGCCACATTCCCCAGAAAGCGCCATCAACGACCCCGGTAATCCGCCAAATATCGGTATTGTGATGGGCAACCCAGCCATCTGCCCCGTACATGCTTGATGCAGTTTGCTGTCCTGCCTCCGAAAGCTCGCGGATCATATCGAACAGCGGGTCATGCAGCTCCGATAGATTCGTCTTTTCTGCGGGCCAGTAGTTCATTTCCGTGTTGATATTGATAGTGTACTTGCTGTCCCAGGAAGGGGTGGTGGAATCATTCCAAATCCCTTGCAGGTTCGCAGGTTGCCCGCCTGGCTGCGAACTCGAGATCAAGAGATAGCGACCGAACTGGTAGTACATGCTGACCAGCTCGGGGTCCGCACTCTCGGAAAACGCATCGATTCTGGCATCGGTGGGAGCCTCGGAGCTCGAATCTCCCAGATAGAGTCCAGCCCTCTCGAAATAGTCTCGATATGCCGACACGTGCGCCTGCAGCAGGTCGGGGAAGGACTTGCCCGAAGCGTCCGTCAGGTACTGCGTTGCTCGTGTGGCGGGATCGGCGGTCAGCGTCTTGTAGTCGACGAAGTTGGTGGCAATCGAGACGAAGATGAGAACCTCATCGGCATCGGCGACTCGGAGCCCAGTGGCCGTTTCCGAGGCGCTCCCTCCACTATTTCTAACACTTACTCGCGTATCGAAGTCGACCTGCCCTTCCACACCTTCGTGTGTACTGGAGGTCCCCGTTAATTGGAGCGTGTGGTCGTCCAAAACCATCATCTCGTTGGCGAGGGGACCATCCAGAGACACGGAAAACGACAGGCTCTCAGGCTGACTGGCTGAGAGCCGCATCACAATCAATTGATCGGGGTGTGAAGCAAAGACCTCGCGAGTGTAGGTGATATCGTCCAGCGTATATTCGGTAGTAGCAACCGCACGCTGCAAGTCGAGCTCCCGGTGATACGATGTGGGGCTTTGGTGCCCTTCGAACTCGAGCCGCAAGTCGCCGATGGTTTGATACATCGATCCATGGAGCTGAGTTGCTGTCATGTTCTGATCGATGGCGGTCTCGGCTTCGGAATAGTTGCCGTCGAAGATCATCTGACGCACCGACGAAAGTGCGTCGAGGGCATTCGGGTTGTCGTTGCGCGAGGGGCCACCAGACCAAAATGTCTCTTCGTTGAGTTGCAGTCTTTCGGTTACCGGGCCCCCAAACACCATTGCCCCCAGACGACCGTTTCCGATCGGCAGAGCCTCTGTCCATTCTGTGGCCGGTCGGTCGTACCACATGGTGAGTTCACCTTGATCGATGGCCAAGCTGTAGTCACCGTCGAGACTGCTTCCGCCGGTGCCAGTTGCACCGCCGGTCGCGCCGCCGCCGGTCGCGCCGCCGCCGGTCGCACTCGTGGTTGCCCCAGAGCCCAGCGAACCACCCTGATCCCGTCCACCGCTTTTGGCGTCGCCACCGGTTCCAGCGCCACCTGCTGACGTCGCTCCTCCGGTGGGGGTGCACCTGTTGGGGAAACATCCGCCGGAACCACCGCCGGAGTCGTTGGCTTGGCCTTCGGGGAGCTCCGAATCGCTGCACCCCGTTAGGACCAGCATCACGGATGCCAACATGTGCGCCTGCAGCGATGTTCGTTTCATAACAAGAAGATTCCGAAGACAAAAGCTCAGCGTCGCACCCTCAGCACCATGCTTGGGAAAATCGCCTTGACTGTGAATGGTTTTGGGGGCTCCCCCGATCAAACACCGGCGCCCGACGGGCAATCACGGGACCATGAGATCGTTTTGTTCGGCATCGACACGGCCGTCCGTGCAGAATTCGCAGTTCTCGCCGTAGAAATACTTTCGATTTTCATCGTCTCCCATCAGGTGGACGCGAAACCAGGCTGCCGCTGAGGAGAGAGAGACGCCACCTGGGCCATCGTAGACCCAGCTGCCGTGGTCTGCATTCAGCTGGTTGAGAAAGAAGGCAGGTTGGTCCGTGACCGTGAGAAAAACGTCTCTGACGCCGGAGCAGTCGACGGTCGTATCGTTGCCTCCGCAAAAGAACAACATCGGTGTGTGAACGCCATCGAGAGAGCTCGTCCCGCAAATCGTTGCGAGCGCCTTGTAGCGGGGCTCAGAAGCAGTCATGCAGGTGGACATTCCGCCGTAGGAGTGACCCAGCTGGCCAATGTTTTCGGTGTCGAGACGTTGGTAATAGGGACTCGAAGGATCTTCAGCCTGCTCGAGGATCCAGTCGAGTCCTGCGATGGTGGGGAGAGGATCGCCTTCGGCAGTGGCAGTGCTGAGTGAGGCAACGACCACGAAACCATGAGAAGCCAGATGGTTCATCATCGGTAAGTACTGTCCACACCACTGGTTGGAACTCGAGTCGACCACGCAGTCTGGGGGGTTCTGTTCGGGGTTGTCTCGGTAGCCGTTTGCCCAGATCAGGATAGGGTGACAGAGCCCGCTGTCAGCGAGCTTCTCGGGACGATACACATTGAAACGTTGCTGTTGGTCTCCGTAGATCGGATCGGGAACAACTCCCGCCAAGGGCCCCACGTTCTTGTCGGCGGCAACCGTGAATGGCCCCGCGCTCGTGGGATCAGCGCTGGGCCACGCGTCGCCGACGCAGTTGCCGGCCCCTCCACCGCCACCGCTATTTGCTCCACCGGTCTGACCGTTGCTCTGGCCTCCGCCACCTGTCAGGCCCCCTGTTCCACCGGATGAGGCGCCACCGCTATTGTCGGAGCTGCCGCCGGCGGCAGTCTCGCCACCGGTGAGTGCGCCTCCCGTGGCGTTTGTGCCCCCGACTTGTCCGCCGGTGGCGGTCTCTCCGCCTCCGCCCCCTGTGGCGCCATTCCCCTCGACCGCGCCGCTTCCCTCAACCGCACCGCCTGCGCTGGTCGGGCCCCCTGGCGCACCGCCGCTCTGGACCGCGCTTTGGGCTCCGGTGCCAGAGGTACTCCCGTCGTCCACCTCGCCGTTCGACGCAGTTCCACAGGAGGTCAAGAGGGCGAGGAGAATGGTCGCGCGTGCCTGTCCCCCAGCCCCATGCGGGGAATGGCATTTCCCGATTGGGCCTCTGCTTCTCTCTCCATCAGCCATGCTGTTAGTTCCCGTCGAAAAATGTCGCTTTTTCGCCCGCCCCTTTCGGGGGCGGGCGACTCCGCTTTTTTGCCACCATTGTGACGCTGAACACCTCGTGACTAGAGCACCAGCACACGACCTTGAAGGCCCTCGCCGCCGCTCACCCGCGGGAGGGCGAGGCGAGCATCGGCGAGGCCTTTTCCAGCGCTTTGCTCGATATGTCGGTTCTAGCCAGTTCGCACCCCGTTCGGGACACAAACTGGCTAGCAGCGATGACGTTCCGGGAGGAGACGAGCGGATTGTCCCTCCCTGCATGGCATTTTTCACAGTGAGAGAAATTTCTCGACGCCCCTTGCGGGCTCGCTCATTCAATGACCGAGCCCGATTCTCGAGGAGTCCTTGCGTCCCCACTTTTGGGTGGGGGGCTTGCAAGGAGTCTCGAAAGCCTGAAATCTGCTCGAGCTCATTGTTTGTGGCTCTTTTTTGAGCGATCGACTTTCGTGCTCGCTCAGTGAGGAGTCATCGGGTGCCGAACAGTCGTGAGCGGGTCTCTCGTAAGAAGCGGATCGCCTCGCTATGGGGGTGTCGCGGCGGCCGAGGTGGACAGTTGTGGTTGAATTGCCGTCATCAGCGCGACCTGAATGGCGAGCCTTCTTTCAGAGGAAATCGGTGAGCCATCGAGCTCGACGATCGTGAAACGATCGTGAACGCGTCCCTCGATCGTGTGGATCCGTGAGGCAACGATTTGCACATCCAGTTCGAAAAGGGCGTGCGTGATGGCCCAGAGCAGACCAGACCGATCGTCGGTTTCGATCTCGAGCACGGAAAGGTGGCCTTGGGAGTCTTCGATGAAGCGGACGGTTGTACCGGCGGGAGCCGTCGTAGCGCGTGGCGCGCGGCGTACGGCTGCACGTTTGCCAGCGATGATCTCTTCCACCAGCTCGGCAAAGGCTTGGATTCGCGCCTCGTTCAGTCGTCGTTCGGGGTCGCGCACCCAAAACACGTCGACCGCTTGAGGAGGATCGACATGGCGAGTGTAAGCTTCCGCGGCATCCACCTCGAAGCCAAGCTCGGCGAATGCGGAACTGATGAGCGAAAGAAGTCCGGGTTGGTCATCGGCAACGACGCAGAGCCCGGTGACTCCAGGACCGTGCCAAGGGAAGCGACGTGCGGCCACCCGACCAGGACCGTGCCCCGCAGCCGTGTGGGCATGGGCCGCGATTTGAGAGGGATCGAAGCGTGCGCGGTACTCGTCCGGGAGTGATTCGGCGAACTGGCGTGAGCTCATCTCGGGTCGGGTCATTTCCTCACCTGACTATTCCAGAGTGTCTCTTCTGTTTCAGCGAGGTGACTGGCGCGCCGGGCAAGAACGAACAGTAGATCGCTCAGTCGATTGAGATAGGTCAGAATAACGGGGCGAATTGTCTCCAGAGACAGGCAACGCCGTTCTGCTCGCCGGCAAATGGTCCGAGCAACGTGCAGCGCGGCGCCGGCTCGTGAACCAGCCGGCAGGATGAAGCTCTTGAGGGGCGGGAGAGCCGCCTCGTGCTCATCGATGGCGCGTTCCAGAGCAGTCACCTGATCTTCCTGCAGCAGTTCCAGATTCAGGCGTTCGAGGGAGTCGGGCGCGCAAGCCACTTCGGCCCCCAATGTCAGCAACTGTCTTTGAATCGTCGTGACAAGTTCCTGGAGGGCCGCCGGGAGGTCGAGGCTGCGGGCCAGACCCAGTTGGGCGTTGACTTCATCAATGGTTCCATAGGCTTCGACGCGAGGATCGTCCTTGCGGACTCGTGCACCTCCGAATAGACCTGTATCTCCAGCGTCGCCGGTGCGCGTGTAGATCTTCATGGCGGCGTCACCGTAGTTCGAAAATCCGAGGGCGCTAGCCGTTGTCGAAAAGGGGTCTATCGCTCACTCGGCAAAGAGTTTCTGAAGCTGCGCATTCATTTCTTCGGTTGAAACCCCTTGAGCCACAGCCAGCTCATCAGCGAGCAGGCTGTGCGCCTGTTCCATGAGCTTGCGTTCACTGAACGACAACTGCCGATCGACGCCACGACGTCCCATGTCGCGAAGAATTTTGGCGATTTCTAGCGGATCGCCACTCGAGAGCATTTCCGTGTAGGCACGGAGGCGTCGATTCCAGGGTTGCACTGTGACTGCGATCTCGGGGCACCGGAGAACTTCGAAGACATCCTGGGCCTGCTCTGGAGTCATCACCGGGCGCAGACCCACCCGTCGCGCCGCACTCTTGGGAACCATGATCTTCAGTTCGGAGCCGAGTACAGTGAGAACGTAGACTAGGCCGCTTTCGTCGCCAAAAGAGCGCTCTTCGATGCCTGCTACTCGAGCGGCACCGTGGGAAGGGTGGACCAATAGGTCCCCCACTTGAGGTTGAAAGTCGGTGTCCTGCGTCTTGTCTGGCGCGGTGGTTTTGCTGCTCGTGGCTGTTGTTGCTGCCGTCACTGTTCGATCCTTCGGCTCCACCGACGTTCCCCGAAACTCCTGCCCATACAGTGGAGTCTAGCAGGACTTTCGGCCGGAGCAGGTTTGCCTCGCCGAGTGGGGGGTTACTGGGAAAGCGGAGCCTTGGGCGCCGTCGGCCGTCTGGTGGGGCTGGGCCGACGAGAAACCTCCTGGGGTGCCGGGCAGGAAGGAGGCCCCGGATTGGGGCGCCCGGCAAGACGCCCACGTCGGCCGCACATTGCGTCCCTGTCTCGGGGCTTGCGAGGGGGTGGTGACTGCGAGGGCCCGGGTAGTTCAAGATCCGCTCGTCGACCGACCTGTCGGATTTCCCCCGACCTCCCTTCCCGGGAGATCATGTTGGGACGTGGCACTTCCGCTGCCCTCTTGCGAGGGTTGCGGAGCTCCACCCTGCGGCCGGGAGTGCATCGAGCTGTCTGTGCTCTTGGGGGTGACGGCGCCCTGCGCGGAGCTGTGTTGCGCGGAGCTGTGCTGCGCGGAGCTACTCTGATCTGGGCCCCGACTTTGATCAACGAGCTCTTTCAACTCCTTACCGACCTTGAAGAAGGGAAGACGCTTGGCCGAAACAGGGACGGGATTTCCGGTTCTTGGATTACGTCCTGCGTAGGGCTTGTAGGGGCGAACCGTAAAGCTGCCAAACCCCCGGATCTCGATACCATCTCCGCTTTTGAGCGCGTCGGTCATTGCGTCAAAGACACAGTTGACGACGAGCTCAGCGCGAGCCTTGGTCAGTTCTCCCCGCGCCGCGATGGCTTCGATCAACTCGCTCTTCGTCATCCCAGGACCCCTCTTCTCTCGACAACTTCGGATCGTTTTCCGTAAGCTCCTGATTGTCAACGATTTTTTGGCGATTGGCGCGCTTTCCTGCAGGAATTGCCGTGACACGGTCGAGGTGGGTCACCCCCTGAAGAAGCATGGGGGACAGGGTTTCTGGAGGGAGGTGCAAATGCTGCGGGAGTCGGTGCTGGCCGACGCGCCGCGAAATGCAGCCGAGCGACGGACCGTAGAAGTGCAGCGTGACGAGGTAGTTTCCGCTGGGTGCCCCTGTCAGCTCCAGCTCGAGCGCCGGACCTCGGGCCTCCACTCCGTGTGACTCCGGATGCCAAGGGACCGGATGCAAGGCGAGCGCCTGACCCCTGCTGACGCAGGCAGCGTCGACGAAGTCGGGATGAGTCCAAAGTGCCTGCTGTCCGAGCACGGGCCAATCGGCCTCGGATTCGAAGACGAGCGGTCGAGGCTCTTCGGGCGGCTCCAGGGTGCGACTGTCACCGGTCCAGCGCACTACAGGAGGAGCCTGTCCTGCCCGTACCCTGGCTGGGTCGAAGAGCACATTGAATGCGTGAGCGGAGACGGCTGCCGGGACCCCGTCAACCATCTTTTGCGGTTGTGGCTTCCCTTTCAAGCCGGGAAGTGCCCGGTGCAAGTGGACAGCGTGGAGAGAAAAACCAACGAGCGAGAGCGCGACCAGGTGCCTCCCCATTTTTCGCTCAGTGAATGCGGCGGCCAGTCCGACTTGAACGATCGGGATCAACGCGGCGAAAAATCGAGCGCCTCCGCCTGGATAGCTACCTTGGAAATAGAAGAGGGCGTAGGCGGCAGAGAGAAGCACCATAGCGGTGAGGAGGAGCGCAACGCCTGGTCGCTTTCGGTACCGAGCGAGCCAAAATACACCGAAAGGCCAAAGCAACTCCAGATTGGCGACATCGAGGCTGTGCCAATGGAGACGATAGAGCGTATTTCTGAGCATCCACTCGAGAGTCAGTCCTTTGGTTCCCTGTTCGGTGACCACGTCGGCATGCTCGTAGTGGCAGCCCTTTCCGAGCCCGAGGCCAAAGCATCCTGGGGGGCCATCCGCCGATTGATAGTAGGCGATTTGGGGGGAGAGGAGTAGGTCGCCGGTGATCGCGAGGTGCTGTGTGCCGAGAAGGAGGAGACCCGGAGCGAGGCCCGCAATGAATGCAAAGACATCACGAGGTTTCCCTTGGCCTTTCTTTCTCTCGGCGCTGTTCTTGGGGGACCAGAGGACCGAAAGGCAGGCGATCAGTCCGACAACCCCAGTGAGCTGTCTGGTGGCAACGAGCCAACCGAGGCATCCCCCCAGGCTCGCCAAGAGTCCCGGCGAGGTGCCCTTTTTGGTCATGTGGACGCTGATGGCTAGCGCGGCGGTGAACAGTGGCACGGACAAGCCGTGGCTCATCGTGTCGGCTGTCTGGTAGCGGAGGGCGGCACAGAGTAGGCTGAGCAGTGCTGCCAGGAGGGATGTCTGCTTGCTTTCTGTGATTTCCCAGGCCAGCCAGGCTGTGAGCGCCGTCGTGGTTGCGGCGAGAAGGGGCCCAACGAGCCGATAGTCACCGGCAAGAACACCCAAAGAGAGCAGGGCTGGATAGCCTGGTGGAAAGATGGGAGCGAGCTCCAGGGGGCCGGGAGGCTCTTGAGCACCGAGGACCTGGGTGAGAAATCGGCCGCGGAAGAGCGCCGTGGGCTCGGGAACCGGGAAGCTGAAGTGTCTCGTGGCAAGTGTGCGCGCCTCCAGAAGATAGGTGCCGGCGTCGACAATACGGGGACTGCCACCGAGGTAGTAGTGGAAGTACCCCACGGAGAGCACTGCCGCCGCTCCAGAAAGCAGGGCAGTCGTCGGCCGAAGGGGGAGCCGAGCGAGCCGTTGAAGCCTCTGACCGGGTAGCAAGAACAAGACGAGTCCCAGGCCGAGTGCCGTCCAGGCGACCGGGTCCGGAGGGAGCCCGAACCAACTCATGGGATGCTCGGGCCAACCGATCATGGCTCGTCCGCGTCTTCAAATGCCGCTTCGTCGCCCGCCCCTTCCGGGGCAAGGGCGGGCGACTCCGCTTTTTTGCCTGCATTGTGCTCCACTACGCTTTGTTGCTTGCCCGTTCGCGTCCTTTTGTGGACGCGAACTAGCTCGT
>CAYTRQ010000088.1:0-16176 GCA_964440025.1 uncultured Polyangiaceae bacterium | reverse complement strand
CAATTGTCCGCCGTTCGAGAGACGCCTGGTGAGGATTGTCGGACGTGGTGAAATCCAAGCCGAATTCGGGCAGACCCCAGCTCACACGTTGCTCGATCCACTGTCTTTCGGAAAGCTCTTCACCCTGCGCCGAGAGAGCCGTGTGGAGCGCTTCCTGAGAACTGCAAGCACGCAGCAGCCACGCTTCTTCCGGTGCCCATGGGCAAACGCCTCGCCACTCCAGCCCACTGCCGGCGATCCCACTGCCAGCGAGTCCGGCGTCCACAAGCTTGTGAGGATCGGGAGGCTGGCGCCCCAACCACAATGCCCAGGTCACGGGGGACTGGGGATGCCCCAAATCTGCGTCTTCCATCACGAGGAAGTGATCGAGCGTCTGCTCGACGAGTGCAATATCCCCTCCGCAGATCGCCAAGAACAGATGCTCACCCTGCCCCGTCACCAAGACTTCTGCCTGGATCTTTCCCTGCTTTGTCAGCAACAGTCCCCAGGCGGCCGTCTCTTCCAGATCTCCTGAAACATCACAAGTGAGAAGCCCGTTGAGCCAACTCTGTGCGTCGGGCCCGGTGATCTCCAGGCTAGGCCAGTCAAAGATGAGAAAAGCGTTACCCATTCAGTCCTTTGTTAGCTCAATCCCGTCTTCTGGCAACGGGTAGATCGGACCCTCTTTCAACCCCAGATTCTTCACTCCCCCCTCCGAGAGCTTCACCTTCATTTTCAGGCCTTCCCGGGACTTGGCATTGATCGTGCTTCTGATCGCAAGCGCATCCATCTCCTTCACCGGCTTCCCGCCGAGCGTGAGGATCTGATCGCCTTTGTCCAGTCCAGCCCGTTTTGCAGGCGAGTGTTCCACGACCCGAGTGATTCGAACGCCCTCCGCACCCCGAAGCTCATAGTAGAATCCAAGCCCCATGACAGGCCGCGCGGGCTCGACCCCTAGGGTCACACGTGCTCCGCTGTCGCAGTAAAAATCGCTTCTTCCTCCGGCGCGAAGATGCTTGAGGTCCAGCACCGCTACCTGACACAAGGGATGATCCCTGATCGGATCGTCGTGCCACAACTCCACGGTCAGTTCGGCCCCGTCCGGGATCCGATAGTTCACCTTCTCCTGATTGGGCCAGGTGGGTTTTCTCGTACCAGGTTCGACCGGCGTCTTGAGGATTTCTCGCTCCCCCCACAACAATTTCGCATAGGTATCGGGCCCCCCTCCTTCCCATTCCCGGCCATCCCGCGTGCGAGGAGGCACCGTCGCTCCCTCGAAGTACAAGAAGTAGAGATCCTCGGGTGGGGGCTGCTCGCCTTGGCTGGAGCTCAAGGAATTCGGAGGACGGACGGGCGTCGCCACCTCCGGATAAATAGCGCTACAACCGAATGCGCCGGATCCGAGGCCAGCCGCCAAAAGGAACCCGAAACCTCTCCTTTTCATTCTGATCAATGGTGGCAGCATATCCCACTGTGGCGCAACAGCTACGTCAAGGAGGAGTGCTGATTCCGCCTTTCGTGGTATCCTGCCTCAGGAAGCCCGAAACTAGAAGGAAAGTTGATGTCGCGCACGTTCGCATTCATCGGGAGCCGTCCAGACCTCGCTAGCGTGGTGGTGCGAGCTCACGAGCCGCTCTTGGCCGTACGCCGGAGCCCAGAAAGCGCACTCGCTTGGGGCGCCGGCTATTTTCAAAAGGACGAGGTCCTGCTGCGTCGCAGGCCGGAAGAACACCGCGACCCCGTCCCTATCGCCGAGGACCTCAAGGACCTCAGAACTCACTCGCTTCTCGCCCACGTTTGCGACACCAAGCAGGGCCTGCGCACCGAGACGACTCCCCCCCTTCGCTATGGACATCTGTTATTTGCTTGCCAAGGTCCCGAAGCACAGCACGCTGAGCTTCGGGCCGCAGTCGCTTCCGCCTTGCCTGAGTTCCTGCTTGGAAATCTGAAAGGAGACACCTTTACAGAGCTAGCATTTAGCCTATTCCTGGCTGCGCTCCCCGCCGGCACGCTCGCGACGGCCCGCGATCGTGCACCAGCGCGGCGAGCTGCTCCTCTCGACGACGCCACCCTGCGCAATGCACTTCGTGACGTCCTTCAGCGTCTCGACTCGCTCTGCGATACTCGAGGAGTCCCTCGGTTCGATGGAGACCTCTGGCTGCAAAGCGGTGAGTTTCTCATGGTCGCCCATCGAAAGGGAATGCTGGGCCTGCGAATCTACAAGGGCCGCTCGGACTTCGCGACTCTCGGGGCCGACGAAGAATCCCACCCGAATCTGGATCAGGCGCGTTTCGCGGCGGCGATCAGTGGACCAGAAACGCTACCCGTCGGGTGGGAAAGACTTCCAGACGAACACCTTCTCACGGCCACTCGCACGAGCGTTCCCGAGACCGAGCGAATCTAAGCCATCTCGATGCCAAGTCGATCTTTTGCCACCCTACCCGCAGGAGTCTAGCCGCTAGCATGTCTTGTCGGGTGCAAGCCCCGGATATCGAACGCCCCACTCCCCACGCGGCGAAAGGAGGCGCAATGGTACCTTCTCCCCGACTTGGCGGTGCTCCGCCACCTGACGTTTCGGCACGTAGCCCAATCATCTCCGACGCTCGAATCCGGCGGTTTGTCGAAACGTTCTTCGCAAGCCTCCGTAGGGGCCACCCAACCTGGGAAACCCTCGTCACGGGGACGGCGCGCATTCGACACCAACGAAGGAGTCACCGCCGGGTCCGTAGTCTCGACCGAGAAGAGCTTCTCGAGGCGCTCGGCGAACCCGATATTTCAAAACTGGACTATGATCCGACGAGGATCCGAATCACCAGAACGAAGCAGAACGCAGAGATCGGTCTGCTTGTCACCCACACTCTCACAACCGCGGGAAAAACGAGCTCGTTTTGGGTCCAGTTTTCTGTGGAGGCGCACTCCAACGGGTTGCGCGTTGCTTACATGAGCGTCGAGGAAGTGGCGGTTCCCCCCACCGCGTCAACGAAGCTGGTCCACGCTCTCCCCCACCCGTAGGAGAACGACAGCAGCTTACATGCCCGACAGGATTTTGTAGGTGTCCTCGACGGGAAGAAGCTCGAGACGGTTATCTGAAACCTCTCTCCGCCACACTTCCCCTTCTTCCGTCGGCAGTTTGTAACTCGCACTGAACGTGTAATCGACGAAAATCTTCTCACCGGGGCCGTCATCAACACGCCGATAGCGGATTTCATAGCGGATGGCTCTGGTGTCCTTGAATTTGGTCGTCAAAAATTCGCGAAGCCCGGTGTAGTCGATGTCATCGGTCGCGTCGATATTGCCGCCATCCTCGTAGTAAGTCGGATGAGCGAGGGACATCAAGAGTCCGACATTTCGCTTTTCTACAGCTCGACGATATTCCTCACAGAACTCCACCACGCTGCGATTGTGGGGTGTATCGATGACGTCCGTATTGGGAATGTACCGCTTGCCGCAAGCGGAGAGGAAGGAAAAAAGGAGCAAGAGTGCCAGGGCGATTGTGGTGCGCATGGGGTGTCCACAGACAGAGCGCATGAACTGCGCCAATTATTCCGTCGCGGCGAACCCTGCCAGAGGCCCACGTTGGCGGCAAGCGAGGAAGAGTGGTGAAACCGACTTCATGACTTCGCGGAAAGAAGGGCCTCAACCAGTTCTGTCGCAGAAACGGCATCCGCCTCTGCACGATAGCCCAAAACCAGGCGGTGGCGGAGCGCAGCAACGGACACCGAGCGAACGTCGTCAACATCTGCCGCGGGACAGCCACTGAGTGCAGCTCTCGCCTTTGCTGCAAGCACCAAGGCCCGGCTTCCACGAGGACCGGCACCGAAGCGAACGTACTTCCGGATGGGATCCGGCGCGTCAGGGGAGTCGGGACGAGACTTCCTCGACAGGGCCACCGCGAGAGCTACGGCTTCTTCAGTGGCCGGGATACGAGGGATCAACCGGCCAAAAGCCACGACGTCATCCAAGCTCACCACGGGGGTCAGCTCAGGCGTAGGACCGGACGTCGAGCGACGCGCAATCTCCAGCTCCTCACTCTCCGTCGGATATCCGACGTGCACTTCCAGCAAGAACCGATCGAGCTGCGCCTCGGGGAGAGGATAGGTCCCTTCCTGTTCGATCGGATTGCGGGTGGCAAGTACCTGAAAGGGACGAGGGAGTGGATGACTTCGCCCACCAACGGTCACTACACCCTCCTGCATGGCTTGAAGCAGGGCTGCTTGGGTCTTCGGCGGGGTTCGATTGATTTCGTCCGCCAAAACCAAATGGGCAAATATCGGCCCCTGCATAAACTCCGTCTCATGCCGAATTCGGCCTTCGCGCTCCACCTCGTGGAGCACGTCGGTCCCCGTGATATCTGCTGGCAGAAGGTCCGGGGTGAACTGAACGCGCCCGAAGGTGAGATCGAGGCAGCTCGCAACACTGGAAACCAACAGAGTCTTGGCCAGCCCGGGCACGCCCACCAAAAGAGCATGACCGCCTGCTATCACCGCGATAAGCATCTGTTCGACAACTTCATCTTGTCCAACGATGACCTTCGCAAGCTCCGTTCTGAGAGCAGAAGAGGCTTCCGCCAGCTGGGAAAGGCGACGTTCATCATCGCCTGCGGTGCTGAGAGGAGAGTTCACGCTCTTAAGCTAGGACTCGCTGGCTCGGTCGTACAGGGGAAACGAGGAAAAATTCGGGAGGGCTTGCCCGGCCCAGACATCCGTCCTACCCGAGGACGCCCTGCCGTGACCGTTTTCCTCCGCCGTCTTATCCTCGCACTGCTTCTCGGCATAGCGATCTACGGCATCTTCGTCATCGCAACCGGACTTGCCGAGATACAAAGCGCGCTGCTTTCCTTCTCGTGGTGGACTTTTGGTGCGGCTATTGCCCTCTCGTCGTTCAACTACTGTCTCAGATTCCTCAAGTGGGAGTATTATCTCAAGCGCGTCGGCGTCCACAAGATTCCTCGGTGGGACAGCTTTCTTGTCTTCCTGTCTGGATTCGTGTTGACGGTGACGCCAGGCAAGGTTGGTGAGGTCTTCAAGAGCGCCGTTTTGCAAAAAACCCACGGCGTGGACGCCGCGCTGACAGCCCCCATCATCGTTGCCGAACGCTTGACCGATGTCGTCGGCATCGTAGTGCTCGTGCTGTTGGGGAGCTTAGGCTTTTCTGGAGGCCTTCCATGGGCCCTTTTGGGGATCGCGGTCGTCACCGCGGCTTTGACTCTCATTCTCTGGGACGCACCGGCCAACCGGTTGCTGTCGGCGATTCGAAACCGAGGGGGGCGCCTCGGGGCGGCGCTGCCACGCCTGGAAACAGCCAGAGACAGCCTTCGCAAGGTGGCCGATCCGAAGTTTCTTCTCGTACCGACCTTTCTCTCGGTGATTGGTTGGGGAGCCGAAGGGCTGGCACTCTGGGGGCTTCTCTCTGGCCTCGAGCAGGTCGTTCCGGGACTCCTGGCCATCTTTTTCTACGCCACAGCCACCCTGGCAGGCGCTCTGATCCCCATGCCGGGAGGGCTCGGCGTCGCAGAAACCCTCATGCAGACACAGCTCGTCGAATTGGGTGCCATCTCTGCCGGGGCGGCGACAGCTGCGATGTTGCTCATTCGCTTCGCAACTCTCTGGTGGTCTGTCCTGCTGGGATTCGCGGCTCTCGCGCTCCTGCGAATTCGCTTCTCCCATCTCCTGGCTCGGTAAATCCGCAAAGCCGGTTCATGGCCTCAGAGGCGCTCGAGCGCCGCGAGCGCCTCCGCCATGTCGGCAGGCAGCGGCTCCTCGAATCGATGCCTTTGTCCGGTGATCGGATGCACAAAGCCTAAAACCGCAGCATGCAAGGCGTGCCTGGCGAGATTCTTCTCGATTGAAACGACGGGAGCAGCCCCGCGAAAGCCACCATAAAGCGCGTCGGCGAGAAGAGGAGTGCCCCTGTGCTGGCTCAGATGTACGCGGATCTGATGAGTTCGTCCCGTTTCCAATGTGCATCGAACCAAGCCCGCTTTTCCCTCCCCGAGCACCTTTTCCACGGAAATGTGGGTGACCGCCTGCTTCCCTCGGAGCACTTGGCAAGAAAATCGCATCCGTCTCTTGGGATCGCGACCGTGAAGCGTGGCGATCTTGCCCTCTCTCGGAACACCTCGGGTCAGAGCCAAATACGCACGTTCCACCGTGTGCTCCGAGAGTTGCTTCTTGAGGCCCTCACGCGCCATCTCGGTCTTGGCGACGACCAGCAGTCCCGAAGTGTCTCGATCGATGCGGTGAACAATCCCGGGCCGGAACTGTCCCTCGGAATCGAGGGGATCCGAAGGCAGACGGCCGACTCCAGGCCGTGCAAGGAGGCCATTGACCAGGGTTTTCGTCCGATGGCCCCGGCCAGGATGGACAACCAGTCCCGCTGGCTTGTTCACGACGAGAAGGGACTCGTCCTCAAAAACGACGCCAAATTCGACCGAGGCATCAGGCTGGGCCGAGGTTTGGGGTGGCGGGCCGGGCGCCACGTCGATGGTGCTTCCCGGCCCAACGAGGTCTCTCGGGCGCTTCGATTCCCCATCGACCACGACGCGCCCCTCGAGGATCCATCGCTTGAGGGTCTCACGCGTGAACTCGGGCAACCGCCGGGCGAGAACTTTGTCGAGTCGCTCGGGCGGAAATTCTCCTTCAAGCCGAATCCGCATTGAACTCATTGTCGCCCGCAAAATGGGAGCTGCGTCGCCCCCCCCGGATCAACGAACGTGGTTGTTGCTCCCGCTCGTGAACGAGACGCGAGTGAGCACCTCGAGGGGGCTCCCGGACTACACTCCAATAAGAAACCTGGAACATCGAACAACGCGCTGGAAAAGGCCCCGTTGCTGCTCGCCTCGTCTGCCACCGGGAAAGCGTCGGCGGCGGTTTTCCAGGTTGTGAGATATGCTCTAGCTCACCAGATCTCGCTTTTGATATGCCCTTTGGAGCGCACCAAGATATCCACCAAAGCGCGATCATAGAAGTTCGAGCCATAGAGGTCCGGCGACACCCGACTCTTGTAGAGCGCGCGCCCCTCTTCGATTTCCTCTTCCAGCTCCTCGAACAGGCAGTCCTCCTCGATGCCCTTGGCGATCTTTCCCTCGTTATAAAGTGACAGATCACTGGCTATAGCGCGGGCGAGGCGCCGGGCAGCCTCCGGAGTGTCGATGAGAGCCATGCACAGGATTATCGCTTGGCGGGGAGCAGGGTGTCAAAAGATTCAAAAAAGGAAATCAGAAAGACCCGTTTGCTCGAGCTCGAAGCTGGCCTCCCAGTGCAGCGAACGCTCCTAACCCCAAAGCGGTCAGCGGCATCGTCCACAGGACAAGAGGCAAGAAATAGCGCCCCGCCCCGAAAAAGGCACCGTGCACAAGAGCCGTCGTGACCAATGCTCCCACGCCCCAAAATATCCCCACCGAGGAGAAAAGCCCCCTCCCGAGGAAAGTCAAAACGAGGACGGCCCCCCAACCGACCCACGCAGCCCAACCAGCAAATCCCAATATTGCGATGAAAAGCAGTCCACTCACGAGGGCCGTGCGTTTCTTTTCGTCAAAGGCCCATCGGGACCAAGCCACACCAGCCACTCCGACCGCCGCAAGAACATGCGCAAGGCGCTGGGTCACCAATTCGAAAACGGTCAAAGCACGGGAGGCCGATTGGTCGATGGCACCTGCTTCACGAAGATGATTGGCGGCTGCCGCGGTGAAGTCGAAGGTCTGTCGCCATTTCGCTGGGATCTGGGCCAACCACGACCAAGGCCGATTCAACACGCGACGAAGGCCCGCCCGTCCAAAACACTGGTCTTTTTCGGCTTCTTGGAAGACGGTCCTGCATTCCGAGGGGACCCTTTCTCCCTGCAGAGGAACCCAGGCTCCCTCTCCTTCGGGGAAGGTCCCAATCAGAAGATTCCAGCCGGCGTTCGCACTCACGAAAAGACAACGATCCATTTTGTCGCAGTTGCGCAACGTCCAAGGCAAACACACGAGAAGGGCAAGCGCCAAGACAAATCCTCCCCCCGCCGCACGGCGCAACATTTCGGTCCTTGTGCCCGGAAGGTCGTTCCCTCGGAGCCGAGAGGTGATGACATGCCTTCTCGTCGCCACGATCCCCAGCAATGGTGCGAGCAGGATGGATTGGGGACGGATCAGCGTGGCGAAGCCCATCAGCAAGCCGAGAGCAGCCCACTTCCCTATTCCACCTTGCGCACGGAGCGCAACGGCCACGCGCGCCGCGACGGCAACGACTGAAGCCACGGCCCCCTCGGTCATCACCGCCGGCGTATAAAGGACAAGGCTCGGCATCAAAGCAGCCATAAAACCCGCGAGGCAGCTCGCCCACCTTGCGTGCCGCCGAAAGGGGCTCGCCGCGAGGGCCTCGCGGCAAACCCCTACGATGGCGACGGGACCAGCTGCTCCCAGAAAAGCATTCATGACCATGGCAGCCGTTGGATGGGGCCCAACCAGAAAATAAATGACTCCGAGCAAACTGGGATAGCCAACGGGATAATGAGCTGCATAGGTAACGGCCCCGTCCGGCCACAGCCACGTATACCCTTCACCTGCTGCGATGCGTTGGGCGACGATATGGTAGAATTCACCGTCCGCCGTCGGTGGCACCCGGCCGCTGGCCCACCACACAACAGAAAGTCGAGCGGCCAGAGCGACAATCAGCACACCCCAGCTGGAACACAAATGACGCACCCCGAGGCCCCATCGGTTCTTCATGGGTAGTCACCAAGCACGCCAAGCTGCTTGAGATCCAGCACCAGCTCACAGATAGGCAACCCGACGACATTGCTGTATGAACCTCGAATCGCCTCGACCAAAAAAGCCCCTTTGCCCTGAATGCCATAAGCGCCCGCCTTGTCATGGCATTCGCCCGTTGCCACATAGCCAGCTATTTCCCTTTCAGTCGCAGCTCGCATGGTGACGTCCGTGATCACGGTCCGAACCACTCGCCGATTGTCGGCTTCTTCCTGGAAGTAGGTCGCGACAGCATAGCACGTGAGGACACGATGAGTCTGTCCACAGAGCGCACGCAGCATATCGCATGCGTCTTCATGGTCACGGGGTTTTCCAAGAAGCTCATCACCGAGAGCCACGGTGGTATCGGCGACGAGACAAGCGATCGGGCGGGGCCCGAGATGCGGGGCGATCGCGGTCAACTTCGCCAGAGCGATCCTCTCTACATAGCTATCGGGCAGCTCGCCGCTCCGCGGGGACTCATCAATCGCTCGAGGCCGAACCGAAGGAGAAAGACCTAGCTGCTCGAGAATCTGCAGACGTCGAGGAGAAGCGGAACCAAGCACGAGGGGAAGAAGGGCCGAATTCACGGCCTCCCTCTACCACAAGGGCCTCTGGCGTCGCCGCTCTCGGTCTGGTACCTGCAAAGCTCGGTGCGTCGGGTTCCAGAGTCTTTCAATGACGTGTGTCGGCCTTTCCCTGGTCGCCTCCCCCTGAGGAGGAGACGATGGGCCCCCTCCCACCAGAGCTCCGCCCTGGGTCCGCTCGGCACCCCGCCTCGCAAGCAAGCGCGCTGGAAGTGGCTCTTTTTTCTGTGTTGGGCGCTTGTTCCGCTGTGGGCTCGCCCAGCCCAAGCCCAGCAGGATTTCGGCTCCATCGACTCCAATGGCCTCCCTGCGCCGGCCACGCCAGGGACTTTCCAGACACTGCAGCCAGCCACCACTCCCGGACAGGGGGCTATCTCGCTCGGCGTTCGCTCATCACTCCTCCTGCGCCCCATCTCGGGAAGCCAGCCCTCACCTTCCCCAGCAGGAACCACCTCGGACGTCGTATCGTTGGTCCTCCTGGAGGAACTTCTCGTCGGGGCCGGGATCACGGAAGGCTTGGACGTGGGCTTTGCCTTTCCTCTTCACGTGTTTCAGCAAGGACAGGGGCTTGCTCCCATTGGCGTCGGAGAGCCCATCTCTGCCTTTGCTGGGGGTGATCCGCGGCTTTCCCTCGGGGTCCAGTGGCCCCTCCCCGTTTTCGTTCGTAGCTATTTGACCGCCTTCTTGCCGCTTGGCTCCCCCAGCGATTTCAGTGGTGAACGGGCGCCCCGCGTGGAGTTAGGAACCAGCCTCGAATTGGACTTCAACCGAGTGACGCTCGGTTTCGATCTTGCCGTCCGCGCTCGAGAGGTTTCCGAGATTTCTCTGACACGTTGGGGCCCTCAACTCCGCTGGGGAACTGGAGCTGCGTATCGACTGACCCAAAGGACGACCATGCTCGCTGAGCTCCAGCTCGCTCCGACTCTCATCGAGCAGCTCGCAAACAGAAGTGAAGCGCCGGGCTACCTACTCCCCGCAGAAATCGCCCTCGGAATCGCCTACGAGCTTCAGGGCTGGAAGTTTGCGGGACTATTGGGGACCGGCCTTCCATTCAGCATTCCTTCGGAGCAAAGCTTGGCTCTCGGACCGAGACGCGGCCCAACGAGCCCGCTGCTCCGAATTGGGGTGGATATCCGCAAGAAGTTCTAAAACCATTGCCGATCGCTGAAGCCCCGGCGATCAAAGACATTTGAATGATTCCGGGGGCGGCCGTCAGAAGACCCTTTCGTGCACGAAGATGCGGTCATTGGGCTGGAGCGGAATGTCTTCCGCCACCCCCTCATAGATGGCCCTGACGTCCACTACCACGGTTCTCGCCTCTCCCCCCGAGGTCCGTGTGAGATTCACCCGTCCCACGTTTGCCAAGCTCGTGAATCCTCCCGCCAAAGAAATCGCCTGCAATAGCGTCATTCCAGGCTCGAGAGGAAAACTGCCCGGTTTTTGGACCTGACCAAGAACGGTGACACGTTTGCTCCGATATTCGGTGACTGTGACGACTACGCTGGGATCGGTCAGGATATCTGCCTCCATCAGCCTTTTGCGAACTCGTGCCGCCACTTCGTGGGGCTCGAGTCCGGCAACCTCGACCACGTGAATGTACGGCAGGGTCACCGTGCCATCTGCGGCAACCTGATACTCCGTAGGGAGATCCTTCTCTCCTACGATTTCCATCCGAAAATGGTCACCCGGTCCCAAGGTGGTCTTGTCGGTCGGGGCAGCCAGGGAAGAGCCAGGCCTTTTGAGCTTTGGAGAACAACCGACAACAGCCAGCAGAAGCAGAAAACGCCGGCCAAAAACAACCCCCGTTCCAGCACCGGCAAAGCCGGCCCCTCTCTGGCGCAATGAACGGCTCAAGCAGCCCGTTTCGTCTTCCTCGAGTGACGCGCAGCTCGTCGACTTTCCTAAAACACACTTCTCTTTGGAGGGCAATGCATGTCGCCTGTTCACAAGAACCACCTCAGGCCAAGAAGGGCACGAAACCGATTGAACGAGAGGTCATCATTGTATGTCACCGCCTGCAAGACTCGAGAGAAGTTCTGATCGTACGAGACGGTCAAGTTGACGCCGACTGAAGTCATCGGTCGGTACTCCGCAAATCCCATCAAATCCAAGCGCACCTCGGAAAACCCAGGATTTTCAGCTCCCTCCAGAAGAAAGTCTGGATAGTTAATGAGCGAAACGCCACCCTCGACTCGAGTCAGGACAACTCCGCCGACGAGATACCCCAATTGGGCGTAGCCACGATCACGCTGGAAGAAATCCCCAAGATATCCATCTTGAAATGTGCGCGCATAGCCCAGGCTCAACTTCGAGGGGCCGACATGGGGAAACCCCGGACGTCTTCTTTCCTCCCCGGAAGTGATATAGAAGCTTGCCTCCGCATTGCCCACGAAATCATCGTAATTTCGAGCCATGCCGTTTTGATTCACATAAAAACTCGAAGCCCACCCCATCATGACCGAAAGGGCCAGTCGTGTCGTCACGAGACCGTTGAGGCCCAATCTTCCTTGAATCCATCCACCATCGTTGAGCGATGCTCCTGGAGCATAGCGAACAAGACCCCACTCGCCGTCGAACAGCAGAGCCGTCTTGGGCAGAAACTTCCAAGACCCTGAACTCAAAAAGAGGTGCCGCTGATTGTTGTAGATGGCAAAGTTTTCCTGATCGAACAGCGACAAGCGCGTCGCGTAGCGGAGCAGTTGCCATTCGAAGGCTCCTCCCCCAGGTGCCCAATTGAGGCCAGCTCCTGCGTCGAGCAAGTGGCGGCTGAAGTCAGAGGTGAGCCCCCCCTGATTCGTCGGATCGTAGACGTAAAAGTAACTGGCCTCCGCCTCCGCAGACCACTTTCGGTTGGGGAGTATCGACAGAGAGAGGCCACCTCCACCTTGGAGATTTCGTGCAGCCTCGAACAAGGCGCGCGAGTCTTGCCTCAACCCGAACAACTCATTGTAGGACAGTTGTGCGCCAGCTTCGAAAGCTATATTCCTGGGACGAGCCTGCCCCTCGGTATCGAGTCGTCGGTCGAGGGTCCGAAGAAGGAAATGGGGCGTGACTCTCAAACGAAGGGCCGAGGCCGGACGTCCAAACTGATCACGTTCGATGCCGCTAGCGGCACGTTGAAAGAAGTTCGAGTCGAACCCGAACTCGGCAGAAACCCCCGGATGCAATTCGAAGTTCCCGGCGCGAATTCCTATCCCCTCACCAACAGCGCGATCCCCAAGCCAGGGCTGGGGTCCCCTCAAGCCAGTGGTTTGCGCACCGCTGCCTCGAGAAAGAAACAGCACAGCCGAAAGCACGGCCGAAACGACGCGTCGGTTCATGAAGTACGGCGCACCAACTACAGCCCGTTGGCGAAACTCCTACAATACCGGGCTTGCTGACATCGGCGGATCCTGAATCGCAGCAGTGTTGGGAACTGAAGTTCTCGGTGTGATGGAGTCCATCTTGGTCGTCTCACCGCTGGGGATTTCCGGATCCATGGTGACATTGAGACTAGCCCCTTTGATCGGCTCGGCGCCCCCGCCAATACATTGATTCGCCTCCTCGGCGACCGCTTCGGCTGTTTCGGCAAGAGAACGCACGACAAAATAGTCGCGACGCGCCTGGATGTCCTCACCCACTTTTGCCGCCGCCTTCATCGCTTCGAGGCTATCGGTTGCATTCTGACTGGCGATGTCAATCTGATTGAGCTTATCGTCCAGGCAAAGCCGACGGACAACGTCCTCGGCTTGGCGAGCAGCTCTCAGCATATGGCTGATGGTCCTCGCTTGCTCGACAATACGTTCCTGAAGAGCCTGCGCCTCGTCGATCATCTGCTCGAAGGTCCGTTCATCCGAACTCCCTTGAGCTGGGGCCACTTCCCCATCCGCCTCGACCTCATCGCCCTGCTGCGCCACCTCATCGCCCTGCTGCGCCCAAACGGCTCCATGGCTGGCAAACAAAAGGACCCAACCAGTAGCAGCGATGACGGTAGCACGGAAACGCATGGTCAAATGATAGCCGAAATCCAGCTCGTACGCTCAAAAAACAGCTATTTCGGACAATAGAAGGCCTCCCTGGGGGTGTCAAACCGCATCATCCCCCGTTTGCGGCTGAAAACTCGATCAATCAGCGAAGCGATCGCTCCTTCGTTGGGGACAAGGGAGGGGACGACGGCGTCACATGAGCCGAGCGAAATGAGTGGCTCTGGCACCTTCGATCCGCCACACCGCGGCAGCGGCAGCCCGCCTGCCCTGGCTCTTGAGACCGTCATTTGCCGATTGCCTACTGTTTGACAAACGTCACAGGGACCTCGACCACGGCACTTCCACCCTGGGGCGGTGCAAACTGGGACGCTCGCGCACGGCTTTTGACACAGGCAACGACACTCGGAGGAAGGTTTCCGGACTGACTGGCGGAAATCCCGATGACCTCGCCACCAGGTC
Organism: uncultured Polyangiaceae bacterium; assembly: GCA_964440025.1. Lineage (GTDB taxonomy): Bacteria > Myxococcota_A > Polyangia > Polyangiales > Polyangiaceae > NIC37A-2. The sequence continues at coordinate 2,461 of CAYTRQ010000088.1, read as the reverse complement.
CCACTCGGAGGGTCAACCGGATGGAGCCCCCAATATCCGGATTCTGTTCGAGCGCCCGCTGAAAGCAACGCCGAAAGCCCGCGCTCATCCCGGCGACAATTCGTGGCGCGTTGGCTACGGTTCCAGCAGAAACAGAGGAAGAAACCTGGGCCGATCCCTTGGGGCCCTCCACCTTTTTCACGCTCCCGGTGGAGGACGTGTCTTCCGCCTTGGCGGAGCCGATATCAGAAAGCTTCGATTTCGAACCGGGCTTTACGACGCCGCCCCCTCCGCCGAGCTTCAAATCTCCACCAACTCCCACCCCGGCATCCGACGCTGCAGCGGTATCCAGCGCCTGCGTCGGCAGATCACTCCCTTGGAGCACACCTTTCGTTGCAGGCCCCGCCGACCCCAATGCCGCGAGAGTTGCCATCGACATCTGCTCGAGCTCGTTGCTCAGCGCAGCTGCTTGCGCTTCGTTCAATTGACCGCTCTCTGGGATATCTACGGAGGGTGCCTCAGTCGGCTTTTGCTGTTTCTCTTCAGGCGCCTTTTCTGCCTCCTGCGTTTCCTGTTCCACCGGTTTCTCTTCCGGCGGCGGAGGAGGAGGAAGTTGATCGAGAGTCTCCACAAGACCGGCCATACTCAGATCATCATCAACGGGAGGATCGAGCCAATCCGAATACATGGCACCAATAGCCATGAAGTGAGCCAAAAAGGCAAAGGCTGCAATGATCGTCGTCCGCCAGTCCACCCCGGTCGCCCCATGGGTGACGACCGCTGGAAGCTCGATCCGCGGTTCAGTCGGGGGCGGCGCGACAAACTGGAACAGAAAGGTCAGTTCACCGATCTTCACCTTTCCCCGGGACTCCTCGGGCAGCTTCAACTTGTAGGAGCCATCGGCGCTTCGCGTTGCGTAGGCTTTGAGCTGCTCGAGGTCGCTCACGCCTCCGCTGAGAGCCACGCGTCCGGACATGGTATCCACATACCGCAACACATAACCATCACCGACTCGCTGAAAAAGACGATGGCGCCGCCCCATCACTCGAGTTGAAACGACAAAGGTGCTTTTCTCACTCGGACCGATGGTGACGTCACCCCGATCGGAGATAATGCGCTCCTCAATCACGCGCCCGCCCTTGACAACTCCGACACGCAGCACCTTTGGCCCCGAGGTAGCTACTGCGCGCATCACGGCCGTCATCTGACCGGAACGCTGGGGTGCCTGCTGAGAAGTTTCCGCCATGGCTTGCGGCCAGGTTATCCAGATGCAGGTCCAGAATCCAGGCCTCGAGCAAGGCGGCGAGCCACAGTCCGTCGTTCGGCCAGCGCCGCACGCCGCCTGCGCGACTCAGCCTCAATCAGGACGGCAGCCACAGCCCCCGATGCAAGGCAAACTCCGGAAGAGATGAAATGAGCTCCACTCCCAGAACCGCCAACAGACAGTGCAAGCAAAAGAATCGCTCCAGCACCGCCAGCCAACAATGGAATGCGAATCAACCCCGCTCTCTCGATTTTGGCCTGCGCCGAGCTCAACTCAATACGACTCACGAGCTCACTCACCGCACCCGTCCGCTCCCGCAATTCCGCTCCCGCCAACGCTCGCTCAATCACCTCGTCATCGTCACATTCAGAGTGCTCATCCCCGGCACTCTCCCTATCTCGGACGGGCTTCCCTCTGCTCCGGGGCGCGCTTGCGACGCCGTTTTGAGCAACAGCACGGTGAGCCAGACGTGCGAGAGCTACCTCGCGCGACGCCCGACGGCGGGCCAACGCGCAGCAGCCGCCTGCGAGAGCCACCACGAACAAAGCAAAAACGAAGCTCACGATACGTCAAAACGGAGCGCGATAAATAGCTCGTTCAATGCGATCGGTAAAAGACTGCTTCAGCTCACTCAGCGTCAGCTTTGGCTGAATTCGGCTCACGTCCACAGCAGCAATCGGCCGCTGCACTCGTCCCACGATGGTCACCTCACTGATCGTAACGACACGTTCTCCACGTGAAGAACTCTCATCATTCGCCACCTCCTGCGCAGACGCCACCCGGGGAACGAACGACAGCAGCGCCAAAAGAACGAATGTGAACAGCAGGACAACGCGGACGCGCCCCTCATCCCTGTTCGACGGTCGAGCCCCATTCCACGGCTGCGCTCGGTCACCGCATGTTGAAGGATACCTGAGGTCTGATTCGATGCCTGCCATACTCTTCACGCTCTACTGCCTTTCGCGAGCCTGGGCCTCTAGGATGGCTTTCTTGGTTTTAGCACGCGTAATCAGCTCATCGACGTCGTCGGGCCCTCCCCGGGAAGCCCTGGAGGAGTAAGTTTCCAAGTGCTTGATCGCCTTTTTGGATGCCTCGAGTTGACTCATTCCCGGAACGTTATCGCTGGTCAAAAGCAGAAGACCTAGATTGTAGTGGGGCTCAGCCAGTCGAGGCGCCGCCGAGATGACCCATTTGAATTCCCGGAGGGCCGCACCCACC
>CAYTRQ010000087.1:9730-16257 GCA_964440025.1 uncultured Polyangiaceae bacterium | reverse complement strand
TGCTAAGCCCCGAGCACCAGACGGAAAAGGTCTACTGGCTCTGGCTCGATGAAGAGCTCGATGAGGGGGACTCACGCCTGGACCAGCTCCTGGAAGGAATTCACTTGAAGGAGGGCTTCGCCCGAGCAAAAACGGTCCGTATCTTTGCGCAAAGCACGGCGTCGACCGAGCTCCTCTTGACGTTGGAGAGTGGAAAGAAACGCCAAATCCGACGCATGTGCTTTCATGCCGGTCTCAAGCTGCAACACCTGCATCGCAGAAGCCTGGGTGGCATCTCTGTTTCGGAATTGCCGATCGATACGATGAGAGCCCTCGACGACCACGAGGTGGAGATACTTTGGCAGGCGGCAGGTGGACGACAGCGCTCTTATCGACGACGTCTTGCAGCTCTTCACCGTGAGGCCCACAGACTCAGACAAGAAAATCAGCCCCACGCCCGGCTTGAAGCCTGGCTGCGCGCTCATGCTCGAACGGTCGATGCCGCTGGCGCTTGAAGCCCCAAGCATGGCCTGTCTTTGAACAGCTCCTCTTGGCTTTTTAGGGCACCTATTGTCTCTTGACGGCACTTATTGTCGCCTCATGGCACCTGTTGTCGCCTCGCACGGCACCTGTCGTTTTCACACCAGTCGTCGATCTCATGCCAGCCGTGAAGAAGCATCCGTTGCTTCATGGCAGTCATGGCAAAGCATCGGGCGCCTTATGACAACATCTCTCTTGGCTTTTTAGGGCACCTATTGTCTCTTGACGGCACCTGTTGTCGCCTCATGGCACCTGTCGCGTCGCACGGTATCTGTCGTTTCACACCGGCCATCGACCCACCTGCGGAGAAGCATCCGTTGCTTCATGGCATCCCTGGAGAAGCGTCCGTCGTAACATGTGGCGTGATGCAAACCTCTCTTGAACCGCAGCGAAAGCGCGCTACTCGAACACCACCGTCTTGTTCGCGTAGGCCAGAATACGATCTTGCAGATGCCAGCGCACCGCGCGTGCCAGCACCATTTTTTCCAGGTCGCGCCCTTTTCTGATCAAGTCGGCCACCGTATCCCGATGGCTACAGCGAGCTACATCTTGCTCGATAATGGGACCCTCATCGAGATCCGCTGTAGCGTAGTGGGCGGTGGCTCCGACGAGCTTGACTCCGCGCTGATGAGCCTGATGGTAGGGACGCCCGCCGACGAAAGCCGGAAGGAATGAGTGGTGAATATTGATGATGCGTTGGGGAAACTCAGCAACGAACCCATCACTGAGAATTTGCATATAGCGAGCGAGCACCACCAAATCGATCTTCTCCTTTTTCAGGAGTTCGATTTCCCGCTTTTCCACCTCGAGCTTGTTTTCCTTGTTCTTTGCGAACACGAAAAAGGGAACCTCAAACTGCTTGGCAACATGTTCGAGATCTGGATGATTGCTCACGACGAGCGCAAAGTCTCCCGACAGCTCTCCCGCGCGATGACGCAGGAGAAGATCATAAAAACAGTGATCGTACTTGGAAACAAAGAGCGCCACGCGTTTCTTGATCGGCGCACCGCGCTCGTCGGATTGGTAGGACAGGCGAACCTTCATCTTGAAGCGCGTCGCCACTTCATCGATGGCCCGTCCCAAGGTGGCACGATCGGTTGTCAGCTCACTGATATCGAAGACAATCCGCTGAAAAAACTGCCCCTCGTGCGGATCGGTATGCTGATCGGAGTCGAGAATATTCGCCCCATAGCCACTGAGCAGCTGCGCGAGGGCTGCCACCAGCCCTCGTCGATCGGCACACGAGACTCGAAGAACCGCAATATCCGCTCCCGCTTCGGCATTCACTCAAAAGACTCTAGAGCACATCTCACAACCTCGAAAGCCTCCGCCGAGGCTGACCCGCGGGCGGGTCGGCCGAAGCATCGACGGGGGACCTTCGAGGCTCCCGTGCGGGGACTTCTTAGCTCACCGGGGCTTAAGCTGGGATGCCTGGTGGGGGAAACGCTTTGACGCACTCGGTGACCTCCGCGAAGACGCGGCCGAGGGTGGCTTCGTCGTCCGGGGCGGCAACGACCTGGTTGATCCAATCAGCCAAGAGCTTCATCTCAGCCACGCCCATACCGCGACTGGTGGCCGACGGCGTTCCGATTCTGATTCCGGAAGGATCAAAGGGCTTCCTGGGATCGAACGGAATGGAATTGGAGTTGCAGACGATGCCCGCCCGGTCGAGCGCCTTGGCTGCCACCTTCCCCGGAACTCCTTTGGACGTGACGTCAGCCAGAACAATGTGGTTATCGGTACCACCAGTGACGATACTGAAACCGTGTCCCATCAGTGCCTCGGCAAGCGTTCGCGCGTTCTCCACGACTGACGCAGCGTACTTTTTGAATTCGGGCGACAGGGCTTCCTTGGCGGCAACAGCGATTCCTGCCGTCGTGTGGTTGTGAGGCCCGCCCTGCAGTCCAGGAAATACAGCGCGATCGATAGCGCTCGCATGCTTCGCCTGACACATGATGACCCCACCTCGAGGACCACGAAGCGTCTTGTGGGTGGTGCTCGTCACGACGTCGGCAATACCAACCGGCGAGGGGTGCGCCCCACCGGCAACCAATCCGGAAATATGGGCAATGTCTGCGACGAGCGTGGCGCCCACCTCGTCGGCAATTTCGCGGAATTTGCCGAAATCGACGATACGCGGATAGGCGCTTGTTCCACACCAGAGGAGCTTGGGTTTGTGCTCTCGGGCCAGTTTCGCCACTTCGTCGAAATCGATGAGATGGGTGTCGCGAGTGACGCCGTAGCCAACGCTGTTGAAATACTTCCCCGTGATACTCACCTTCCAGCCGTGGGTGAGATGTCCACCAGCGGGAAGAGCAAGGCCCATGATGGGATCGTTCGGCTGACAGAACGCCAAGTAAACCGCCAGGTTAGCTGGGCTCCCACTGTAGGGCTGCACGTTGACGTGCTCGGCACCAAACAAGGTCTTCATGCGGGAAACTGCCAGCGATTCCACTTGATCGATGATCTGCTGGCCTTCGTAGTATCGCTTCTCCGCGTAGCCTTCCGAGTACTTGTTGGTCAGGATGGAGCCAGAGGCCTGGAGGACCGCCCGCGAAGCGTAGTTCTCACTGGCGATCAGCCGGATCTTTTCGGTCTCGCGACGTTCCTCCTGCTGGATCAGGTTAAAAATCTCGGGATCTTTCTCTGAAAGGGGGGGATCACTAACGGGTGCCATGGGGGGGCGGAGACTACACCAATGGCCCGCTGGTGGTAGTCAAAATTGGCGCCGCGACACGAGTCCGCCCCTCATTTTCGAGTCAGGCGGAACTGAAGCAGGTCCATGGAGGGCCTAGCGCCAGGATCCCCCACCGACTCGACGCACCTCGCTCGCGGGGTATGCTCCCCATGCCTTCCCTGGCTCTGCGCCAGACAGGCCAAAAATCGCTTACCATGGCAAAGGCAAAGCAATCGACCCCTGCCGGTCCAAGAGTGAAGGCCCAATTGAGAAAGCAAACGGGCTCTGCCGCTCCGCGTCCTGAAACCCCTGAAGCCGCTCGAAACGACCAGGACGGCCATTTGCGGATTTCCGACGAGGAAGCACCGATCTCTTCAGTCCCCCCTTCTCCAGCCAGCATCACGACCGAGCCACCACCGGACCACTCCTCGGCTCCTCTCGAGATCGCACGGGAAATGAGCCGAGCCCCGGCCACCCGTCCCGAGCAAGAGCAAGAAGAGCCACCGCCCTCCGAGCGCCCGGCCATCCCCCACGACGCGGCCCTTGCCTACATACCGGGACATCCCACGCCCGAACCCGGCGACACCCGCGACGAAGAAGACACGGACGTGCATGCCGCCGAGCCGCCCCTGTCCGATCCGGTGGCTTCTGCGCTGGCGCCGGGGCACGAGATCGGCACGGGGCCGACTCGGGCTCTGCGCGAGAGGTCCAGCCCGGACAGCGAACCGCCCACAATCCCGAGCGCTGCGGCCGTCGTCACGACGGGTCTCCCCCCTGACGTCAATCAAGTGGGCTCCCAGGCGCTCGCAGGCGACGTGATCGCGGGACGCTACCGAATCGATACCGTTCTCGGAGAAGGGGGAATGGGCATCGTCTACAGCTGCACCGATCTCGGCAGCAACGAACGCGTCGCTCTCAAGCGCGTCATCGTTCCTGACTCCGACCACGTCGAAGAATACGTGATGTGGTTCTACAAGGAGGCACGCGCCCTCGCTGCACTCGACCATCCAAGTATCGTCCGAGCCCGCGACTTCGGTCGACTGCGCGACGGCTCCCCCTACCTGGCCATGGATCTCGTGCAAGGCGTGAGCCTTCACGATCTTTGCCACACGGGAATGAGCTGGCCTGCGATCTGGCACGTCTGCGACCAAGTATTGGGCGCGCTCGCTCATGCCCACGCCCGGGGCATCATCCACGGCGACCTCAAACCGTCCAATGTGTTGGTCCAGGAAGTCCCGGGCCAGCCGCCCCTAGCCCATGTGCTCGACTTTGGCCTTGCCTGGCTCAAAGCCGATACTCACGACGAGCGACTCGACGGCGAAAAGGCACCGACCTTCAAGCCCCATGCGGGAGCCGGAACCCCAGGTTACATGGCCCCCGAGCAAATCCAGCATGAACAGCATCATGTGTGCGGCGCCACGGATCTCTACTCTCTCGGTTGCATTCTCTATCGATTGCTAGGCCGCAGTGCTCCATTTTCGGGGAACCCCAAAGAGCTCCTCCGTCATCACGCATTTTCAGAGCTCCCCCCTCTGATCCCCATGATCGACTCTCCCGACGGCGCCGAGGAGTTCGTCCACCGTTGTCTGGCGAAGAAACCGTGGGACCGTTGGGAATTTGCAGCTCAGGCACGACGCGACTGGGCCCAGTTCCGCCCCAGCAACGTCGAGCCCAAACGCTATCACCTCCCTAAGACCCGCGCAGCCTCGTCACGTCCCCTTCCCAAAGGCCGAGGTTTTCCAGGGAGAAATCCCCATCTCGACGCCGACACGGAACGAACCACCGGTCTTTTGAACATCCGACAAAGTCCTCTAGTCGGACGACAGGAGGTGCGCACCTTGCTCCGCGAGGTCTGCGACGAAGTCATCGACCACAAAGGGGACAACCACCGGCTGGTCATCCTGGTAGGTCCAGCAGGCTCGGGGAAAAGCCGAATCGCCGAGTGGCTCTGCCAAGCAGTCGCCGAGGAAGGCACGATGCTGCCCCTCCAAGCTCGCTACAGGAAGGTCAGGGGGCCTCTCGATGGCGTCGTGGGGGCCGTCACGCGCTACTACAATTTCGAACGCGCGGATCGGAATACGATTGAGCGCTCGTTGCTCCAGAGGTGGAAGGTCTCATCCTCAGACAAGGCGGAACGCACCTGGGTTGCCGGAGCAGCGGAATGGTTTCGCCCCGTCGCGCCGGCAGCCAATGTTCCCGTGGGGCCGAGCGGCGTGCGCTTCACGATCGATACCGTCGCCACGCGGCGCACCGTGTCCCGCCACGTCGTTCGGCGCATCGGAGAACAACACAAAATTCTCTTTTGGCTCGATGACTTGCAAAACGCCTCCGAGTCGACCTTCGACGGTTTCCTGCGCATGCACCGCGAGGACACCGACAGGGACTACGTGATCGTGGCCACGGTCCGCGCCGAGGAAGTCCATCTCGGGACTCCGGCCGCCGAGCGCCTGCGAATGCTCCGCGAAGCCATGAATGGCATCGTGATCGACGTCACCCCCCTCGAACCCGAAACGACCCGTGAGCTCTTGAGGAGGTCCCTCCCGCTCGACGCCGACTCCGTGGATGAAGCGGCACGACGCAGCCGAGGGAATCCGCTGTTTGCATTACAGCAGGTGCATGCCTGGGCTCTCGAAGGGAGTTTGTACCTCAAGAACGGACGCTATCACGTTCCTCCTGAAATTCTGGCTGTACGCCCTCGCACGACCGCCGAACTCTGGGACAGCCGGCTCGAAGCCGTCCCCGCACACCAGCGTTTAGCTGCCTACGCCACAGCCGCCATCTCCAGCGACCTCAGAAGAGAAGTCCTTCTTCCTCTTTTGACGAGCTTGGGACTCCCCGCGGAAGACTGCATTCGTTCCCTGCAGAAGGCCGAAATCCTGATCCCCCGTGGCCCAGGCCGCTACAGTTGGCCTCACGCACTACTGCAGGAACATCTTTCCTCCCAACTCGCCGAACGATCGGACAAGAAGGAAATCTACCGGGCCGCTGCCGAGGCTCTCAAAGATCACCCATTGGCCGCAACGCGACGAGTCGTCCGCCAACGGGTCAACAATCTGATTCAAGCTGGCGAGCCAGAACAGGCGGCACAACTTCTGTTCGACTTCTTGCGAAGTTCCTGGAACGGGGCGAGAGAGCCTCGCTCCACACTTGCCGATCTCGACCTCTTGCGAGGAAGGCTGACGGGACGCACTCGAGCTCATCAAGATCGCTGGCGAGCCGAGGCGCTCCGTCACGTGGGCCGCGCAGCGGAAGCTCGCGCCTACGTCGAGCGTTCGCGAGACACCTTTGCGGAGCTTCGCGATCGGGAAAACCTGGCTCATTGCTATCGACT
>CAYTRQ010000087.1:0-9720 GCA_964440025.1 uncultured Polyangiaceae bacterium | reverse complement strand
TATCGACTCCTCGGACATATCTGCTCGGAGCTCGGCAACTCGACGGAAGGAAAGGGATGGGCGGAGCGCGCCCTGCGAACCTTCCGCGAGCTCGGAGAACCTCTCGGACAAGCTCAAACGGAAGCCGTGCTCGCCGAAATCGCCTACCTCCTGGGCGACTTCGAGGCGGCCCGCAGCTATGTGGCCTCGGGGGAGAAGAACTTCGCCGCGATCGATCAACCGCTGGGTCGCGGCCAATGTCTCCTGCTTTCGAGCTGGATCGAACACTCCGAAGGAGCCGTGCAACGCTCGCGAAAACTGGTTCTCCAGGCCAGAAGCGAATTCGAGCGGGTCGGCTACCGGCTTGGAACGGCTCAAGCTCACGCCTCCCTCGCCCACGTCGATCACCGCATGCTCAACTTCCTGAGTGCTCAAGCCGGCGCTCAAGACGCCCTTTTGACCTTCGAGTCACTGCGGACTCCCCGAGGCGAAGCCGCCTGCCGCCGCTTGCTGGCGATGCTCGGCATCGACATGGACGAACCGGAAGTAGCACGCCACAACGCCGAGTGGGCCGATCGGATCTATGGCGACCTCGACGATCCGTGGGGAATCGTAGAGGCCAAGGTCCTCCAAGCCCAAGTCGCTCTGATGGACCGCGATCTGCCAAGAGCCGCGACCCTTCTCGCCGAAACGGGAGCGATGGAAATCGAGGAACCCGAACCCCATCAGCATCGGCTGCTCACAGAAGCATGGCTCCTCTTGGAAAGCCAAGATCTCAAAGAAGCTGCCTCTCGAATCAACAGCGCAATGAAATGCTTTCCCGATCCGCGCCGCGTCGGAGATCACACTCCACACCTGCTGGCTCGACTGAGCCGATACAACTGGGACGCCCCTATGGCGAAAACTCTGGCCGCGTGGCGCCGAGAGCTCACTGGCTCTCGACAAGCCGCCACTCCCCAAGTCGTAGGGAGCTAGAACCCGGAACCGTTCGAGGAGACTGACTGATGAAAGTGGCGATTCTCGGAGCGACGCGCGGTATGGGACGCTGCGTCGCGCGGCAGTTGGCAGAGCGTGGGGACTCCTTGTTTCTGCTCGGGAGAAACCCCGAAGACTTGGAACGAAGCGCTCGCGATCTGGAGCAACGAGCAGGCGGGACGCAAAGGGTCGGGACCGCCTTCTGTGACCTCGAGGATCCGGCGGGCTTCGACGCCGCCCTTGACGCAGCCGATGAGAGCCTTGGCCAATTCGATGTGATGGTCGTCACGGCAGGGTTCTTCGCAACGCAAGACGCCCTGGAACGGGATCGAGAGTTGTGCCGACGGCTCGTCACCGTCAACTTTGCCAATACTATCGTGTTTTGCGAAGCGGTGCGGGAGCGATTGCTTGCTCGCGGAGGCGGCACGCTCTGTGTGTTGAGTTCGGTGGCTGGCGACCGAGCCCGAAAGCCAGTGGTTCTCTACGGCGCAAGCAAAGCAGGTCTGAGCGCCTATCTCGAAGGGCTCGACCACAAGTATCGCTCGCAGAATCTGTTCACTGTCTGCATCAAGCCTGGATTCGTGCGCACTTCCATGACCGAGGGGCTCAAGCCACCCCCATTTGCCGGGGATCCCGAGCACGTTGCTCGAATTGTGGTGCGGGCCATCGATCAGAAGACGCCGGTTCGCTACGCGCCCCGCATTTGGGCCCTCATCCTGCTCGTGATCCGCAGCCTTCCCAGGTTCGTGATGCGCAGAATCGGTTTCTAGAACAGCTCGAGAAAGCCGGGCTCACTACCTCAAGGGAAGAAGGGAGAGGGACGGCCCCCAAGAACCTGGCCTGTCGGGCACCAGCACATCAACCGCAAAAGTCCCTTGCCAACACGCGGACCTCTTGCCACACCCCGGGGGCTATGTCCCCTGCTCCGAACCCCTCGGCTCCTCACGGCGTTTATACGGCTCTTGTGACTCCCATGTCGGAGGACGCTCGCACCATCGACAAGGAGGCCTTCGCTGCCCATGTCGAAAGGCAGGTCGACGCGGGAATCTCCGGCCTCATGCCCTGTGGCACCACCGGTGAGACCCCCACTCTCCTTGCGAGCGAAATGCAGGATCTCATCCGGATCGCCAGAGACGCAGCCCGGGGGAAGATTCCGGTGGTCGCGGGCACCTGCAACAACGACACCTGGGATACCATCGAGCTGTGCAAGGGTGCGGTCGACGCAGGCGCCGACATGCTCATGATCGTGGCCCCCTACTACAACAAACCGTCGCAGGAAGGGCTGATCCGACACATCGAGCTGATCAGTCAGGCCGTGGACGTACCGATTTGGCTTTACAACATTCCCGGGCGCACAGCCGTGATGATGACAGTAGAGACCACGCTTCGGATCTTGGACAAGTGTCCGAACGTCATTGCAGTCAAAGATGCCACCGGGGGGCTTGTTTATTGTCAGGAGCTACTCCGGCGCGCAGGAGATCGCGTGAGTATTATGTGTGGCGATGATGGTCTCGCCTTGCCGATGATGAGCGTTGGTGTCCGAGGCGTCGTGAGCGTCACGAGCAATGTGCTCCCTCGACAGGTCGTGAGGGCCATTGAAGCGATGGAAAAGGGGGACCTTCCCATTGCTCAACGAGAACACTCCCGCCTCTTGCCGATTCACTCTGCCATGTTCCTCGAACCGAATCCTCAACCGGTGAAAGCCGCCTGCGAGATGCGCGGTTGGATGCGCGCCATGGCCCGTCCGCCCATGGTCGAAGCTTCCGACGAGACCAAAGCTGCGGTGCGTCAGGCCATCACGGAGTACGAGCAACGATGAAATTGTGTGTGTTTGGGGCCACCGGCCGCATGGGGCGGGCCGTCGTTCGCCTGGCCCACGCTGATTCGGAGACACGAGTCGTGGGGGCGGTGGCATCGCCGGATGATCCCTCGCTTGGCCAGGACGTTGGTGAGCTGGCCGGAGTCGGGACGATTGGCGTCGACGTCTCTCCCGATTTGGGAGCGGGGCTCCTGGGAGCCGATGTCGTGATTGATTTCTCCACGGCCAGCGCCGTCGCGCCCCTATTTCGCCAGTGCGCCGCGAAAGGGATAGCGCTGGTGTCCGGCACCACCAATTTGGGTGATCAACAGCTGTCGCTCTTGGAAGAGGCGGCCCAAAAGATTCCGGCAGTCTGGGCCCCCAATATGAGTCGAGGAGTGCAGGTATTGGCGGAGCTCGCCAGATTGGCGGTTGAAAAGCTCGGGGCCGACTTCGATGTCGAGGTGGTCGAGGTGCATCATCGCCGCAAAGTGGATGCACCTAGCGGTACCGCGATCCGTCTCGCGAACGCAGCGCGAGAAGCCAGGCCGGAGCTTGCCGAGTTGCACGGACGTGATGGAGAGGTGGGCGCTCGCAGTTCGTCAGAGATGGCGGTATTCGGCGTTCGTGGCGGAGATGTAATTGGAGACCACACGGTCCACCTATTAGGTGAAAGTGAGCGGCTGGAATTGACGCATCGGGCGACCAATCGGGATTTGTTTGCGCGAGGGGCTCTCAGCGCCGCCCGGTTTGTGGTCCGCCAGCCGCCCGGGCGCTACGGCATCGCCGACGTGCTCAAAAGCTGACGCATCTCCAAGCTCAGGCACCACCGCGAGGCTCGAAGCGCCACATCGCGATGCAGGTGTCATCCGGTTCGGAGCGCCATCGAAGATTGCCGTTGCAAGGCTCGAAGCTTCGAAGTACTTCTTGCGCTCGAGCTGCAGGAAGTGCGTCGTCGAAGTGAGCATGCCAATGTAGAGCCCCTTCTTGCTCCTCTTCTTCGAAAGCCCTCACGTGCCGACCAAAGAGCGACTTTCTACAATTTTCGGTCTGGCCCTTCCCATCATTGGAGGGATGGTCTCGCAAAATGTCCTGAATCTTGTCGATACGCTCATGGTGGGAACCCTGGGCGACGAGGCGCTGGCGGCCGTCGGGATCGCCTCGTTCGTGCAGTTCATGTGCACAGCATTCGTTTCTGGCATCGCAGCAGGGGTGCAGGCGACCGCGGCGCGTCGGATCGGTGAGGGCAGAAGCTCCGAGTCTGCCGCGCCGCTCAACGGGGGCCTGCTCATCGCGCTCGGAATCGGCGGCCCCCTCACGGTATTGCTCCTTCTGGTTCTTCCCCATGCCTTTCCACTCGTAGCGAGTGATGAGGCAGTGCAACGGTTGGGGATCCCTTATCTTCGAGTTCGACTGTTGGCGGTGGTCGCCTTTGCCGTCAACTTCTCGTTTCGTGGCTTCTGGAACGGAATCGGTCGATCTCAGATCTATTTTCGCACCATCGTCGTGATGCACATGGCAAACATCGCTCTTAACTATCTGCTCATTTTCGGGAAGTTTGGCTTTCCGAAGTTGGGGGTGACGGGGGCGGGGATGGCGAGCGCGATCGCGTTCTACTTCGGTTCGGCGCTTTATCTGATTCAAGCCCTGCGGCTGGCCCGCGAGAGCGGCTTTCTCCGGAAGCTCCCGAGCCGAACCGAGGTGGCGGCGCTGTTTCGGCTTTCAGCTCCCACAGGCGTGCAGCAAACGCTTTTTGCCGCTGGAATGACCGTTTTCTTCGCCTTGCTGAGCCGCGTTGGCACGGCCGAAGTCGCAGCCTCGAATGTCTTAGTCAATCTCCTGTTGGTCGTCATTCTCCCCAGCATTGGATTTGGACTCGCTGCGGCCACGTTGGTGGGGCAATCCCTCGGTCGCAGAGACGTTCCAGCGGCGACCCGATGGGGTGGGGAGGTCGTTGTCGTGGCCCTGTTTGTCATGGCCTCCGTTGGACTCGTCGCCGCGATCGCACCCCGGCTCATCCTGTCACCTTTTCTTCACGATCCCGAGACGCTCGCCCTCGCCACGGCCCCCCTCCGCCTCATCGCCGTCTCGTTGCCCATCGACGCAGCTGGTTTGGTGCTCATGCAGGCAATGATCGGAGCTGGACATACCCGGCGGGTCATGATCATCACCACCGCGCTGCAGTGGTGCGTGCAACTGCCTTTTGTCTACGTGGTGGCGTTTTGGCTCGAGGGAAACCTCACAGCGATTTGGGGGACCCACTTTGCCTACCGTGCTCTGCAAACCGCCGTCCTGTTTGCAGAATGGCGCAAAAGAGACTGGGCCCGGGTGGAGCTGTGAGTTCCTCGGCAGGGCGCCCTCTGATGACTATTTCTTGGGGCTCTCTTTTTCTTCCGGAGAGCCGTCTTCCCCAGCTTCGTCCTGCTCGGCACCACCGTCCCCGGCGTCATCTTTCACGGAATCTTCCTTCGAGCTGCCGTCGGGATCTCGTCGAGCTGCCGCTGCCTTCTCTGGGGCCTCCTCGCTCTCCGCGGTGCGCTGCTTGGAGCTTTCCGCTTCTTCGTCTTTCGATTTCTTTTTCTGAGCGGCGGAGCTCTTCTCGGAGCTCGAAGTCGATGATTCCTTCACGAATTCGTCTTCGACGTCCGGATCGTAGAGCTTGCCGGTGGCCGCGTCCTCGTCTTCTGCGTCTTCTTCATTGTCCGGCTCGCCGTCCTCGTCTTCATCACTCTCTTCTTTCTTTCGATCCCCCCAGCCGGCCGGCAGCTGGGCCTTGAGCGACCAGCCAACGCCGAGGATGCCAACGGCAACGCCAGGGAGGGAAAGGTACTGACCCATGGTCAGCGTGCTCGTGCTGGTCAGCGCCTGGTATTCCTTGAAGAACTCGACGAAAAATCGACCGGTGAAGTAGACGAGGAAGAAAACGGAAATCAAAAGCCCGCGGGGACGCTTCTCCTTCCCCGCTGCTCGATCGGTGAGCCACAGCGCCAGCAGGACGAGCAGGCCAAGGGTGAATTCGAAAAGTTGCGTTGGATAACGCAACGGCGGTTCCACCATGGCGATATCGTAGCGAGGAAAGCGCACTCCCCAGGACTGATCCGGAACCTCACGCCCCACGATCTCGGAATTGAAGAAGTTTCCGAGCCTCACGAGGGTTGCGCCCAGCGCCGCCGAGAACGCAAACCGATCGGCGCCTTCCAAGAAGGGGACTCCTCGACGACGAGTGAAAATCCACATGGCAACGACAAGCCCCAGGACAGCGCCATGACTGGCCAGCCCCCCCGTCCAAATCTGGAACACCCAGAGAGGATCTTCGAGAGCCTTGTCCAGATCGTAAAAGAGAACGTGACCCAGGCGGGAACCAACAAGGACCCCCGCCACGCCATAAACGATGAAGTCACCCGCCGCTTCAATCGAGCCCCCACCCCGTTGGATCTGCCAATTGAGCAAGGCATAGCCACCCAAAAAGACGCCAACGAAGAGGAGACTGTAGTAGCGGAGGCCGATCGGATCCGGCAGGTAGTTCGAGGCCACCAGTAGGACCCCCCCCATGAACAGACCAAAGATCGATAGGTCGTTTTCACGGCGCATCAGACCCGTGATCAACATGAGGGCGGCAATGCCACCGACGACCAAGAGCAGAGGACCCTTGGGGATTTCTAAGGCGATCGGACTGATGTCCCAGGTGAAGCTCGGCACGGCTGGCCTCTTAACACGCGAGAAACCCGAGCCAAATTGCGTTCTGCTTCAGAGGATGCCGAGCTGCTCGAGCTGAGCCGTGGCCTGCGGAGCCCAGCCGCGGTTGGCGCGAGGCGAGGCGGGGCTGGGGTGGAGGATCGAAGCGATCCGGGGACCGGCCCCCTGGCCAACGTCCCCGCGCTCTCGAGAGAGTGCGTGTTTGGCCTGCTTGGCAGCGAACGCGCCGACGCCAATCAGCCACTCGGGCTGCAAATCGCGCACCACAGCTCTGAGCGCTTCGTCGCAGGCAGCAAATAGCGGTGCCGCAACGGAGGCGGGGAGCTTGTCGGGCGTGAGATTCTTGCCGGTCTCGGTCATGAAAACGAGCGGGCAATAATTGACGACGAAAAACCGCGCAAAGAAGTTTTCTGGGGTTTCGAAACGATCTCGGGCCCACCCCCAAAGGCGACTTCCGCTCACTTCGCGCCGCTGGCAGTCGAACCCCAACACGGGACGTTTGTCGTGCTCCCTGGGCGGATGACCGACGGGACCATCGATCTCGAGAAATTCTCGCACCAGCTTCACATCCCCAAAAGGCACGCCGGTTTGGGCCATGCCAAAAGGGCCCGGGTTCATGCCAAGGAGGACGACCTGTTTGCGGCTGGCGCCCCATTTTTCGAGGTAACGCTCGTGAGGGATCCGGGCGTACTCGAGCGGATTGTAGGTGTAGGCCACTGCATCCCCAGGTTCGAGGGCTTCGACGGCACGACTCAGGGCGCGGCTGATTTTGGCCAAAGACATGGCGCAGAGGTTTGCCAGCGCCGTCAAAACTGGCAAGAGTCTGGTTCCTCCTATGAACGATTTCCTCCCACTGCACGGTGCCTCAAACCCCTCGAGCCGAAATGCCGGTACCAATCCAGGATCGTTTGCTCAGCGAGCGAACGTCGGTGGTTCGCTCGCCTACTCGTCCCCGGACACTCCCGGAATGCCTCGGCCAAGCGACAAAACCGCCTGGGACTTCCTGCCGGAAGGCTGGACCCGGGACGGTGACTTCGCTCGCGCGCCAGAAGGATTCGTTCCCGTGACTCAACTGGAGCATGCTCGGCTCGGCCATGTGACCCCGGAAATGCGCAAGGTGGCCGAGCGTGAGCCACATCTGACCGCCGAGCAGGTGCGAGATGAAGTCGCGGCGGGTCGAATGATTATTCCGGCCAACAAGATCCACCTGAAACATCGTCTGGAGCCCATGTGCATCGGTCGCGCCGGCAAGACGAAAGTCAACGCCAACATGGGTGCCTCTCCGGTTTCGAGTGGGACAGGCGAGGAGATCGAGAAGCTTCGCTGGGCCGAGCGCTGGGGAGCCGACACCGTCATGGATCTGTCAACCGGCGGAGATCTGGATGCAACCCGGAGCGCCATTGTCGAGCACTCCACGGTCCCGATTGGAACCGTCCCCATCTATTCGATGATCATCGGTCGCAAACTCGAAGAGCTCGACCGGCAGGTCATTGTCGATTCACTCCGCCATCAGGCCGAGCAAGGGGTCGACTACTTTACTATTCACGCGGGAACATTGCGCAGACATCTGCCACTCGTGAAGGATCGGCTCATTGGGATTGTCAGCCGCGGCGGTTCCCTCCTCGCCAAGTGGATGCTCACGCACAATGCGGAGAATCCGATGTACGACTACTTCGAGCAGCTCTGTGACATCATGCGAGAGTATGATGTCTCTTTCTCGCTCGGAGACGGACTTCGTCCGGGAGGCTTGGCCGACGCGAGCGATGCAGCTCAATTTGGGGAGCTGCAGGTCCTGGGAGAGCTCACCGAACGCGCGTGGCGGAAGGGATGCCAGGTGATGGTCGAGGGACCAGGACACATTCCTTTCGATCAGATCGAGTACAACATGAAGTTGCAACGTACCCTGTGCCACGGGGCGCCCTTCTATGTCCTTGGCCCCCTCGTCACGGATATCTTTCCCGGCTACGATCACATCACCAGCTGCATTGGCGCAACTTCTGCCGGATTTCACGGTGCCAGCATGCTCTGCTACGTGACTCCCAAAGAGCATTTGGGACTTCCCAAGAAGGACGACGTCAAGCAGGGATGCATCGCCTACAAGATCGCAGCTCATGCGGCGGATGTGGCGTTGGGGATCCCAGGCACCCGGGATGCCGATGACGAGCTCACCCGAGCCCGGGCAGCCCTGAACTGGGAACGACATTTCGATCTCTCTTTCGATCCGGATACGGCTCGCGCCTTTCACGACGAAGACCTCGATGTCGACACCGACTTTTGCGCGATGTGTGGCCATGATTGGTGCAGCGTGCGCATCAGCAAGGAGATCGTGGAGTTCGCGAGCGGCAAGGATGAGGAGTTTCAGAGAGGGCGAGTCTTGAAGTCGCCTGCGCTCACCGAAGAGCAGCGAGAGATCTTGGAGAAGCGCGGCGTGCTGTCTCCCTCCGAGATCCATCGCCTGGCGAGCAAGACGCGCAAGGCGGTTCAGGGAGAAAAGGACCGGGCGGCCTGTCATTCTGACTACGCCGACGCCTCCGAAGCCGAGCGCATTCAGCAGGAACGGCTCGTTCAGTTGCGTGCCAAAGGGGATCCGACTGCCGCCGAGTAGTCTCGCCGCTTCACTCTTTTGGCAGATCACTCAGCAAGTGCGGGGGTTCGCCCCGTCTCTTTCGCACCCCGAGCCGAGGTGAGCGCCCCAATAGCTGTCAACGGCCGCAGTTCTACTCGTTGAAATGTTCTTGCTCGTTGGCACCTTTTGGATGTCAACGGAGACGAGTAGGCTTGGCCGCATGAAGGCGTTGTCCAAGGCTGTTCTTTGTGCTGTTGGTGTGGCCCTGACCACGGTGGCGCTGACCTCGAATGCGAGCGCCCAACCCGTGCCCCAAAAGACGATGCGTCTTTCGGCGGAACGGCTCGTTTCCATCGGGATCGGAGTCGAAGATCCCAACACCGAGTTCTACTTGACCGCCTTGCCGTCCTCGGCTTCGCCAAGTCTGCAGTTCCCGCGTGTGGGCTTCGACTACTTCGTCATCGATGGGCTCTCGATCGGTGGTAGCGCCGGACTGACATTTTGGACTCAGGAAGACCAGCTCGCCTGGTCCATCCTGCCTCGCATCGGCTACGCGTTTTCCCTGGGCAACAATTTCGAATTTTGGCCACGGGGAGGCGTGGGCGGTATGGGGATCGACACCAGCTTGGGAGAACGGAGCTCGGTCATACTGCAGTTCGAAGGGATGTTTTCAGTAGAAATGGTCCGCCATGCCCTGTTTCAGTTT
>CAYTRQ010000086.1:0-16289 GCA_964440025.1 uncultured Polyangiaceae bacterium | reverse complement strand
GCGAGGGAAAACGATTTTACCCGCGACGAGAACTAGCCGGTCCGCTCTTGGGATTTGTTTCCCCTGATGGAAAGGGGCGTGATGGGTTGGAGTACTCCCTCAACGATGATCTCGAGGGACATCCAGAGAAGCTCCGAGGATTGCGTGATCGCGCGGGACGCCTGATCTTCACTCATGGCATCGACGATGATCAAGCGTTTGCTGGTCATAATGTTTACCTCACTATCGACCAAGGTATTCAGTATGCTGCGGAGCGCGAGTTGCAGAACGCCGCGCGCACGTTCGAAGCCTCCGGTGGTTCCGTCGTCGTTGTCGATCCACACACCGGAGAAGTCCTCGCGCTGGCGAGCTGGCCCGGATACAATCCAAACGACTACACCGAAAGCCAACCAGAGGACCGACGGAATCGGGCGACGAGCAATACGTTCGAGCCAGGTTCGACAATGAAAATATTCACAGTGGCAGCTGGTCTCGAAAGCAAGCAGCTCAAGCCCACTCAACGACTCTTTTGTGAGGAGGGCGCCATGCGGGTCGACAACGTGACGATCCGCGACACTCATCCTTCCAAATGGTTGCCGGTTTCACAGATTCTCGCGCAGTCGTCGAATATCTGCGCGGCCAAGATCGGTCTCAGCATGGGCGGCAATCAACTGTACGACTTCCTTCGTCGTTTCGGGTTCGGTCAGGAGACCGACATGCCCGTGCCGGGTGAATCGTCCGGTACTCTTCGTCCTCGAGGGAGACCCTGGGTTCAGGTCGAGACGGCTGCCGCGTCGTTTGGTCAGGGGATTAGTGTCACGAACCTGCAGATGGCGATGGCGACTGCTGCTATTGCTAATGGTGGACAGCTGATGCAGCCCCTCCTCGTTCGACGCGTGACGACGGCCAATGGCGAGGTGGTTCGCGAAATGGCCCCGCGCGTACGGCGTCGTGTCGTCGACCAGCGCGTGGCACGTCAGCTTGCGGAAATGCTCGTTGCCGTGACCGAGGACGGAGGCACGGGAACTCAAGCAAGCATCGTGGGACATCGAGTCGCTGGGAAGACGGCCACAGCTCAAAAAACGGACCCGAGGACTGGGCGTTATTCATTGGATGACTACGTTGCCTCGTTTACCGGTTTCGTCCCGGCTACGGATCCCGTCGTGGCGATCACGGTGACGGTGGACGAGCCACGCGTGGAGCATGCCGGGGGTGCCGTGGCCGCCCCGGTATTCCGCCGCGTTGCAGAAATGGTCCTGAGGTATAAGGGGATCATTCCCGAGGGGACGGAGACCACGGATCTCGATGAGCTTGCAGCTCAACCCGATCCTGCTCGCGCGACTCACGCTCTTTTTGCTCAAGCGCGAGGAGAGCGACCAGCCGTCCAAGAGATCAAGCAAGGGGGACGTGTGGGTCAGGACCAGATCCGAGTCCCCGACCTGACCGGCACGCCCATGAGGAGCGCATTGCGGCAGCTCGAGGAGTTAGGCGCCGTTGCCGAGGTAGAAGGTACCGGACTTCTTGCGCGGCAGGAGCCGCCGCCCGGAACCATCATTGGCAAAGGAAGCGCCGTTCATCTGGTGTTCAAACCCGCCTCCTGACAGGGCAGCCGTCATGTTGATCGCTCCTTCCCCGATGTCACTCGCCCAGCTCGTTGCTGGTCGTGACGGCCCGCGTTTGGAGTTGATTGGCGACCCAGAAGTCTCGGTTAGCTCGCTCACCGAAGATTCACGCCAGGTGAAGGAAGGGACTCTCTTCGTCGCGCGCAGGGGAGGATCGGTCGACGGGACACGGTTTGCCCAAGCAGCGCTTTCGGCTGGAGCCTCGGCCGTTCTTTGTGAACGAGGATCGTGTTCCGATTGCCAACCGCGTGTGGAAGCCAGCGACCTCCCCGAGGCATTTGGTTTTTTGGCGCAGAAGCTGGCGGGTCATCCTTCCCAGCGACTTTCCGTCATTGGCATTACTGGGACGAATGGAAAAACGACCACGGCCTCACTGGTCTCTGGGGCTCTTCGGATGCTCGGTTATCGCGTCGCCACTTTGGGGACGCTGGGTTTTTTCGTTGATCGGCAGCATCTGGGCGACACCTTGACGACGCCGCCTGCCGATGAACTTGCAGACGCTCTCCGTCGAGCCGTCGAGGCTGGGGCACGCTATTGTGTCATGGAGGTCTCGAGCCATGCCTTGGACCAAAAGAGGACGGACGGTGTGCGGTTCGTTGTGGCCGCGTTCACGAATCTCAGTCAAGATCATCTCGACTATCACGGAACAATGGAGGCCTACGGTGCTGCCAAGGAGAGGTTGTTTCGTGCCAGGCCCTGCGACAGCGTCATCAACGTATCTGATTCATTTGGGAGGCAGCTTGCTTCCCGGATACCTGATCGTCTCAGAGTCCGAGCTCATGGTGACGTTGATGCCGACCTGGTCTTGCAGGATGCCGAGCTCAATAGTACGGGGACGTCGGCTCGGCTCGCCTTTCGAGGGGAGTCCGCTCAGCTGGAGTCCCGTTTATTGGGGCAGCACAACTTGGACAACATCGCCGTAGCCACGGGGATCTTGTTGGCGCTTGGTTTCTCGCTCCAGGACGCGGCTCGGTCGTTCGATGTGGGTCAAGCTCCTGGCCGCCTCGAGCGTTGTGACGGACCAGAGGATGACGTCATTGCTGTCGTCGACTACGCCCACACGCCCGATGCTCTCTTCAATGTGCTTGCTGCGGTGCGAAAGCTCGGGTCTCAGCGGCTCATCTGCATCTTTGGTTGTGGCGGAGATCGCGACAAGAAGAAGCGTCCTCTCATGGGTCAAGCAGCTGCAGACTGGGCAGACGAGATCTGGGTGACGAATGACAATCCACGAGGAGAGGACCCTGAAGAAATCGTAGCGGCTATTCGTGCCGGCCTCAGGAAAAGTCGAGTTCCCGTCTTCGAGGAGCTCGATCGGCGTCGAGCGATTCTTCGGGCGGTGCAAGGGGCTCCCCCAGGCAGCCTTATCCTCGTAGCAGGCAAAGGTCACGAGACCTATCAGATCGTTGGCAAAGAGGTGCGGGCCTTCGACGATCGGGAGGAGTTGAGAAGAGCTTTGGCTTCTCGGCGCGGAGGAAGCTCGTGAGCTCGGTTCCTCTGCCCGACAACCGCGTGCCGTTTTCGATCGAGGAGGCTCTTCAGGCGACTGGAGGAGTTCTCGTTCAGCAGGGACCTTCGAGTGTTTTAGGCGTTTGTACCGACACGCGAGCTCTTCTTGCGGGGAACGCCTTCGTGGCCCTTTCCGGAGAGCGTTTCGATGGCCATCGGTTTCTCGATCAGGCAGTGGCTGCCGGGGCGGACTTGCTGGTCGTCGAACGGAGCCGCGCCAGTGACGTTCCTCGTGGGCCGAGTGTGATCAGTGTGCCAGACACTACCACGGCGCTCGGAGATCTTGCGCGTTGGCATCGTCTACGCTGGGGGAACACCGTAATCGCGATCGCTGGCTCAGCCGGGAAGACGACGACCCGTGCGGTGGTCGAAGCACTTCTCTGCGCGCTGCGTCCTGGGCTCGTGCATCGGACGAGGGGAAACTTCAACAATCGGATTGGGGTACCGCTGACTTTGCTCGGATGCTTGTCCCACCACTCGGTGTGTGTGCTCGAGCTCGGCACCAATCGTCCCGGGGAAGTGGCCGAATTGTGTCGAATCAGCCGGCCCGATATTGGCCTTTTGACCTTGATTGATCTGGAACACACCGAAAACCTCGGTGATCTCGATGGAGTCGAAGCAGAGGAGGGGGATCTGTTGGCGTCGCTCTCTCCCATGGGGGTTGCTATCGGCTATGGTGATGATGCTCGAGTCCGTCGCCAGATGAATGCTTCACCGGCGCTCAAGAAGCTTTCCTACGGAACGGATCCGTCGAGCGATCTCGTCGTGGGGGAGCGCGCTCTGCTCACACCGATCCGCAGTTTGGTGGAATTAAGTCTTTTGGACCAGAAATTCCGCGTGCAGAGCGCTCTGTGCGGTCTCTCGGGGGCGCTGTCCGCCGGAGCGGCGGTGCTCACCGCCCATGCTCTATTTCCGGAGGAATTGAACTCGGCGGTGATCGAGAGCGCCCTCGGTGACGTGCGAGTGCCGGGCCGCTCGACGGTGTTGACGCTGCCTTCAGGAACGCTCGTCGTGGACGATACCTACAATTCCAATCCGGCCAGCGTGCGTCTCAGCGTGCAAAACGGAAGGGAGCTGACGGATTTTACCGGTGGGAGGCTTTGGCTCGTCTTGGGGGACATGCTCGAGCTCGGTGAGTTGAGCGAGGGCGAACATCGGGAAATGGGGCGTTTTGCCGCCTCCTCGGGCGCCTACGCCCTTTGTACCGTCGGCGATCAGGCGCGCTGGGCCACCGATGAAGCGCGCGCTGCGGGGTTTTCCAGTTGGCATTTTCACGATGCAGACGAAGTTGGGCCCGTCCTCGCACCAAAGTTGGCTTCTACGGACATCGTGGTGGTGAAAGCATCCCGGGGGGTTCGCGCGGAACGCATCGTCCGCTATCTGCTCGACGCCCCCTCCGGAAAAGGGGGCTCGACCCCATGATCTACGAATTTCTTTATCCGCTGAGTCAACAGTTCGGCTGGGCCGGAGTGCTCAATGTTCTGCGCTACACGCCGTTTCGCGTGATCATGAGCGTGATGACCGCCATGTTGCTCAGCTTTTTATTGGCTCCCTGGTTCATTCGCACCCTGCGTGGCAAGCAGATCGGTCAGATGGTCCGTGACGAAGGACCTCAGAGTCACCTGAGCAAGGCTGGCACTCCGACCATGGGTGGCTCCCTCATTTTGCTTTGCTCGTTGGTCCCCACGGTTCTGTGGGCAGACGTCAAGAATTCCTTCGTCCTCCTCACGACTGCAGTTACGGCAGGATATGGTATCATTGGTTATCTCGACGACCGTCTCAAGCTCGTGGGGAAGAGCTCGCGGGGGTTGCCGGGACGTTACAAGATCCTCGGCCAGGTTTTCATTGGCGGAGGAGCACTCGTTTATCTCTATTATGGCGATTCTCTGCCTGAGGGGTGGCTCGAGATTCGCCATCAACTCAGCTTTCCGTTCATTGCCGTGAGCAAGTTCACCGTGGAGCTACCGCCGTGGGCCTACGTGCTCTTTGGCTTGATCGTTCTGGTTGGCACGAGCAATTCGGTCAATCTCACGGACGGTTTGGATGGGTTGGCCATCGGCCCAGTCATGATTGCTTCGGGGACCTATTTGCTCTGGGCTTACATCGCCGGATCCGTCTTGTTCGGACGTCCCCTCGCCGACTACCTGGACATCGCGGGTGCCCCGGAGATGGCCGAACTGAGTGTTTTCGCCGCCGCTGTTATCGGTTCGGGGATCGGTTTCCTTTGGTACAATACCTATCCCGCGCAGGTTTTCATGGGGGATGTCGGCTCCCTCTCCCTCGGAGGAGGATTGGGGATGCTGGCGTTGCTTACGAAAAACGAGCTGCTCAGCATCATCCTTGGTGGGATCTTCGTCGTCGAAGGAGCGAGCGTGATCACCCAGGTCATCTCGTACAAAATGTTTGGGAAGCGAGTCTTCCTGATGGCCCCGATTCACCATCACTTCGAGCAGAAGGGATGGCCTGAACCACGCATCATCGTTCGATTTTGGATTATCGCGGTGCTGCTTTCGTTGGTTGCTTTGGCTTCGATGAAGGTGCGATGACTCGGCTCGGCTCGGCTTTGTCTACGCACGTGGTTCCGCCGATAGGGGGCGATTTAGCAGGTCGCCTCGTGGTCGTCGTGGGATTAGGCGCAAGCGGAATCGCCGCAGCGGAGCTCCTTTTGGACAAAGGTGCTCGCGTGGTGGCGACGGACCGTGCAGCTTTTCAACCGCTTCCGGCGGCCCTAGTGAGTCTTTTGGACCGGGGGGGAGAGCTCGTGTTGGGGGGCCACGAGCGTGCGCCGTTCCAAAAGGCGGATCTCATCGTTGTCTCGCCGGGAGTCCCGGAATTCCCCGAACTGGTTGCCGCCGAGCGGTCTGGTGTTCCCGTGATTGGGGAGACGGAGCTGGCGAGTCGGTTCCTGCATGTTCCTATTTGCGCGATTGGGGGAACGAATGGGAAAAGCACCGTCACCACGCTGATGGGCCACATCATCCTCGCGGCTGGGTGCAAAACGTTCGTTGGGGGAAACCTTGGCCGGCCGGCTTGCGAAGCGCCTCGAGAGGAGGGAATTGACGCAGCGGTCCTCGAGGTTTCTAGCTTTCAAATGGAGCGCGTGGAGAGCTTTCGACCACGGGTTGCGGTGCTCCTCGGCATCTCGGAAGATCATTTGGATCGCTACCCGAGCTATGCCGATTATGTTTGGGCTAAAGGCAACTGCTTTGCGTTTCAGACGAGTGAGGATGCTGCGGTCGTGCCTGCTGGTGATCGGATCTGTCTTGAGCAGGCCCAGCGTGGCGGAGCGGAAGTCGTGACCTTCGGCGATGGCGGTGATTACCGTTTGAAGGACGAATGTGTGATGGAGTGGGAGACCGGTGAGCTCTTCTGCCTGAGTGATGTGGACTTGCACGGTCGTCACAATCTGGAAAATGGAGCTGCAGCGATCGCGGCGGCGCGATCGTTGGGATTGGGGCGCGAGGCGATCGAGGAAGGGCTCCGTTGCTTTCGGGCGCTTCCACACCGTATGGCGTTGGCCGGGTGCATCTCGGGGGTGACGTTTTACAACGATTCGAAGGCCACGAACGTGGGGGCTGCGGTGACGGCCCTTCGTGGCGCTACCGAGCCGAAATCCGTGGTGATTTTAGGGGGCAGGGACAAGCTCGGGAGCTATCGGGCTCTTGTCGAAGCACTTGCCAGCAAGGGGCGTGCCGCGGTCGTCCTTGGCGAGGCCGCTGGGCGTCTTGAGGAAGCGATTGGCAATGTGGTTCCCGTCTGGCGAGTCAAAACGATGCGGGAGGCCGTTTTTCGGGCGTTTGAGCTGGCTCGGCCTGGGGACTGTGTGTTGCTCAGCCCGGCCTGTTCGAGCCTCGATATGTACAAAAATTACTCAGAAAGAGGAGATCGGTTTATTCAGGCAGTCTTGGAACTGGAGAAAACGAACAAGGAGAGTCACCGGTGAAGCGGTTTTTTTCCGAGCTTTTTGCCAAAACGCCAAAAGTCGGCGCCATGGATACCGTGCTTGCAGCGGCTGTTATCGGACTTCTCGGATTTGGCGTCGTGATGGTCTACAGCGCCGGCTTAATCGAGGCGACGTCCAATTTCGACGATCCCCATCACTTCCTCAAGCGGCAAGGGCTTTTTGCCCTGTTGGCCCTTTTCGTCCTCTGGGGAGCTTCTCGTTTCGACTACCACAAACTGCGGCTGTTGACCTATTTTACTCTGGGCACGGTCACACTCATGATGCTCCTGAGTGTCATTGGCTTTGGCCATAGCGGCGGCGGTGCGGCGCGGTGGCTGCGTCTCGGTCCGGTGAATGTGCAGCCCGCTGAAATGGCCAAGGTCGCTTTGGTCCTTTGGTTAGCGTACTCGCTGGATAAAAAGCGGGAGAAGGTCAAGAGCTTCAGCATCGGAATGGTGCCCCATATGCTGATGGCGGGAGCGCTGGTGTTCATTTGCATGAAGCAGCCCGACTTTGGGAGCGCTGCAGTACTGCTCTTCTTGACGTTTGCCATGCTCTTCGTGGCGGGCGCTCGACTGGGATATCTTCTCGGAGCGCTATGTGTGGGAGGATTATTTGCGGTTTGGGCCATCCGCTTCACGGCTTACCGCTGGGAACGCATGCTCGCGTGGTTCAACATGACCGAGCATCGTCAAGATCTCGCCTACCAACCATTCCAAGCGGTGATGAGCTTTGGCTCCGGGCAACTGTCCGGCTTGGGACTCGGCCAGGGGAAGCAGGTGCTTTATCTGCCGGAGGCGCACACGGACTTCATCTCAGCAATCATCGGTGAAGAACTGGGATTCATCGGTGTCGCTAGCTTGTGCCTCGTCTACCTGGTGATTGTTGCGCGCGGTGTCCGTGCGGCTCTCGCTGCGGACGACGAGTACGGTTCCTATGTGGCGTTTGGCCTTTCGATGCTGTTTGGAACGCAAGCGCTGGTGAATCTGGCGGTGTCGATGGCAATGTTGCCCACGAAGGGACTGACGCTTCCTTTCGTCTCCTATGGGGGATCCTCGTTGCTCGTGAATGCGGCTGCCATGGGGATCTTGTTGAACGTTTCGCGGCCACGACGGAGTCATGCCCCCTTGGAAACCCATGCACCGGCTCCAGAGGCGTCGAGCCTCGTGGCGCTTGAGTCGGAGTTTTCGAAAAAGGGAGCGTTCGTATGACTGCCGTCGTTTTTGCCGGCGGGGGCACTGGAGGGCATGTTTTTCCGATGATGGCAGTCGCTCGGGCCATGGTTTCCCTTTGCCCGACAGTTCGGCCGGTGTTCGTGGGAACTGCTCGAGGCATGGAAGCTCGCTTGGTTCCGGAGCAAGGCTACCCGTTGGAATTGCTTGACGTGTTGCCAATTCGTGGCGGTGGGGCCCATGGCGCAGTGCGGGGTGCACTTCGAGCGGCCGCTTTGCTTCCGGAGAGTCGGCGGCTTCTTCGAAAGTACGCTCCGCGAGGTGTCTTTTCGGTGGGAGGATACGCGGCCGGACCGGTGTCTCTCGCAGCGAAAACGCTCGGCGTTCCCGTAGGACTCCTGGAGCCAAATAGCGTGATCGGGCTGGCCAATCAGCTGCTCGCGCCGTTTGTTCAAAGGGCCTATACGGCTTTTGAGGTTGCTGACCAAGCTTTTAGTCCTGCGGTGGTGCGGCGCCTTGGTGTGCCCATCCGAGATGGCTTTGTTCCGCGGGGCTACGAGCTCAGGCCGCCCCGCTTTCGCGTTCTCGTGCTTGGTGGTTCCCAGGGGGCGCAATCTCTCAACGAACGGCTTCCCAGGGCTCTACGAGCTTTGTTTCATCACTTTCCGGGACTCCAAGTGGTGCACCAGTGCGGGTCGGCTCATGAGAAGTCGGTGACGGAGGTGTACGGTCGGCTTGGAGGGAATTTCGCGACCGTCGTTTCCTTCATTCGGGACATGCCAGCGGCAATTGGGGCAGCCGACTTGGTGGTGGCTCGGTCGGGCGCTTCGGCGGTGAGCGAGATCACGGCGATTGGCCGACCGAGTCTGCTGATTCCCTATCCGTATGCCTCAGGGGATCATCAGCGGATCAACGCCGAGGCCCTTTCCAAGCAGGGTGCGGCAGTGTGCGTCTGCAATTCAGAGGCAACGGAGGAAAGACTGGAAGGTGAACTCTTTAAGTTGCTCTCCGCCCCAGAGCGACTGCGTCGGATGGCGCGGGCAGCCGCGGCTCTGGGGCGTCCGGATGCTGCCGAACAGATTGCGGCGGATTTCCTGAAGCTCATCGAGCTTTGGCCGTACCAGCAGAGAGAACTGAACGGTGGTGGCTCGGGGGAGGTGCCGGGTGCCGCCCAGCCACCCCTGAAAGCTGCGCCACTTTCACCTGTGCTGTTTCGCAAGGCTGCGCTCACTTACACCGCGGAGGAATGCTGATGTTCCGTGGGCGGGTTCGGCACGTCCACTTTGTGGGCGTGGGGGGGATCGGCATGAGCGGTCTGGCCGAAATCCTCAGCAATTTGGAATTCGACGTCTCGGGCTCGGACCTAAAAAAGGGAGAAAACACTGACGCGCTGGCTCGACTGGGAGTCCGCACCTTCGTGGGCCATGCCGCGGAGCATATCCGTGGCGCGGATGTGGTGGTGTATTCCTCGGCGATCTCTCCCGAAAACCCTGAACTCGTGGCGGCTCACGCGCAGGGGATCCCGGTCATTACCCGCGCGGAGATGCTGGCTGAATTGATGCGCGTGAAGTACGGCGTAGCTATTGCTGGCTCCCATGGAAAGACGACAACGACTTCGTTGGTTGCAACGGTGCTCCGAGCAGCAGGTCTCGATCCGACCGTCGTGGTTGGCGGACGGATGGCATCCTTTGGAAGCAACGCGAAGTTGGGGATGGGGGATCTGCTCGTTGCCGAAGCGGATGAGAGTGACGGTTCCTTTCTACGCCTCGCTCCGACGATCGCCGCCGTTACGAACATCGATCCAGAACACTTGGATTTCTACGAGACTCATGAACGACTCAAGGGTGCATTTCTCGAGTTCATCGAGAAAGTTCCCTTCTACGGCTTGGCCGTTCTATGTCTCGATCATCCCCACGTTCAGCGACTTCTCCCAGAAGTGAAGCGGCGTCACGTGACCTACGGTCTGAGCCAGCAGGCGGACTACTCCGCCAGGAACGTGCGCAGTGAAGGTATTTTGACGCACTTTGATGCATTTCGGGGGGCAGCACCGTTGGGGGAGTTTACCGTTCGTATGCCTGGCCAGCACAACGTGCAAAATACGTTGGCGAGTATTGCGATTGCTGACGAGCTGGAAGTGCCGCTCGATGTCATGAAAGAAGCACTCGAAACTTTTCATGGTGTTGCGCGGCGTTTTTCCGTCGTGGCCGAAGTCGAAGGCGTGACACTCGTGGATGACTACGGGCACCATCCAGCCGAGATCAAAGCGACCTTGGCTGCCGCTCGGCGTGCTTATCGCGGGAGGGTGCTTGTTGCTTTTCAGCCTCACCGGTACACGAGAACTGTTCAACTGTTCGATGAGTTCGCTCGCTCCTTCAACGATGCAGATGAACTGCTGATCACAGACGTCTATCCAGCAGGGGAGGAGCCCATCGAAGGCGCCGACGGTGAGCAACTGGCTCGAGCGGCTCGGCAATATGGCCATCACGCAGCCTCCTACAAGAAAAATCGAGACGCTCTTGCCTCTCAGCTTGCGGAAGAAGCTCGATCAGGAGACGTGGTGCTCACGCTGGGAGCTGGCGACATCAACAAGATCTTGCCGGCGGTGCAGTCACTGATTTTAGCGAAGGTCTCGAACGCATGAGCAACAAGAGGACCAAAAGGACGGCCAAAAAGACGTCCCGCGCACCGAAGGACCCCCACGTCGAGCCGACCGAGGAGCGCGTAGCCAAGGCCTCGGGAGGGACGAAGGCGTATGTCGTTGCGGGCCTCAAAGTCGTGCTTGGTGCTGCAATGATTGTTGGGCTCTCGGCAGCCTTTGCGTTTGCTCTGCACAGGTACGCACGTCAGACTCCGCGATTCGCGATCACGGAGATCGCGGTCGAAGGAACACGGCGTTTGCTCAGACAAGAGGTCTTGGGTGCGGCTGGCATCGACGTCGGCGAGAACATCTTCGTGCTCGATGTCGATGAGGCCGAGAAGCGGTTGATCGAGAGCCCGTGGATCAAGCATGCAAGAGTGACGCGTCGTCTCCCCGGCTCGGTCAAGGTGCAAATTCTGGAGCGCGAACCGGTGGCGTTGGCTCTTTTGGGAGATCAGATTTTCCTTGTCTCTCAAGAGGGCGAACCGTTCAAGCCCATGGGAGTTGGGGATCCCCACGACTTGCCACTCGTGACGGGGCTTTCCCTTCGGGAGCTGCGTCGCGACCGGCGTGCGGAAATTCGGCGGCTCAAGGACGCTCTCGTTTTGCTTCGGGACTACGAGACGCTCGCCCTAGGACGCGCTCTCCCTCCAGAAGAGGTTCATCTCACCAATGACGGCATGGCCGTTTTGACGGTGGGCAAGCAAGGGCTTGCTCTGCACTTGGGCGCTCCCCCGTTCAAGAGCAAGCTGCTTCGGGCAGCGAAGATCGTCGAGAGGACGAAGGACAAGGGGGGCAAGCCTGGTGTCGTATTTCTGGACAATCAGGCTCACCCGGAGCGGGTTGTCGTGCGGCTCAGGTGATGACGGAGAAGATCGAGGTCAAAAGTTGGCCACTCCGATTGGCGCATGGCAGCGTCGGCCAAGCTTCTGAGCTTCGAGAAAACCTTCATGACCAAAGGCACGATCAATCCAGAAATTATTGTTGGACTGGACCTAGGCTCGACCAAAGTGTCTGCCGTGGTGGGCGAAGTCGATGCTGACGGCATCACGATTCTAGGTGCTGGAAATGTCCCTTGTAGAGGTCTCCGCAAAGGCGTTGTGACCAACATCGAGTGGACGGTGCGCGCGATTCGGGAGGCCGTAGACGCCGCCCAAAACTGTGCGGGCGTGGAAATCGACACCGTTTACGCCGGAGTTGCGGGAAGCCATATCCGCAGCGTCGCCTCCCACGGAATGTGCGCCATCAGCGGCCGCGAGGTGACTCAAGGGGACGTCGAGCGTGTGCTCGAAGGAGCTCGCGCTGTGCCCATCGACGCTGATCGGATGATTCTTCACGTTCTGCCTCGCGAGTACATGGTCGACAGTCAGGAAGGCATCCGAGATCCGATCGGAATGAGCGGGGTGCGTCTCCAGGCGAAAGTCAACCTCGTCACTGCGGGGACGTCCTGCGTGCAAAACGTCGTTCGCTCCGTGGAACGCTGCGGTCTCGACGTTGCCGATGTGGTCTTGGAACCGTTGGCGAGTGCTGATTCCGTGCTGAGCGAGGATGAAAAAGAAATCGGTGTTGCCGTAGTCGATATTGGTGGTGGAACCACCGACATCCTGGTCTACGAAGATGGCGGGATTGCTCACAGCAGTGCGATTCCCGTTGGAGGGAACAATATCACTACGGATCTGGCGGCGGGATTGAGAACTCCTACCGGTGAAGCCGAGCGTTTGAAAAGGAACTGCGGCTGCGCCTTGGGCCGAATGGTGACGGACGAAGAAGACGTTGAAGTCCCTGGAGTTGGTGGGCATGCGCCTCGGCGCGTCCCGCGCAGGCTTTTGAGTGACATCATCGAGCCTCGCTGTGAGGAAATCTATCACGAGGTGCGGCGGCGCATGGAAGAAGCCGGATTGGTCGAGTCAATCAGTGCCGGAGTCGTTTTGACGGGTGGTGCCAATCTGATGGAAGGCATGGTCGAGTGTGCTGAGGAGGTCCTCGGAATGCCGGTGCGGGTCGGGTTTCCAGTTGGGGTGAGTGGCCTGGTGCAGCTTGTCCAGGGACCCCAGTATGCGGCGAGCGTTGGACTTCTGCACTATGCCGCACGGCAAATCGCGGAGGCAGAAGCGCGCGAAGAAGAGGCACCGGTTCCCGTTGAAAGTCCGCAACCGACGACTGCAGGCATAGGCCGTGGCTTGATCGGCTGGCTGCGCGGGGCCTTCTGAATCTTTGCGGACCTCAATGAGCGAGCGTGAAAGTCAATCGCTCGAAAACGAGCAACAAACAATGACGTCGAACAGATCTCAGCTTTTCGAGAGGGCTTGCGGCCCCTCACCCAAAGTGGAACTGCAAGGATTGCTCGACAATCGCGCCCGGTCATTGAGCGTTCGGATATCTACATCAACCCATACAGAAAGAACCGAGAACCTACTTGGTCGAGAATTGGGGAAAGAGGCAGCCTCAAGACCAAGAGACGCGATCGAAATTGGTCGCAGCGGGAGGAATAGATGAGCTTTTCAATCGAATTCGAGGACGACACCGCCCAATACAATGCTCGTATTAAGGTCGTTGGTGTCGGTGGTTCTGGCAACAACGCCATCAATACGATGATCCATTTTGGGCTCGAAGGTGTTGATTTCTTGAGCGTGAATACGGACGTTCAGGCCCTCAACTCGAATGCCGCCGCTCAACGAGCTCACATTGGAGCCAACATTACTCGCGGTTTAGGGGCTGGTGCCGACCCCGAACGGGGGCGTAAGGCCGCGCTCGAAGACGCGAGCATCATCAAGGAGCAAATTCAAGGCGCCGACATGGTGTTTGTGACCGCGGGTATGGGCGGTGGCACCGGAACTGGCGCGGCGCCGGTGATCGCTCAGATTGCCCGCGAATGCGGAGCTCTCACGGTGGGGGTTGTCACGAAGCCTTTCGGTTTCGAGGGGCGCCAAAGAATGAGGCGAGCCGACCAAGGCCTCCTCTCACTTACGGAACATGTTGATACTCTCATCACCATTCCGAATGAAAAGTTGATGACCATCGCCGATGATGATCTGACGTTCGTTGACGCATTCAGGAAAGCGGATGAAGTTCTCTACCAGGCTGTCCGAGGGATCAGCGATTTGATCACGCTAGATGGTATTGTCAACGTCGACTTTGCGGACGTGACTACTGTGATGAGTAGTATGGGGCGCGCGTTGATGGGTACAGGATGTGCCAAGGGAGAAGGCCGTGCTCGTATTGCCGCTGAACAAGCTGTGACCTCTCCGTTGCTCGATGATATTTCCGTCGAGGGCGCTACCGGTGTGCTGATCAATGTGGTTGGCGGTTCCGACATGCGCATGCGAGAAATTCAGGAAGCGGCTTCACTCATCCAGGAGCAGGCTCACGAGGATGCGAATATCATTTTCGGAGCTTCCATTGACGAGTCGATGGCTGACGTCCTGAAAGTCACCGTCATTGCAACGGGCTTCGAGCGGGCAGTTCCCGAGATCGGAATCGCTGCAGAAGCTTCTTCTCGTCAGGTGCAATCTGCCCCAAGGGAGATTGCCCAAAGCGTGTCGGCATCGGCTGCTCCGGAGGCGCTGGCCCCGGCGTATGCAAGGCGTTCGTCTCCTCAGCGACCCGCTGCGACTCCTGCAAGTGCTCAACGGCCCGTGGCGAGTGCGGTGGGAGCAGGTCGTGAGCGCACGACGTTTCCATCAACGCTAGATACCGATTGGGATACCCCTGCGTATCAGCGACGTCAGTCGTCCGGAAGCTGCTAGTGCTGCGACCACATA
This sequence comes from uncultured Polyangiaceae bacterium, assembly GCA_964440025.1. Classification (GTDB taxonomy): domain Bacteria; phylum Myxococcota_A; class Polyangia; order Polyangiales; family Polyangiaceae; genus NIC37A-2. The sequence goes on along the minus strand of CAYTRQ010000086.1, from coordinate 1,668 downwards.
AAAGTGGTCGGTAGGGAGACCACTTTTCTCTGGAAATCATTCATCTTCCTCCGGTCGGTCGCAGCACAAAAACCAGCAAAAAAGCCGAGGCAAAGACGTACCCGAGCGCGGTTTCGAAGCCGACCTCACCCACTTCTGGGAGTGCTTCGAAACCGCTCGAAACGTGAGTTGCCGAGGCACTAGCGCAGATCTTTTTCTTGACCTTGCCAGGTCAAAGAAAAGCCATCAGTCCTTTCTGTATGGGTATGTTAGGCCGCCCCGAGTCATCGGGGCGGCCGCTTTATTGCTTGTTTGGTTCGCATCCTTTTCGGATGCGAACTAGCTACGCAGGAGCGTCGCTTCTGCCACGCGCCGGAGCGCAACCCGGAAGGCCGCTAGGCGTAGGGAGGCGGCGTTTTTGTCGGCGCGTATTTCCTTATATGCGTTCTTCATGAGTCGCGCCAGCTTTTGATTGACTTCCTCTTCCGTCCATCGGTAGCCTTGGACGTTTTGTGTCCACTCGAAGTAGCTGACGGTGACGCCGCCGGCGTTTGCGTAGACGTCTGGGAGCACGACGACCCCCTTTTTTTCAAGGACCTCGTCCGCTTCAGGTGCAATGGGGCCGTTGGCGGCTTCGACAATCAGCTTGGTTTGCAGATGGCCAACATTGCTTGCGGTGATGACTCCTTCTTTAGCAGCTGGAATAAGAACGTCGCATTCCGTACACAAAAGCTCGCTTCCGGCGAAGCTTTCTCCGCCCGAAAAGCCGACGACTGCTCCCGTCTCCTGTACATGAGCGAGTAGATCTTCGATGTTGAGGCCATCAGGGTGACGAATCGCTCCACTAAGATCAGAAACGGCAATGATGAGAGCTCCTTTTTCGCTCAGAAGCCGGGCTGCCCAAGCACCGACATTGCCAAATCCCTGAATGGCAATGCGCTTACCCTCGACCGTTTCTCCCTGTTCTAAAAGGTACTCTTCGAGAGCGAGCATGACTCCGCGTCCTGTTGCAGATTCTCTGCCATAGCTGCCGCCAAGCTCGATAGGTTTGCCAGTGATGACTCCAGGAAGCCAACCATGGTATTTGGCGTACTCGTCGGCAATCCAGGCCATCGTTTGGGCGTTGGTTCCCATGTCTGGAGCCGGGATGTCCGTACGAGGTCCAATGAAGTCTTGGACCTCACTGGTAAAGAGACGTGTGACTCGTTGGAGCTCGCTGCGGCTGTGATTGCGGGGATTGATGTTGATGCCACCCTTGGCGCCACCATAAGGGAGTCCCATCACTGCTGTTTTCCAGGTCATCAATGCCGCTAGAGCGCCCACTTCATCCGGATCCACAGCGGGGTCATACCTCAGGCCGCCTTTCATCGGACCGCGCGAGTCGTCGTGTTGGACTCTGTATCCAATATAGGTGACGTATTCGCCATCCTCGTCGAGAGGTAAAGTGATTTCGATCTTGACCTCGCGTTTTGGGGTGATCAGACGGCGGATGAGTTTTTGCTCCATTCCGAGCGATGTTGCGGCCTGATTGAAGTAATACTTAGTTGCTTCTAGGAAATCCATCATACTCCTCACGGAATCTTCTACAGCTTGATCGCCGCAGAGCCTGCCAGAAGACGTCCTGACGGCCTCAGGTCTTGCCAGAAGATATCCAACTTAGTGTGCAGGGGAACAGGATCAGCGCGCCGA
>CAYTRQ010000085.1:0-16299 GCA_964440025.1 uncultured Polyangiaceae bacterium | reverse complement strand
CACCGAGCAATGCGAGCCAAGGCCCCCCCACTTCCCCCGCCCCCGGGTGAACAGCGGCGGCGCCTTTCCAGGTTGTGAGATGTGTTCTAATTCGATTCCCGCGTCTGCGCTCGCCTTTTATGTGCTTCGACCAGCCCCAAGAGCTCGTCTCGTGTTACTCCGAGACGAGCCGCCGTGTTGCGGGCAAGAGAAGTTTCAGCAACCCCCGGCACAAACCGATAGGTCGGTACATCATGGGGGCCAAGTTCGACCTGGAGGAATCGTAGTCGGGCGCGCCCCTTTTCCCGGAGTCGATTGGCAAAATCGAGAAAGTGAGTGCTGATCAGCACCTGCGGCTTCAGCTCCTCCAAGAGTCCCAAAACCATCTCGAAGATCTGCTCGCCCTCCGAGGGATTGGTTCCTGAACAAAGTTCATCCATGACGATCAAAGATCTCTGGCCAGAGGTTTCGAACACATGTCGAATTCTCATCAGCTCCATCCCAAGTCTCCCCTCGGCCTGAGACGCCTCGACACGCTCGAGAAGTGAGAGATAAATCTGTTCCACCCAGACGAGCTGAGCATCTTTGGCTGGAACGAAGAGCCCTGATTGGCCCAAAAGCTGTGCAATCGCGACAGATTGCAGGAAACGCGTCTTGCCACCTGAATTGGGACCGGTGATGATCACTGTTTTTTGCGCGTCCTCCATTTCATCATCACAGAGAACGGGCCGTACATCCTCGACCGCAAGCCACGGATTGAACAGTCCCTTCAGCAGACGCCGATGGTCGTCTTGTTCCGGAAACACGAATCTCGGCAAACAGGTCGCATATCCTTTTTCCTGACAAAATCGACGAAAACCAAGAGCACAAAGATAGAACTCGAGTTGCAAAGAACAACCAATCAGTTCAGCAACGGATTCTTCGAGATCTCCAAAGACTTGATCGAGAAGCTGACTCATCACATCTTCATCGCTAAATCGATAGCCTTTGAGCAGAGCCGCCAAACGCCGAAAGAATCTCGAGAAACGACTCGAAGAAAACCCTTTATGTTCCGAGCGGCTCACTCCGACGATCTCAAAACGTCTTAGGCTTCCGTCGTAGCCCAACTGCAGCCGACTCTCGAGAACCGTTCTCTTGTCCTCGAAGTTCAATAGATGCAAAAGCCGCTGATAAGGCTCTGTCGCCTCGAGTTGTTCCGTCCACTCCGCCACTCGGCGGATCTGCGAGTCGGCCCCCTCCCCCAGCCGGGTAAGACAAGAAACTGCATCTCGCAGGGCCGTCAGAATCTCGACTCGCCGCCGCAGGTGGGAAATGCGCCCTCCGACAGCGTCGACCCCGGAAAGTGCTCCCCGAAATGCGCGAAGAGAGGTATACGCCTCCTCCATCTTTTTCGCCAAACCGGGCCTCTCGCACAGTTCCGCTAAGATCTTTTGACGCAGCTCAAGGGAGCCACGATCGGGGGGCGCAACAATCAGTTTCTGAAGGAAGAACCGAGAAGGCTCAAGGCGGCGCCCGCTCACGACCAGAGGGAAGCAGCCCTGAAGAAGCTCCCCAAGAAACAGATCTCCGGCAAAACACTGCGCGGAGAAGGTACTCTCGCCAAGCTCCGGCTCACAGAGTTCAACTACGCGGTCCTCTGATTCTCCTCGCGCAAAGCAAAACGTAAGTGCCTCATGAAGACTCCGAGAAGCCTCGCGCGGGGGACTCTTGTCGTAGATGAGATCAAGACGGTTCATCCCGGATCAGCTTAGTGAGTCAGCGCGAGAGCCGATGGCTCAAAAACAAGCAACCGCAGCGGACCAGTCCAGTTCCCGTCTACAAAAGGCCGCTTCGTCGCCCGCTCGTGTTGAAACGAGAGCGGGCGACTTCGCTTTTTCGCCTGTATTGTGACGCTGAACGCCTCAGTGCTTGTTGGTTCGCGTCCATTTGTGGACGCGAACCAGTCCAGTGAGCTGGACGAGTCAGGGGAGGTCGACGAGCCGGCGAAGCGCTCGGTCATCTACTGGACCCCGCTACCAATGAGAGATTTCCCTTCTTGGCTCTAGTTGCCGACATGGACGCCTGCTCCGGGTCCTCCTCCTCATCATCATCCATAATCTTGGGTAATCTCCGCTTACCATTGGGCCCCTCATCCACGTATTCGCGGAGAGATTCCATATCCGACAGGGCCTCCAGCTTGGCCAGAGCTTTCACCTCGACCTGGCGAATGCGTTCTCTGGTCAGATTCATGATGGCGCCAACGTCTTCCAACGTCGTTCCACCACGGTCGGCGACATCGAGGGCACAGGACTCCGAGAGCTCCCAGACTTCAAGATCCGGAAAGTTGAGCTTGATCGCGCCGGTACGCGGCGACACGTCGACATAGAGGTGGTGTTTGCAGGAAATGTAGGGACAGGGGCGAGGCCCGCCAACGCATTCGGAACGCGTCCTGGGCTTGTCGTAGTCGCTCTCGGGGTAGAGCAAACGTCCGATCTCGAGCTCTCGCTTGGTCATCCGCTTGACGCTGATGGTCCGAGCACGCACGTCCCTCTTCCGACGCGATCGCCGCTGCTCACGGGTGATCTCTTCGGCGGTTCGCTCCTCACCGTCTGCTAGCTGATTTCCGATACCCAAAACTTTTGCTTCCATATCCGCTACGATCCCTATCTCTACTTTTCTACGCCTCCTGCGGGTGCCTTCCCTTGAGACGTCCTTCGATGCCGCGCAACTTGTCCACGAGCTCCTGGCCCAGGCGATCGGCCAACGCCACTTCCTTCTTGGCCACGTCGGCTATGGGCTCCATGGGCCCGTCGGTTCCCTGCAAACGCTGTCCTATCTTTTTGAAGACCTCGGCCAAGGAAGCCTCGACTTGCTCGATGTCAGAGCTCAGAAACAAGATTTCCTTCTGGATCTCCGCAATTGTATAGCTTCGAGCCATCATGTTCTTGATGAGCACAATGCGTCGAACAACCCGTGCGGGATACAATCCTCTCGATCCGCGATGCTTTCCCTTTTGACCAACTCGAACGCTCCGTGGCACGAGGCCGAGTTGAACGTATTTCCTGAGTGTCGCCTCACTCAGGAAAACGCCATGGGCAGCAAACAACTCGAGGATCTGCGCCGACGTGAGCCCACTTCGACTCTCTTCCTCAATCCGTTGCAGCGTCGCTTCGTCGATCAACGTTCGTTCTCCAGCTGGTTGAGCTTGCGGCGAAAAATGGGCACTTCGTCACCGCCCCTCCCGGGCGAGCGCGGGCGACTTCGCTTTTTTTCCCTGCACTGTCCCGCTCTCGCTTCATTGCTTGGTTGCTTCGCGTCCTTTGATGGACGCGAACGAGTCCAGTTCGCGGCGAAAAAAGTCTTCGTGAACCCATCTTGGGGCGAGCGATTGCACCGTGGAAAAGCGGCCGCGAAATCCTCTCGGAAGCCTGAACTTTGCTCCTAGTCATCATTTTTGCCTATTTTGAGCGATCACTTCGCGCTCGCTCATTTGAGACGCAAACCCAGCTCAAAGAGAACTCACATGCCACTCAGCACGGCGATCGACTGACGAGGAGCTGATCTCCAAGAGCGCGTGCGAATATATTCCACTGAGTGGAACAGCCAAAACACTTTCCGAGGGAATTTTTGGGAATTTTGATACTCGCACACATGGAGCCGAATCGACGCCCAGGTCTGTCATTTTTTGACACGTCTGATGGAATGTCCATGGAGATGATTGCCCGTCCATGGACGGAGAGAAAGGCCATCTCTTGCTCGGATCGTTGACCAAAAGTCCGACGCTCTTTCCGCCAAGCCAGAACAAAGGAAAGCCAAGGGGAGAAGTTGCCGAGCCCTCATTACACTCCGAGCGCGTTTTTTGGTTCTCGATTGTTAACGATCCCACACTGTATGAGCTCAGCGCAGATCCTCTTGGCCCAATTCTTGAGTCGGTTGAATGGGGAGCAACGTAGTGCTCACGCCCGACGAGAAACTTGGTACTCACGCCCAAGGAGAAAGGAACACGCCTCCCTTTTCATGAGTCTCGTTCGGTCATTCGGTCCACTGGCCCGGAAACGGACGAATTCAACTGCTGTGGGCGAGCAGTCCATGGAATCGTCACGAAAGCGCATTGAAAATGGCCACGAAAACCTGCAGTTCCGTGGTGATGTGCATCACTCCAGGCGCTGATGTAATGTCCCGCGCTTGATGGAGGCGGACCGATACCGACCCCGACGAAGTGCAGAGCAGCCCCGGAAGCAAAAGGCCAGTCCACACGGCATGCCCCCCAAACCAACGAGGGGAGTCCCTTGACCAAGGTTGACCTCCAAGAGGCCCATCACGATGTCGCGTCTGGAGGGGTTCGTCTTCGAGTGACCGAATGGTGCTCTGATGGGGAACGGAACGGGTCGCACCCTGTCGTAGCATTGCCGGGCGTCCTGGCCCCACGGACCTCATTTCGAGGATTGGCTCACTATCTCTGTCCGTCCTTTCGGCTCCTTGCCGTCGACCTTCCCGGCCTGGGAGAAAGTGAGAAACCCTCGCCAACCAAGTACCCCTACACGGTCGCTAAGATGTCCGAAGCGATTGCTGATCTGTTCGGGGGGATGGATCTCGCCCGAGCGCATCTGATCGGTCACGGCGTGGGTGGTGCAACAGCTCTCCACCTCGCAGCCGGACATCCCGAGCTAGTGGCTCGATTGTGCCTCATCGCTCCCATGGCAGCAGTCGCCGCCGGCACCGGCCTTTCGAGTACCCTCCTAGCACCGGTCATTGGCGGACTTGTCTTTCGGCAGCTTGCCGGTCGAGCCCTGTTTCGCAGGATCTACCGTGGCCGCGTCAACCCACTCGCGAAGCTGTCCGTCATCGATGAATACTATGAAGTCCTGACGCAACCCGCGACGAGAGCCGCACTCCTCGCAATATTGCGAAATTCGCAAGATACAAGGAGCGTTATTGCTGACTGCAGAAGAGTGCGAGCCCAAAGCCTTCTCGTTTGGGGAATGCGGGATCGGGTGTTTCCGGTCTCCCATGGCCGACGGCTAGCTCGGGAAATGCCCGAAGCAGGCTTGGAGCTCTTGGAAATGGGGCACGCTCCACACGAGGAGGATCCCGAGGTCGTCGGAGGCATCCTGGCCCGTTTCTTTACGGGCCAACGAGCCGGGTTTTCCTGAGCAGCCGGGGGTTCTGAGCAGCAGGGGGCCCCTCTTACTCGTCTTCGATCGGGAACCCGGCGCTCGGCGGGCTCAAGGGACGAGGACGATTGGTGTCAGGCTTCTCGAAAGCCGGCGCGGCCCCCGATTCGCCGCTCTCGCTCTTTTGCTCCCCATCGTCTTCCGGTTTGGTGACCTGGGGACCCGACTTGGGCTGGGAAGCGGAGCGAGCTCGCGCGGAACGAGGCGCGGCACGAGATCCCGGGCTCCTCGGTTGTTCCGATCGCGGAGCAGCTGCGCCTTCGTGCGGTTCCTTTACCTCCTGAGGCGTCTTTTCCTCTGCGACGTCTTCCGGCGAAGCCGGCGCAGACTCCTCCTGAACGGACTCTTCCTGCTCCGATGCCGTCTCGGACGGCTGCGACGCCGGCTCCAGCTCAGCGGGCTCTGGTGCAGGCATCTCCTCCTCGCCCCAACTTTGAATGACGAGCGAGGCCACCAAAAGCCCCGTCAGTGCCAGCAGAACGAAACCCACGACCTTGTAATTCTTCTGACGGCGGCGTTTGAGCAGCTCCGGCGGCAGACTGGACCGTCCACGTCTTGAAACGGGGGAAGCAGTCGGAAACGATTCGGCCGTGGCACCTGGACTCAGACTCGCAGGACCACCCTGGTAAATTCCTTCTTCTCCCGCGCGGAAGAATTCTTCGTCTCGTTCTGAAGGCTCAAGCGTGTCCTCGTTCTCGTCGTGCCCGTCGAGCGCTGGTTCGTCGAACTCGGCGCCCGAGGGTGATTCATCTTCCAAGTCTTGTGGAGGCCGAGTCGCCGGATCCACCTCCGCACTGACCCTCGGAAGAAGGGCCTCTGGAGTTCCCATCAAGGACGTACTCGAGGGACGCCTCATGGAAGCTGAAGCATCGGCTCGTTCAATACGAGGTGCTGGAGCACTCGGCACCTGCGATGAGCTCTCCGTGGAATGCCCGGGTACCTGGGAGGATTGTGCGGGTGGCGATGCTTCTGCGGAAGAAAAAGTGCTCGTGGGAGCGGCGCTGGGCGTCACACTGAAAGGTCCGGCGGCAGTGGAGACACCTGCACGCTCTTCTGGTGCCCCCGTGGCACGCAGCTCCCCTGTCGATGAAGCATGACGCCGCGAGGCAGCATACGGGGCAGCGGAACGCCGCCGGCTAAGAGGAATAGGGGGAACGGATTCCTGAAGGGGCTGGCGGGCTACTTGGGTCTGGGTCCCCCAAGGGCTGACACTCGGCGCCGGAGCAGAGGTGGACGGCGCAGAGGTGGACGGCGCAGAGGTGGACGGCGCAGAGGTGGACGGCGCAGAGGAAGGAGGAGCTGCAGCAGCGAGATCCTCGAGCCGAACCGGCCGCGAGATGCGCACGGCAGGCGCCTGTTCCGATTCTGGTGGTTCCGAAGACTGCTGGGGAGGAGGCGGGGCCTCCGAAGGCATTTCTGTTCGATCTTTTTCCGCGGCTCGCTCGTCCTCGGTCTCCCGGCTCCCTTCGGCGTCCGCTTTCGCCGCCGGCTCGTCGGCCGACGGGACTGGTGTTGATCCGTGCTCCCGCTTGCTCGCGGTCACCGCCATCGCCCCCCGCAACTTGGACAATAAACCCGCCTCCTCGGCGAGGGACAGGCGCATACTGTCCTCATCGACCCTCGGGCGTTGGCGTCCATCGGACGTCGGCGTCAAGCTCGCTCCCGCCTCCGGCTCCCCTTCTGGCGGAATGTGGCTCGAGGACTCCGCGGGCTGCTCCCCTCGACTTCCCTCCAGCGGCGCGGACTCCAAGCCCATTTCGCTTGACCTGGATGCAGGCTGCACCGAGGCTCGCTTCTGCGAGTCCTGCTCCCCGGGAGAGGCGCCCGTAGCGGTCGAGAGCGGCTCATGACTGGGCCGCACCGGACGGGAAAACTCCGCACCGACTCCGGTAATCTTCCCGCGCTTGGGAGCCTCCTCAGCTGCAGACTCCCCGGCCGCTTCCGGGTCTGCCATGGGGTCTGCTTCCGTTGTGGCGGAGCTCTGAGCCGAAGAATCACTCGCCCCTTCCGAAAACCCAGCCGCCTCTTGGGTCTCGCTGGCCTTTTCGGCATCGCCTTGAGCGAGATCCCCGATTTGGCTCCATGATGGCTCCTCGGGCCCAATGGAAATCCCGGGAGCCGGAGGCCGCCAAGACGGTCCCTCGGGGGGACGTGAGAGCGAAGGAACGAGCGCATCCTGTTCATGGGCAGGCACCACGGGCTCCGGTGCCGCCGGGGGCTCGAGCACGACGAGCAGCCCCTCGAAAAAGAGCTTCGTCACCGTCGCCAAAGTCGAGAGATCCTCGAACGGACTCTCATCGACAACGTCGAGAAGCGTTCGATGCCCATCGAAAAGCTTCAAGATCCCGTTGAGCTCATCGGGGATTTCGTTCAAGCGCTCGGCCAGCTCCTCACCGTCGACGACAAAAACCGTCTTCAACGGCGGCAACTGCTCACAAAGACGCCCCCACTCATCAACGCGCCGCATCCCCTCCATGAGCAGACCCTGCGTCGAGGTATGGATGACTTCCTCGCGATCGGTGGCTTCGAATTCGACATCGAAACTCCCCCCTGTCCAAATCAGACACCTGTAAACCGCTTCCTCACCGACGAGATGACCGTGTTCGGCATCGATCACGCGACCATCACGAAAGTAGATGGTCGCTTCATGAGAACCGCTGTGGAGCCGAGCCACTCCGCTCTTCCTCCCCAGCTCAAAGGTCTGCAGGAGGTCGACCACCCCCATGTCGGCCAAGTCGCCACTCAATCGTGTTCGACGGCCACCACTGGTCGCCGTGGTTGTCATGCGCTGGTGCGTACGCCGCGTCAGAAGCATGTGGACACGTGCAATCAACTCGCGAACGAAGATGGGCTTCGTCAGGTAGTCTTCTACCCCGAGCTCAAGCCCCCGAATCTTGTCTTCAACCGCCTTCTGACTGGTAAGAAAGACAACCGGCGTTGCGGCGAGCTCGGGAACGTCTTTGATGCGTCGCACCAACTCATAACCGTCGATGCGAGGAAGACGGGTGTCGGTGAGAATCAGATCCGGGCTCGAGACCTCGAGCTTCGAGAGCGCATCGAGCCCGTCCGACGCCGTGGTCACGCTAAACCCGGCCTTTTTCAGGCTCACCTCGAGAACGCGTACGCTCGCGGGGTCTGCATCAACGAGTAAAAGCTGCTGTTTGGCCACTCAGGCGCTTAGCGTTCTTGCCACACCCCTCGATGTCAAGCGCTTCGTCACACGCGCTCGTGAGGGCCGTGACGAAACCAAGCAACTCGGTCCCGGAGCCACGCCCCGGAGAGGTCACGGTCCCGGAGCAAGGCCCCGAGGAGTAGCAGCGAACATCGCGAGACCGGGTGCTGGTCCCCTTTCACCACCCCCAACCACCCTATTTGCGGCGCATCAAGATCTGTCGAGCGGCCTTGTTGACTGCACCGGGTACGTTCTTGCTCCGCGCGACTTGACGGAGATCGTTCAGGCGCAAATGAGGCAAGAACCTCGAGGCGAAGGTCAAAGGAGTCCGAGGGTTGGTGATCAAGTTGAACTTGACCTGATAGCTGCGCACGAGCTCTCGGTTGTTGGCGATCAGACGTAAAACCTCGTCGGAGACGGAACGCATTGCTGCCATCTGAGTCGCTTCGTTCTCGGTGAGTCTTGGACTCTTGGCTGCGGCTTCGGCAACCAAACGATTCGTATCACGCACGAGGAGAAGACGCGCCGTGGAGTTCCCCAACATGGCCATCCGGATCTTCTCCGTCACCGAAGCAGACTGGATCTGGGAATAGAGCGACTGGGCCTTCTCCACGATGGTCTCGTTCCCCTCGTCGTCCAGCTCGCAAATCGGCTTTCCTTCGAGGTCCGTCTCTTCCGCCCGTTTGTCGATGTCGTCGAAAAGCTGGTCCGAGAAATTTCGCTCCTCGGAAGGCTCCGGAATCAATTGCTCGTGGATAGCCTGAGCCGCTTGCTTGAAGGCAGGGAAGTCGAGCTGCAGCTCGTTCCTGACCGCAAGATCGATGAGTCGATCGGCCGTGGACATCCGAACGCTTTTGTTCATGTAAAGCTTCTCTATGACTGCCGGATAACGCAAGACCAGAGCTTCATTGGTACCAATCAACTCACCAGACGCCTCGTCGGCAGCCGCCGCGAGCTGGCAAAACGTTTCCTCATTGAGGCTTTGCTGCGCCAATAGGCGAGGCAAAACATCGTGGTCCCGCGCGTAGCGCTGAGCCAGCTCCCCAACGACGGGAGCCTGCAGCTGCTGGTTCAGTGCGCCCGATAAGATCGGAGCCGGAAGATTGTCCAAGGTCTTCAAGGCCGTCTCCTTCACGCTTCCCTCCCCTTCGGAAGAAAGCGCAACGACGACCGTCAGAAGCTGATCGGGAGGAACCCCCGGCAACATGCCTTTGGCGCCCATCATCTTCATCGGTGCCGGCGCAGTGTCGGAAAGAACTTTCCTTGCAGCTGCCCCCAAGGCCTGAACATCAATGCTCACAGAATAAAGAGTCTCCCAACAAAAAGGCCAAGGCGCACCCCCATCGCTCCATCTCCTACGGAGTCCCGTACTTGCGAATCCGTTCGGCCAATTTGGCTGCGCGGATTTTTTGCTTTCTCTCGACTTTGTCCGGATCGATGACAAGTGCAGCCATGCGCTCGTCTTTCTCGAATTTCGATTTGTAAAGCGTGGCCCGGTACTTCGTTTTGAAGGGGCCAATGCGAACCCGATGCCACAATCCACGATCCGGCACGTTGGCAGGCTGTCGAAACGCCTTGTGACCTCGCTGTCGCAGTTCCGCCACGAACCGATCCGCATCTGCCTGGTCCTTGAAGCTCGCTACCTGAACCTGAAAACCACCAGCATTTCCAGGGGGCGCCGCCGGAGCATCCTCGGGCACCTCCGCAGATTTCGCGGCAACTTGAGTCAGTTCGTCCTTCGGTGCCTTGGTCACAGACGTCGCATTCAGCAGTGATCCTGCGGCAAGGGGCTGACTGGGGAGCTCTTCCGGAGAGATCTCCTCCTGTTTCTCCGACGGAGCTTGCTCTTGCTCAGTCTTTTGCCGAGCCTTCTGCTCGACGAGTCGACCTTTTTCATCCTCGACCGCGACCAAAGCAGTGGTGCGCTCGTCGGCATCGCTCAGAAGCTCGGGGAAATCGAGATCGTTGGGCGAGAGCTCCTCGGGAGCTCGCTCCTGTTTGGCCTGCTTCTTTTGTGCCGAAAGGAGCTCGGCAAGAGGATCGGTGGTTTGCTCCTGCCCTTCTTCCTTTCGATCATGGAGGAGCCAGCCCGAAGCGAAGACGGCAGCAAGCCCCGCAGCGCCCAAAAAGAACGTGGCCCATCGGGCCGAGCCGCCCCCTGAGGTCTCGTGAATGCTCTCGAGGTTGCGCAGATGAACGGGAGACGCAGTCATGGTCCCTTTCCCGTAACTCGCCGGGGGAACCGAGGCCCAGTTTTTGACCAGAGCCCATCCAAGATCCGTTCTCATGGACGCGACGCTTCAGTGGAGGGCGTCGCTTCAGTGAACGCGACGCTCGAGCACCTTGCGAAGCTGAGCAGCCTTCCATTGAGTCTCTTCCACTTCTTCCTCGGGATCGCTGTCGGCCACGATGCCTCCTCCCGCGTAGTAGTGGGCCGTCCCGTCCTTGATGGAAAGCACACGAATGGCCATCGAGAGCCGGAGGCTGCCGTCTTGGGCAAGGTAACCGAGCGCTCCGGTATACAGTCCCCTGCGGTGGGGCTCGAGCTGTGCAATCAACTCCATCGCGCTCACCTTGGGAGCCCCAGTCACACTCCCGCTAGGCAACAAGGTAGTCAGGAGTTCCTCTCGCGTCACATGACTCCGCAGCTGAGCATGGATTGTGGCTTCTCGATGGTGCACTGCCGGATGGGAAACAATGCGGGGAGGAACCGTCATCCGAACACTGCCGGCCTGAGCCAAACGGCCCAGATCGTTGCGCTCGATATCGACGACCATCGCCAGCTCGGCTCGTTCCTTCTCGCTTTCGTCCAGAGCCTGTGCCAGGGCCGCGTCACGCGTGGGATCGGCACAGCGGGGCCGAGTTCCTTTGATGGGACGTGTGATGGCAGAATGGTCGACGCGATGATGCAAGAACAGCTCGGGCGAACTGCTCACCACCTGAAGCTCTCCCAGGTCGAGTGCGGCGGCGAAGGGAGCTTGGCCAAGAGGCCCGAGACCACGCAACACGTCGATGGGATGCCCCGCAACTCGAAACACGAACCGGCGTGCCAAGTTCACCTGGTAGAGCTCGCCCCGCTCAATCTGGGAAAGAGCAGCCCGGATCCGTCGGGCGTGGTGCTCTCCTCTCTCCTCGCGTTCCGCCCATTGAAACGAAAAGCTCCCGCCAGGCGTGGTGGGGGCAAGAGAAAGGGCATTGAAAAGTCGCTCGGTAGCAAGGGTGGACTCCCCGAGGACGGTCACTTCGTCGCCGGTCACCCGAGCCACGGCGGGATAGTAAACCCACAGCGGCTCTTCACACAGCGGCGCCTCGCGCCCCTTTTCTCCGTGACGCTCCCAGCCTCGAAATGTTTCATAGGGCAACACGCCGACCCACCGGGGAAAGGCTCCCCCGCCCGGAACCAAAGGCCTGTCCGGCTCGGGATCGATGGCCCGTGACACACCGCCCGGAAATGCGCCGACGAAGAGCGAGTCCTCATCTCGCAGCCAAAACGCTCCCGGAAGTTCCCGGAGCCGCAGGGCCAATTGCTGGCGGGAAAGATGAACCGCTTGCTCACGCATCATGAGAGCTGAACCACCCGACCAGAAGGCAAAACGAGCGAGGAGCGAAGCGGGGCAACGGCCCGAGCGCCCGGCAGCACGACGCAACGGTCGATGTTGCCCCTTCCCTCGACGCGAGCTCCCTCCCCCACCACGCTCTGGGAAAGCACCACATCCCCGGTTACCGTGGCAGACGGAGAGACGAAGACATCGCCTCCACGGCGCAGCCAAGCCAGATTCGCAGCGAGGTAATCCTCCAGGCTTCCAATGTCGATGAAGTCGCCGGAAACGCGGCAGGCGCCCACCCGACCCCCCGCTCGCAAGTGGGGAAGGAGTCCGTCTCCGATCAGACAGCCTCTCGGTGGCAGTCCAGCGATCATCTCCCCCTTCAGACGCGCCACCCCCATGTAATCGCCGGAGCTCACCTCCTCTCCGAACCTCTCTCCCCGCAGCCGAACGACCTGACCACTGTCACCAATCCCCACCGTTCCCTTTCCGCCGCTTGAGGGGACGACAGCCAGAACAGCCCCCCCCTCCGAGGAGTCGAGCAGCTCCTGGAGCGGCAACCTTCCGTAGATGTCACCATTGACGACGATGGTGACATCGCCGGGAAGAAGATCCCGAGCGGCCCGGATCCCACCTGCGGTCCCCAAGATCTCTTCCTCGACAAGAACATGAACTTTGATGTCTAAGTCATTGACTAAGCTTGCTATTTTTTCTGACAAGTAGTGCGAATTGACCACCAGCCGGCAGGCCCCCCCTTCATGTAATTGTTGAAGGATCTGCGTTAAAAGGGGGCGAGCGCCAACGGGTAACAGAGGTTTGGGCAGCTCATCAGATAGGGGTCGCAGGCGGCTGCCATAGCCGGCACAAAGCACCATGGCGGAAAACACGGGCCAGGTATCGCTGAAAACTCGCCCGCAGCCAACAGACCCGCTCTCGTCGAAAACTCGCCGGCAACCAATCGGGCATGCTACCCGCCAAGAATGGTCATGGACCCTCGTCCAGTCATTTTACTCGCTTTTTGCGCGCTTGCGCTCACTCTGTCCTACCCGGTGGTTGGATGCAACACCGGTGCGGTGGGAGTCAGCGAATGCCGCGAAATCGAACGAGCTCGCTGCAGAGCAGCCGCAGCCTGTGGGACGGTCGAAGACGCCGAAGAGTGTCAGCGTTTCTATCGAGACCACTGCCTTCATGGCATTGCAGCCCCCGAGGTGCCCACCGAAAGCGCCGGGCGAGCCTGTGTCACCGCGATTGAAGAAGCGGGCCAATGCGCGGAAGAAGATCCAACCATGTCCCGGCAAGCGTGCACCGATCTCACGAGCGCCGGCGGTACGAAAAGCGACGGATCTTCGAGTGCTCCCGGGATTGGGGGCGCATCCGCGCGCTCTGCACCCGTCTGCGATTTCGTTGCGGCCCCTTGGGAATTCCCGATCTGTGATTACCTCGTCCCTCCTCCCGACGAGGGAGCTGGCGGAAGTAGCCAATGAAGCAACGACGAATCTCCTCTGCGCTGTTTCTCCTCCTCTGCTTCGCGATTTCCTGTGGAAAGAGGGAGCAAGAACCGGACACGCCGGTTAAAAAGGAGACGGCAGCGGACCAAATTCTTCGGATCTCCTCTTCCTGGAGCTCCACCCTCATCGAAAAAAGCCTGCTTTCTCCTCCCAGCCCGATCAATGTCCTTCGGGTCACTCGTCAAAGCGACGTCAGGCTCGAGAGAGAGCATGCGCAAGAAACGCTCACGATATCCGAACAACTGGAGCTGCGTTCCGGCCGCACCGTTGAGTGCTCGACGGAATTCGAGCACGAACTGCACATCCGATTCGGCAGAAAAGGGGGACATGCGGCCGTAGAACTAGTCCGTCCTCCCCTTTCTGGCACCCGAAATTGCACCGGTTCTCATCCACAACCAACGATCTCGGAACCAACACGGCGAGCGTTGTTCGTCCTTCGTTCCGATGAGCTCGTCGCCGTGGAACCCGCCCTCGACGAGCGAATTTACCGACCCCATAGCCTCTAAAAGAACCAAGCAGCTTGCCAACGAGGACCGAGCGCGGGCCATCGGCCCGCTCATGACAGCGCCTTGGACTGACGCAAAGGGCCGCAAAAGTCTGAAACGGAAGGGCGAGAACGGAAGTGGGTGCGCCGAAAGCCCTTCGGCCTTGGCCAGCCTCGCGCCTGCTGCTAGGTCGCTGCCCATGCGCGCCATTGCCCGGCATTCTGCACGTACGTGTCTGTTTCTGTTGGCCGGTGCCGTCAGTTGTAACGACAGCACCACCGATGCAGAACTCCAGTCACCGGTGACCAGCATCGTCGTGCGCCCTGAGGCGTTCCTCGGTGATCTCGGATGTGCGGAACAGGAAGGCGCCCTGGCCCGCTACCAGGCCACGTTGCTCGACGTCACCGAAGGCCTCGATCAGGCAGAGGCCGTTCCCAGTTCGCCGATCGTTTCTTGCTTTCAACAACTCTGGTTCGAAAACGTCGAGCCAGGACACTCCTATATTGCCCGTGTCAGCGCCTTCGACCAACTCGACGTGCAGGCACGAGAGCCTGGAGAGCCGATAGCGGTCGATTCTGCTGGCATGACCGTCGGCCCTCGTTGGTCAACGACCTGCTGGGGAGACGATGCGTCGCTCCTGGGGCTGGGAGGGGCTTCCTCTTCCTCATCATCGGGCTTAGGCGGCGCTGGGGGCGCCTCGTCGAGCCTAGGAGTTCAGGCGTTCGAAGAGACTGAAGTCACGATGCGAGGCTGCGAGCCATTGGATGGTGACTTCGATCCCCAACGAACTGGGGTCTCCGTAGACATCGCCGAATTTCTGGCTGGATACCAGTGCGGCTCTCAAAACGGCGAGATCAGCCAATTCTTCGTGGATCTTCCCCCGAGCCCAGAAGACGGGATGGCCGCCGACTTCGATCCCGGGAGCAGTTCGGGTGGCGCAGGAGGCCAAGGAGGAGCCAGTGGGAAAATGCCAATGGCCACCCCCTGCGGAGAGGTGGCGACGTTCACTGGACTCCTTCCCGGTACTCTCTTGTCCTTTCAAGTCCACGCGGAGGAGGCCAACTCGAACACGAGCCACTCGACGACGTGCATCGCCAGGCTGTCCAAGGGTGTCATTGTTCCAGCCACCTGCGATCCCCTGCGCTGAATCGTGGCGCACCGGGGACGCTGTGGCGCCCCCTTTTAAAAAAGGCCCTGCGAGGCTCGCCTCACCCGCCTCGGGAGCGTCAACGCGGGCTTTCCAGGTTGTGAGATGGGCTCTGGCCAACTACGCAAAAGGCAGTGGCTCCTCCCGGTCGTTCACAAATTCAGCTTCCCCATCCGGGGCCCGCCCTGAAGGCGGTGCTGCTCGGGCTCTTGTCCATCTGGTTGGTGTTCGCATTGGCCATGAACTGGGCCGGTGTTTCCCAGCAGACCTTCGTTCTCCTCAGCGCGCAAACGTCGGAGATCCTTGCAGGCGAGATCTGGCGCCTCATCACGGCTCCTCTTCTTCACGCCCCCAATTCAATCGGTCACATCATCAGCGCTCTGCTTGGCCTTTATTTTCTGGGCTCCTCCTTGGAACAAAAATGGGGGTCAAAACGCTTCCTGAGTTTCCTCGCCTGGTCTGCCGGCCTTTCCTATGCCGTGCAAACGGGGCTTTCGGTCGTTTTCCCCGCGACATTGAGCGCGAAGCTGATGCCTCCCGTCCAGTTTGGGGCGTTGCCTGCTGTCGAGGCCGTCGCCATTGCTTGGGCCTGTTCTTTCCGCGGACAGACCGTGCATCTGTTCTTCGTTCTGCCCATCTCGTCTCGGGGACTCGTCTTGTTCGTGGTCGGCTTCAGTACTCTAGCTCTCATCGCCGGACAAACCCCGCCCTCGGGGCATCTGGCGCTCTTCGCCGGGATGGGGTTCGGATGGTTGCTGGGCGGCAACACACCTTCGCCTCTGCGGCGCATGGTTCTCCAATGGAAGCTCGCCCGCCTCGATCGAGAGGTCGAAGAAGAGCGGAACAGACGTCAAAAGCGAGTCGCCCGCTCAGGCCTGCGGGTCATCGACGGTCAAGGCGAAAAGGGCGACGACAAGAAGATGCTGCACTAAACTAGTTCGCGTCCGAAAAGGATGCGAACCAACAAGCAATGAGGGGTTCAGCGTCATAATACAGGCGAAAAAGCGGAGTCGACCGCCCTTGCCCCGCAAGGGGCGGGCGACGAAGCGCCTTTTGTAGACGGGAACTAAACTAGTTCGCGTCCACAAAGGACGCGAACCAAACAAGCAAGGAAGCGTTCAGCGTCATAATACAGGCGAAAAAGCGGAGTCGACCGCCCTTGCCCCGCAAGGGGCGGGCGACGAAGCGCCTTTTGTAGACGGGAACTAAACTAGTTCGCGTCCACAAAGGACGCGAACCAAACAAGCAAGGAAGCGTTCAGCGTCATAATACAGGCGAAAAAGCGGAGTCGACCGCCCTTGCCCCGCAAG
>CAYTRQ010000084.1:10306-16299 GCA_964440025.1 uncultured Polyangiaceae bacterium | reverse complement strand
GCGGTGGAGTTTCTTGGATCGAGGAGTCTTCGTCCGTCCACTGTTGGCTTGCAGATTCAGTCACTCGCGGAGAGGACTCGAGTTCTTCGCTTGGGCCTTCGGCAGTGACTTGATGGCCACTGTCCTTGGGATCCTTGGACGTGTTATGTGTCTTTTGGGCGTCTGCGGGCAGATTGGCCACGATCAAATCGTAGCGCTCATTGGCTCCTGCGCCAAGTGACCGAGCCGCCCGTGGAGGATCCCCCGCCCGCCGCTCACCCACGCGGGGGTGAGGTGAGCATCGGTGGAGCCTTTTCCGGCACTTTGTTCGACGTGCCGTGTTGCTTCTTGGAACGTAGCTTGCCACCCCTTCGGTGTGCCGAAATACGTTCTAAAACGATTGTTTGCTCCGGCTTTGCAAGGAATGAAGGCGAACCTCGTTCCGGGACTCGTTTTGCAGAGTTTCGCCCTGATTATCGCTGTCTGCTACTTTCACGTTGAAGAAGCTCGGATCGCTTTCGAGACGATAGGGCTGCTCAAGGAGCGGCATGGTTTTCTGTTTTCGGCCATTTCAACTGCTCTGTTCGGAGGCCTCGTCCCTTTCCTGGTGCTCCTCTTTTCTCGAAGAATTCCGGCCGGGAGCGCGGGGCGCGAACTAGCCTTCTACATTGGCTTTTGGATTTGGAAGGGAGTGGAAGTCGATGCGCTCTACCGGGGCCAGGCCGTAGTGTTTGGTGACACGTCCGAGCCAACGGTCATTCTGGTCAAGACGATCGTCGACCAATTTTTGTACAATCCACTATGGGCAGGTCCGACGCAAATGATCTGCTTCTTGTGGAAGGACTGTGGTTTTTCCGTGAAAGAAACACTGGCTCAACTACGAGTCCGGCCTTTCGGTCAGAGGACTCTCACCGTTCTGCTTTCGACATGGGTGGTATGGGTGCCTGCCGTAGCGGTGATCTATGCTCTTCCCGGTTTGCTTCAGCTGCCACTCTTCAACCTGGTGCTCTGCTTTTGGTGCCTATTGCTCTCATTTGTGAGCCGCAGTAGTGGCTGACCGGGTATCTGACGAGATCTGATTGTCATCTCGGAAGGCTCCGCTGACACTTCTCTTTCCGGCACGGACAATCGAGGGTGGAGGCTTTCCTGGTTGTGTGCATGGGATCTAGAGTATCTCACAACCTGGAAGGCCCTCGCCGGCGTTCTACGAGACCGAACGTTGGTGGTCGGATGCACTTTCCGTCGCCGAATCGCTCTCGTGTTCGGAAACGGCGTGAACGCCGCTGCCCCAACCGATCCCCATTGTCTCGCAGATGGTTTGAATCGTCAGTTGAGGATCCTTCTCGATATGGAAGTGGTCTCCGTCCTCATCTGTGATCAGGCGGAAATGGGCCGTCGTGTGTTGATCCCAGGCCTCGGTTCCATAGAAAAAGGTCCAGAGATCATTTCTGGCTCGGAGCACGGTGATCGGACAGTCGAGCGGCGACGCGGGTTCATGCCAATAGGTCGCCATCATCTCGAACTCTGCGCGGATCCGCGGAATCAGATTTTTGCGTAGCTTGCTGTCGGACCGGAGATGCTCGGTGAGAGGGTGTCCAATCACGTCGAGCACGTCGACGAGCTTTTCATCTCCCAATAGATGAGCATTAGGCATAACATAGAGGTGAGGAGCAGCAGCGCTAGAACCAAACAGATGTTCTGGTAGAGGGCCGCCAGTGTCGCGCAGGCAACGCGCTACCTCGTACATGAGAATAGCTCCCGAGCAATGACCAAAAAACGCAAAGGGACCCTCGGCATCACTTGCCAAAGCTTTGGCGAGAGCTTGTGCCTGCGCCTTGATACTGGGCGCTCGGCCGGTCCAAGGAGGAGGAGTGATCAAGCAAATCTCGCATTGCTCAGCCAGTTCGGTCCCCAAAAGTCGCGCTCCGGGTTGCCGCCCAAGTGCTGAAGGAAAACAGTAGAGGCGCATGCGTGAGGAAAACTTTGGCTGATGCCGTTCGATCCACTCACTTGCGTGCAGGTGCGGCGCTTCCTCGGTCTTCCACAAGCTGTCACGAGTGAAGTCGACGGCTTCGGCCATGGAGTGCATTTCTTCAGCCGCACGAACTAACGAAAGGGTATCGTCCCTATCGAGATCGACAGCTAAATCCGCCGCAATTTGACGAATCAAAAACGTCCGATGCGTTTCAACGAAATAGTGGTGGACGTCGAGCATCCACAGTTTCATGGACCCGCTAGTGTATTCGTCCCAGGACAGCATGGAGCTCGGTGCCGCGAAGAGATCTCGTTTGGCAGCGAATCCCGTAATAGGGCAGTCGAGCGGCTCGCGCTTCTGAAAGTCCCTGCTGTAGTTGACGACCGCCTCGAAGTCCGCCCGGAGGGTAGGCATGAGCAGGTTGCGCATCTCGTCATCCTCGAGCATGACTCGGGTTTTGGTAAAGTCCAGAAGGGCCAAAACGTCCATGAACTTCGGGTCCGGCTGCTCGTAGACGAGCGACGACTGATAAAGGTGTGGTGCCATGGAGCCTCCAGCAAATAGCCGTACTGGCAGAAGTCCATGCTGAGAACGCAAACGTTCGGCAACTTCGTACATGATGATCGAGCCCATGCAGTGTCCAAAGAAAGCGAAGGAACGGTCGAGGTGAGGGAGCATCTCCAGAACGATCTCGTCCGCCATGTCTGAGATGTTTCCGTGAGCAGGATCCCCGATACGTCGACCTCGTCCTGGGAGATTGATGGCGCTGACTTCAAAATCACCCGGAAATTCCTGGCCCCAGTCGTGAAACGCCGTTGGAGCCCCACCGGCGTAGGGGAAGCAAAAAAGCTTCACCCGAGCCCCGGGATTGGGTTCTGGCGTGACAATCCACGTACCTCCCTCTGGTGCGTCCGAAGTCCCTTTCGGAGCCTCGGCGGGTTCCTCGGAGGTCGCTTTTTGATAGGCGTTCGCGAGCCTTTCGGCGAGGCTATCCACAGTGCTGCCTTCGAGGAGCGAGGACACGGACAACGCAAGCCCCAGCTCCTCCAAACGGCTGCGGAGTTCCAGAGCCATGAGTGAGTCCAGTCCGAGCGCAGTGAACTCGCGATATACGTCGACTTTCTCCGCGGCAGTGCCGAAAACCTGCCCCACCCGCTTTCGAACCGCTTCTCGAGCTAGGCCCTGGCGGTCTTGTGGATTGGCCTCCAACATCTTTTGATCGAAGTTCCGATCCAACTTCGAAATGCTCTCTTTCTGGACGGATTCGTCGCTTTGAGCAATTCGACTGAAGCGAGGACTTTCGTCCTTGTGATGGAACTTGAGCCAACGTGGCCAGTTCACCGGTGCTATGGTCACTTGTGTTGTTCGTTGTTCGAGCTCTCGCCCGAGGAGTTTGAGCCCGTGGCGGGTGTGGAGAGCTACGAGGCCACCTTCTTCGAGGTGTCGACGAATTTCAGGGTCCTGTTGAGCCATGCCGACGTTGGCAATCAGGCCCCAATTGACTGTTAAGGCGGGAAGTCCAAGGTTTCGTCGGTGATGGGCGAGTGCATCGACGAAACAGTTTGCTGCTACGTAGTTGGCCGAACCTTGGTTACCAAGGACCGAGGTGACCGATGAAAACATGACGAAATGGTCCAATGGAAGGTGCTTCGTCCATTTGTGCAAAATCCAAGCTCCCTCGAGCTTCGAGGCCGCAACCGTCCTGTACTTGTCTAAGGACTGATTTTTGAGCAGGTCGTCATCCAGGATTGCTGCGGCGTGGAAAATCCCTTTTATGGGTGAACTCGTCTCGGAAACTTGTGCGAAAAATTGCTGGACTTGCGTTTCGTCCGCGATGTCGAATCGTTCATCATCGATTCGAATGCCTTGCTGCTGCATATCAACAAGCATTTGTTTTGCGTCCGGAGATCGGGCTCCGCTGCGGCTGACAATGATGAGATGACGGGCGCCATGTTGCACCAACCAGTCGATGAGTTCGAGACCGAATCCGCCGAAACCTCCTGTGATCAAATAGCTGCCTTGGGCGCTCAAGCGGACCTTTCCCGCCTTTTGGATGGTCTTCGGCTTCTCGTCAAAGGTCAGTACAACCTTGCCGATGTGTTTGGCCGAGGCCATGTGCTGAAAAGCCTCAGAGGCCGCAGTCGTCGAGAAGGTTTGGAGCGGAAGCGGTCTCAATTCCTCTTTTTCAAAGAGAGTCATGACCTCCTGCAAGAGACGTCCAGCAACGTCTGGCTTTTGCGCGAGGAGCCGATCGAGGTCGATGCCGTGCAGCGAGGCATTTTTATCGAGTACACGCATGCCGACTCGCTGATTGCTGTCGATGTCGATTTTGCCCAGCTCGAGGAAACGCCCGTAATCAGACAAAATATCGAGGTTTCTATCGATTGCCTCACCGGTCAGTGAGTTGACAATCAGGTCGACTCCCGTGCCGCGAGTGGCCCGTCGTATTTGCTGCGCAAATTCGAGACTTCGCGAATCCAAAACGAGACTCGCACCGGCCTCTCTGACAAAGCGTCTTTTTTCGTCCGCTCCGGCTGTTGCGAAGATCGTAGCGCCAGCGCGACGTGCAAGCATCATCGCAGCTTGGCCAACGCCACCGGAAGCCGCGTGAATCAGGACCTTCTCGCCCGCTTCAAGCCGTCCTTGATCATGTAACGCGTAGTACGCCGTAACGAATGCAAGAGGAATCGTGGCCGCTTCGGCAAATGATAGGTGGTTGGGTTTGCGTGCCACCAACCGTTCGTCGGTGACTACATGCGAGCTGAATGCGTGGTGAGCGAACCCCACGACTTCATCTCCGGGCGCTAGCTCAGCTACCTCCCGTCCAACGCGCGTAATGACGCCGGCGCATTCCATGCCTAGGGCACGTTGCCAGAAATTTTTCTCCATCACGCTCTGCGGGAGCAAGCCGGTGGCCTTCATGACGTCTTTGAAATTGAGCCCAACGGCGTAGCTATGGATTTCGACTTCGCCAGGGCCAAGCTCATGGGGCGCTTGCTCTTGCCAGTACAGCGCATCGAGGCCGCGTCGCCTACTGTAATGCAGTGCATAGAAACTCGGCTCGTCGCTATCGACTTCGCTTGGCATTTCTGCCTTGTCTATCGTTTGGAATCGATGAACGTAGCGGCGGGTTCCTCGCAAGGCGATCTCGTCTTCCGCGGTCTGTGCCAGGAGCTCGTCGGCGAGGGCATCGACTTCGGAAGGAGCCATCCGGGGGCTGAGGTCGACGAGGCTTGGACGAAGTTCGGGATGTTCGTTGCCGGTGACTCGTCCAAGTCCCCAGAGCGGAGCCTGGGTGGGGTGAAGTTCGGCATCGTCTTCTACGACATCAAAAGCGCCATTCGTCACTAGCCAAACACGAGGGGACGATGTCTTTTGTTCGAGGAGAGCTTGAATCATATGAAGGGCGCTCCCGTATCCCAGGCGATAGCTATCCCGAAGTCCTCCGATGGCCAACTGTTCGCCAGACGGTGCATCGAGGCTCGATAAGTGCACGGCTCCGACGAGACGAGAGTCGTCACCGAGCTCATTGATGGCTCGCTTCACATGGTCCGGATTCGTGGGATCGAATTCATAGATCCAACGGTCGAGTTCTCGATAGTTCTCGCCGGCTTGGAGGATTGCAACACGATAACCTTGACGCCCGAGAAGTTCGGCAACACGCCGACCAACTCCTTGGCCATCAGCAAGAACGAGCCAAGTGGGGATGGTCCTTTGGGCGATTTCTTGCGGCTCTTCGGGCGAAGAGGTTCGAGTTAGCGAGGCCTCTTGCCACCTATACTCATGAAGCCATCCATCGAGCTTTTCGGGGATCTCCCCTTCGACGCGCTGAAGGTTCTGGCATTTGAGCCCTTCGGCGGACGCGACGGCGTGACCGTCTTCGTCGTAGATAAACACATCACCGACGAAGTAGTCGTCCGGTGCTTTTTCTTGCAGAATACAATGAGTATAAAGTAGGCCTTCCGCCTTCTGGTAGAATCGAAAGCGACGGATTCGAACTGGCAAGTAGACATCACCGCGGAGGTCGGCGTCCTCGCCG
>CAYTRQ010000084.1:2640-10296 GCA_964440025.1 uncultured Polyangiaceae bacterium | reverse complement strand
AGTTGATCAGCGCCTGTCTGCCGCGCGCGCTTATGTTGGGTGGCTGGGACTCGGTCAGAAAACAACCGTTGCCGCTCAAGCCGCACCTCGCGCCGGGAAGTGTTCTGTTCATGCAGGCAGGCGTCGAGCAAAGCGGGGTGGATGAAGTGCTCTTCCAGGGAACGTTCGATCGGCTCTGGTGCTCGAACCTCGGCAAGGACTTCTCCGCGCCGTCGCCAGGCCTGAACGATTCCACGAAACGCAGGACCGTAATTGAGCCCAATTTCGCTCAGTAAAGGATAGATGAGGGGGGCGTCGATTCTTTCGGAAAACTTGTCGATCAGTGTCGATGGCGCGATGCATGGGCCGTTTGCGTCCTCCCCCTGCAAAGAAGGCTCAACGATTCCTCTCATGTGGCATGTCCAGTTTTTCTTGGACTCCAAGCGGGAGTGAATCTCCAGCTGTCCTTTGGAAACCGTTGTTTCCAAGCGCACGGCTCCCTCTTCTTGAGGCCAAAATAGCGCGTTTTCGAAGCGGACATCGTGTAGAGAGCACTCGTTTTTCTCCGACAGTCGTGCGACCGCCGCGATGGCCATTTCGAGATAGGCGGCTCCTGGATAGACGGCGGCGTCACGGACCAGGTGATCGACAACGTAGGGAAGTTGTTCGAGTTCATTGCCGAACGTCGGCTCGACTAAGGCGAGCTTCGAACCGAGTAGTGGGTGTTTGTGGCCGCCCTCAGCCAACATGACTTGTTGATCCACGCCGAAGCGCCGCGCGGCCGCTTCTTTGGATTCGTCCCAATAGCGTTGTTTTTGCCAAGGGTAGTAGGGAAGCTCGCAGGGAGGGCGAGACGGCGTTTGCAAGGAAAAGTCGACGGGGTAGCCACGACAGTAGAGCTCACCGAGGGAAGTGAGCATACTCGCTCGTTCGTCCTGACTACGTCGGAGCGAAGGTAGAGAAATTCCCGGTCTTCCGGCGAGACACTCCACTACGGATCGCGTGAGAACGGGATGAGGGCCGATTTCGATGAACGTGTCGAATCCATCGTCGATCATGGCTTCCATCGCGTGAGCGAAGACCACCGTGTCGCGCACGTTGCGCCACCAATAGCTCGAGTCGAGCTCGGGCCCGTCGACCAAATTTCCGGCGATAGTTGAGTAGTAGGGGATCGAGGACTTTTGTGGACGAATGCTAGAAAGCGCATCAAGTAGCTCGACCTTCAAGGAATCCATGGCCGGGCTGTGATAGGGCACGGGGACCTGAAGGAAGCGAGCAAACGTTTGTTGTGAGGCCAGCTTCTCCTCGATTTGCTGAAGCGCTTCTTCGTCGCCGGAGAGACTGACACTATTGGGACTGTTGATGGCGGCAATAGAAACGAGCTCTTCGCGACCGCTGAGGAGCTCACGTGCTTTTTCTTCGGAGAGTCCCACTGCAAGCATCCGTCCCTGTCCCTCGGTGCGGTGTTGCAGACGGCTACGGTTGAAGACGACTTGTACGGCGTCGGCAAGATCGAGAATTCCGGCTGCGTGAGCTGCTGCAGCTTCACCAACACTGTGTCCCGCAATGGCTCGTGGTCGTACGCCCCAGGACGCCCAAAGGTGGAACAGGCCGACTTGGATGGCAAAGATGGCTGGCTGGGCGAATCGAGTTTGTTGGATTCTCGAGTCCTGTTCAGGACGAGTGAGTTCCTCGAGTATTGACCACTCTGCGTGTCGGCTGAGTTCGCCATCGACGTTCTCCACCGCATCGCGGAATACAATTTTGGTTTCGAGGAGCTCGCGTCCCATTTTCCACCATTGGGGACCCATGCCCGTAAACAAAAAGGCCGGGGTTTGAGCGTTGCCAGTAGGGGCCTGAGCTTGCGTGACTCCGGCACGCTTGTCGCCCAAGGTGAACGCGTCGAACTTTTCGGCGAGTTCGTGAGTGTCCGTTGCCACGATCCCGAGGCGGCTGAAGTGATGAGTGCGACGGACGCCGGTCGTATGGGCTATATCCTGCAGGGAAGGCGCTTCTTCCTCCGGAGTGTTGGTGATGAAGTCACGGAGTTGAGCGGCGCCCTGACGAAGAGCCTCGGGAGAGTGAGCCGAAAAAGGCACCAGCACTGGACCTGAAGGCGCACTCTGCGTGCCCCTGGAGACGATAGGGGCCTCTTCAAGAATCGCGTGTGCATTGGTTCCGCCAAAGCCAAATGAGTTGAGACATGCTAGACGCGGGCCGCTCGTCTGAGGCCAGGGAATGAGTTGTTTAGGAACTCGAAGACGAAGTGCGTCGAAGTCAATCTTGGGATTGGCTTGGGAAAAGTGCAGATTCGGAGGGATCCGACCATGTTTGAGTGATAAAACGACTTTGAGAAGCCCCGCAATGCCGGACGCCGACTCGGTGTGGCCAATATTGGACTTGATGGAACCGATGTAGCAGCGCTCCTCCGCCGAGCGGCCTTCGGACAAAACACGACCGAGAGCATTGGCCTCAATAGGGTCTCCTACAGGAGTTCCAGTGCCGTGTGCTTCTACATATTGGATTTCTGATGGTGCAGTGCCAGCCTTACGATGTGCGTCACGAATGAGGCTTTCCTGAGCTGATCCGTTCGGGACTGAGATGCCCTTCGTGCGGCCATCTTGATTTGATGCGCTGCTGCGAATGACGGCATGAATGACATTTCCATCGCGCAAAGCGTCAGTAAGTCGCTTGAGTGCGACCATGCCTGCTCCTTCGGCTCTTACGTAGCCGTTGGCGCTCGCATCGAATGAATGACAACGCCCGTCCGGCGAAAGCATGGACGCCTTGCTCATTGCTATTGTCATTTCTGGGCGCAAGATTGCGTTGACCCCCCCGGAGAGCACCATGTCACAATCGCCCGTCCGCAAGCTTTCGCATCCTTGGTGCAACGCAACGAGTGACGAAGAGCAGGCCGTATCGAGCGCGACGCTTGGGCCCTGGAGATCGAATAGATAGGAGATGCGGTTGGCCGCAATGCTCATGCTCGTTCCTGTGCCTGTGTAGGCATCGATCAGATCTCTGTCGAAGAGTTGAATATGCGCATAATCGTGAATGAAGAGTCCCACATAGACTCCAGTTCGTGATCCGCGTAGCGGTTCGAGAGGCTCCCCGGCGTGTTCGAGAGACTCATAGGCGACCTCCAACAATAGTCTTTGTTGCGGGTCGATGTGAGCGGCCTCTCGCGGAGAGATGCCAAAGAATTCAGGGTCGAACTGGTCGATGTCGTCCAAGAACCCACCCCAGCGAATGTATGTTTTGCCAGGCTTTTGACGGTCTTCGGAATAGAGTGCGTCGAGATCCCAACGATCGCCCGGAACTTCGGTGATTGCGTCAACGCCCTCACTCATCAGTTTCCAGTAGTCCTTGGGGTTTTTGACGCCGCCTGGAAAGCGACAGCTCATTCCGACAATAGCAATCGGATCATGTGTTGTAGTGAATTCTCTGGGGTTCTTCATAACTTATGGGTTTTTCGTACAAAGGGAAGCAGGCCCTGCTGGCACGAACGGGCATGAATCGCTGGGAGCACCGATGTTGACTCACGGGGGCTCTATCACCCGGCAACGGTGAATGATTCCAGGAGACCCGGATGAGTTGAGTGTGCCAAAGAGGGCATGAGCTCACGTGAGCTTTAGCGCTACATGGGGAGGCGGGCAACGAATTTCGGCTACAAGTGGCTCACGGTACGAGGCCCATTAGCTGAGTGCGCTTTCCCGGATTTCAGTCTCTTTCAAGCCAATTCGTAGATGGGTGCTATGTGGGTGCACGAAAATCGTGAAATGTGAAGTAGTGCACTCCAGTGAAAGTTGCATGAGATAGCGAACGGCTGGCCGTTCAAATCTTCTTCACTCCTGACGAGATTTGTGCGGGAGTCCGCCCGAGGTGTATACAGAACGGCCAACCGTTCGAACTTCTTGAAGATCGTCCGGGTCTCTCAACACCTCGTGACGAAGTGCTTTGTCAGGGGGTGTCCGCCCAAAGTCATGACGAGCCGGCCCAAGAGCCGCCGAGCTCAGGATGGGAGCAGGTGACGAATCGCGGCGCCGAGATCATCGGCCGTGATCGGTTTCTTAACGACGCGACCGCTGAAGTCTCTGGGTTGAACGTTCTGCGGATTTCCTTCCGTAGTGACCACAAAACGACGGCCGTAGTCAGAGTCAATCGATAGAGCAGACTCGAGCAGTTCGGAGAACCCGGACTCCGGCATGTCGGCGCTCACGACGACGACCCCTGGAGGATTGGCTGCCCGCAGCTTATCGGAAGCTTGCTTGGTCGAGAGGGCGAAATCCGAGCGATGACCGAGCTCCTGCACGACCTCACGCATTGTCGAAAGGGTTGCCATATCACGGTCGACGAGTAGTACACCGTGCGTCGACTGCGGCGCTTTGACCGAAGCGTCAGGTTCTTGGGAAGCCTTCGTTGTCTCTGCTCCGGAGCTTCGACCACGAGTATCACCTGAACTGGCCGCACGGATTCGTCCCGAGCTGGCTGCACGGATTCTTCCTGAACTGGCCGCTCGGAGTGTCCCCGACTCCGGCTCGCCAAGAACTCGTCGAACCTGTTTGATCAGATTGTAAGAGCTGTCCGTTTTGCGGATGTAGCCATGGGCCCCTGACTGCTTGACCAAACGTTCGAGCGCTTCCTCGCTCATCGTTGAGTAAAGGATGACCCGAGTACCTGTGGTTTGGGCTGTCTTGGTACACATCCGAGCCAGCGTGTCTCCGGAGATGTTGGGCATGTTGACGTCCAACAAGACGAGATCGGGGCGCTCCCAAATCACTACAGAAAGACTTCCGTTGGCGCGGCTTTGGGTGCGAACTTCATACCCGGCTTCTTCCAGAATGGCACTGGAAACCGAGAGAACAACTTCGCTGTCGTCGACAATGAGGATCGAGGCGGTCATCAGGAGTGCGTGCTACAGCTTCTTTAATGGAAGCGAATTGACAGCGATGCAAGACATTCTCGCCCTATTCGAGCATATTCAGTCAGCCCACCGGTCAAGTTGACGAATGGGGAAGGCCCGGAGCGCAATGCCTTCGTGAATTGAGTGCTTGTTGCGCCGTTCTTTCATGGGCTGGAGAGAGGACCAGGTAGAAATGTCTTTGAAAAATGCGAGTGGCTCAAAGGAGTGAAAGAAGCTGAAATCCTGTCATACACCTTCTTTCATTTCATGAGTTGTGTGATGATTCGTGGAGATTGGTTGAGTCCGTGCGAATGCGGGCTTGCCCAACAACTGCGGTCAATCACGTTCGAGAGCGGTGCAGAGGCTTTGGAAGCCCTGTCAGGCTAGCGGGGTGCCTCAAAGGATCCTACCACGGCGCAGCTGATCTCAAGGGTGACAACACGAGCATCGCCCAATTCAGCCGAGTGTTCGATAGCTTTTCGTTGAGCGGCGTTGCCGAGCGATCGGTCTCCTTTACCTGATTTCCTGACGAAGCGCCTTCGGCCCGTTGGATGTTGTCTTCTATGAGAGAAGCTCGCAGACTCGGTTTGGGTTCGGTATCATTTGCTGCCGGACTGGCTTCACCGCTATGACCACTGCGTTTCTACCTTTCGATCTGCTAGGAGAGTCGTTCCTTATCGAGGCGGCTTTTGTCCGGGAAGTCTTGGGTGGGCGGAATCCAACGAAGATCCCCCACGCCTCGCTTAAGCTTCCTGGTGTTTTCCCCTGGAACGGAGAGGCGATTCCACTTCTCGATCTCACCGAAATTCTCGAGCTGACGGGATCGGGGAAGGAGTCGGACACGGTTCGGAATCGCACGATTGTCGTTCGAGTTGGCGAAGACACGGCCGGCCTTCCGGCCGACGAGGTGCGGGAAGTTGTCCGGTTGGAGTCGAGCGATCTGCGCGCCGTGCATGCTGCACCAAGACCGTTTGCCCGTGCGGAAGTCGAATGGGAAGAGCGGTTGGCTACGGTGATCGAGCTCGAAGAGATGATCGATCGTTGTCTCGAGGCGAAGATTGCGGGGTGACGTTGCATGGTGAGCGAATTTCCAGGACAAGAGCTTCGCTGCTTGATCCTCGAGCAGGGATCTTGTCCCTGTGCACTACCGTCGGATTCGGTGAGACAGGTTCTTGCAGCTGAAGAATGGCATGAGCCCTCTCCGCTTTGCCTCGAGTCGATCGGGTTTCCACGAATGACCGACGCCGGCAGGACAAGGGTACTAGTCGTCCAGGGGGATGGCGGAAGCGTCCCCTTGCGTCTTCATGGCTCTATCGTGCCGCGAAGTTTCGCTGTGAGTGATGTGCTTGAGCTTCCCGCCCGACCTTTTTCAGCTTCCCTGTTCTGCGCCTTACTTATGTCCGAAGAACGAGTGTGTGCGCTCCTTCTCGATCCAGAGCGTCTCCTCGATGCGAAAGCCAAGGCTTCCGTGTCCTTTCCCGAATTCACCCAAGAGATCTCGTCACCAATATGAAACATTTAACTCGTTGGACCGTCTTCCTCTATGTCGGTCTTGACCTCCTGTTTGGTCCTCTTGTGACTTTTGCGCTGATTCAGCTCTTGAATCCGAGACACCCCGGCCAGGCAACGCTGGTCATGGCAGGACATCTCATTGTCAAGATGGCGCTTTCTGCCTCGGTTGCTGCGAACTCGGTCAAGAAATACGAGGCGTTCGTTGTCACGGAAAGAAAGGAGGAGAAGGACCACCTCGTCATCGAAGCCGATCGAGGCCTGCAGAGCTTTCCGGCAAAGATGTCGATCGTCTATTCGGGGACCTGGATCCTCACGCTCTGTTCCGGGTACTTGTTGATGAATCAATCGGAGAGCTTCGGACTAGGAGAAGGAACAGGGCTAGCCGTAGCGTTCATCGTTTCATCCGTCACGTTTGGAGCATTGGCTCTCGCGTTTCCTCTTGCTCTGCTTCTTATCGCCCGTCCCGCTGGTCTCTGCTCCATCTACGCGAGGGAGCGCGGTATCGTTCTGCCTCGAGGTCCAGTGCGTTTGCAATCACGGATTGGTCTCATGAGCCTCTGCTTGGGCCTTGGTCCCATGTTGTGGATGGTCGCCGTGGGGTATTGGACTCAGGTCGTTGCGGTGCGAGACGCGCTAGGAGCAACGACTCAGGCGGCGGCCGCAGCAATTCTCTCATCGGCAGGTCACGGTTTTTTGCTCAATGCCGGGATTTTTGCCCTTCTCGTGTGCTTTTGGGCACCGATTTGCGCGGCGACTTTGTCGCGTGCCGTATCGGTCCCGGTAGAAAAGCTGACTGCAGCGACTCGAGAAATCGTGGAGGAGGGAAATCAAACTCGCATGGAGACGTTGCCCATGGCTTGTCGGGATGAGGTGGGCATTCTTTCAGAGCGTTTCAATGATCTTCTCGACATGATGCGTGACTTAAGCCGCGGTGCTGATGCGATTGCGAGGGGGAATCTTCATGTGGAGATGAATCGAACCGGCGAGCTGCCGGACGCCTTTCGGCGTATGGCCTCCAGTCTCAACGATCTGGTGAGTCAGATCAGGC
The DNA here is from genome assembly GCA_964440025.1 of uncultured Polyangiaceae bacterium. Lineage (GTDB taxonomy): Bacteria > Myxococcota_A > Polyangia > Polyangiales > Polyangiaceae > NIC37A-2. The sequence continues at coordinate 2,854 of CAYTRQ010000084.1, read as the reverse complement.
AGACCTCCGTCGATCTGGCATCGGCAGCAACGGAGATTCTGGCAGCGTCACAAGAGCAGGAAACTGCTGCGACATCACAATCGAGTGCTATGACGGAAATCAGTCATACAATGGATTCTCTTTCCGAGTCCGCGGCGCACGTTTCCGACTCCGTATCCGGGGTTCTGGGCAACGCGGAGCAAACCCTGGTGACCACCGACCATATGGTGGAACG
>CAYTRQ010000084.1:0-2630 GCA_964440025.1 uncultured Polyangiaceae bacterium | reverse complement strand
TGAAAGTCTTTCGGCTCATACCGGTCGTATGACCGAGCTACTCGACGTGATTCGAGACATTGCGGACAAGAGTGACCTCCTAGCTCTCAACGGCTCTCTCGAGGCAAGCCGAGCGGGTGAGGGAGGACACGGTTTTGCGCTGGTCGCAGCGGAAATGAGACGCTTGGCAGTGCGTGTGACCGCCTCGGTCGAGGACGTGAAGAAGCTCGTGAGTGACGTGCGAGAGTCGAGTTCCTCGACAATCATGGCGACGGAAGAGGGCAGGAGACTTGCCCGAGCGACTACGGAGGCAGCTCGCAGCATCACGCTCGTCTCTCAACAACAAAGAAGCGGCACGGAGCAAGTGTCTCAAAGCGTACGGGGGCTGACCGACGTCGTCACTCAGGCAGCAGCGGCAACTTCACAGACACGAACCTCTGCGCAAGGGCTCAAGCGCCAGGCAGATCTGCTTTCGGATCTCGTTCGCAAATTTGAGGTCGCTGAGGGGGCTGATTGAGTAACTCTCGAGCCGCCCTGCGCGAGCGTTTTCGAGCGACGCTTGCCGGCCGTGCGCACAAGATTGCCGAACTCCTTCCGGCAGCTTGTCGCACTTCCCGGGATGGCGCCGAGAGAACCGAGACGCTTGGCGAACTTCACACGTTAAAGGGGGAAGCTCGGATGCTTGGGTGGTCCAATCTGTCCACCCTCGCCCACGGCTTGGAGGAAGGGTTGCGCGAAGACCAGCCTGACGCCGAGGCCCTTTCCGCGGTCGTTGACTCGGTACTTCTTTCCCTTTCGCCGGAAACCACCGAGGAGGTCGCCGAGGAGCTTTGGAGCACGGCTCTCGCGGCTCTTGGGCTTCAACCGGCCGCTGCGGAAGATGAGCAGGAAGCCGGAGGGAATGAAGAGAAGGAAGCCGATGAGGTGCTTGTCGAGGGCCCCTCCGACGATCCTGAGTCTTCTGAAGTCGGCCCGCCCGAAAAGAGTCGCTGGGTTCAGGTAGATGCCAGGACGATCGACGAGCTCGGGGAACGACTGGCCAGCCTTTCGAGCGACCTTTCACAGTTCGTCTCTGGACTCAAGGGATCCCTCGCGTCGGCTTCTGCTCTGGAGCAGAGAGAAACAGAAGCCCAGGGAGAGCGTTTGAAGTCAACGCTCGCTGGAGCTCTATTGCTTTCGTTGGATCTCCGCCTCACGCCGCTCGAGCCGGTATTGGGACGTTTGGCGGCTCACGCGCGGGTGCTCGCGGGTGAGCGGGGGAAGTCGGTAGCCGTTAATGTTCGTTCGGGAGGGGTGAGAATCGAGCGGAACATCATCGAACGGCTCAACGAACCGCTTTTGCACCTCGTCAGTAACGCTGTCGACCATGGCATTGAGAGACCGGAGGAACGGGGCAGCAAGCCTTCTACCGCACGTATCGATCTTTCGGCCGAGCCAGAAGGGACGATGGTTCGGCTTCGTATCGAGGATGACGGTCGCGGCGTCGACTTGGAACAAATCGCTCATCGTGCTGCGCAACGCTCCCCAGGCCTGAGTTTGGAACAATCCCAAGAAGCTCTTTCCGTCCTATTTCAGCCTGGGTTTTCGACACGAGAGACAATCGACGAGGTCTCTGGGCGTGGCATGGGGCTCGACGTGGTGAAGCGGCAAGTGGAGGCGTTAGGAGGGACAGTATCGGTTGAGAGTGATCTAGGGATCAAGACGAGCTTTCTGCTGTTGGTTCCAGCGGCGCTTGCGCAAGAGAGATTGTTGGTCGTTCGAGCCGGTGAGACGCTCTATGGTATTGCCGATCGTCTGGTCGTTTCTGTCGAGGAACAACAAAAGGGGAATGAAGGAGAGACGAGCCAGGTCACCTTTCGGTACCGGAATGAAACTCTTCCTCTGCGCGCGTTCTCGTCCTTGCTTTCGTCGAAGCCAGGGGGTCCGGAGTCCTCGGTGCTGATTCTGCGTTTAGCCGGGAAAAGATACGCGGTCGCTTGTGAGCAGGTGCTCGGCCACTTCGATTTGATCCGGAGACCGACCGGGCCGGGCCTCGCATCGAGATCTGGGGTTTGCGCTAGTGCCCAAACCGACGAGGGAGAGATGGTATTGGTTCTCGACCCACGCCTTCTGAGCAGAGAGCTCACACGAGAGACGGGAGAGTATTCGAGGGCGGTGATGGAGGAGCCGGGAAGGAGCTCCAAGGCATCGGAACGTGCCAGGATCCTCGTTGTCGATGATTCGGTTGTGGTGCGGGATCTTCTTGCGGAAGTATTGAGTTCTGCCGGGTATCAGGTTCGGGGGGTGAAGAATGGCAAGGAAGCGCTGGCGGAACTTCCGGGCTTCGAGCCCGATCTCGTGCTGAGCGATATTGAGATGCCGGAAATGGATGGCTTTCGCCTTTTGGAAACGATCAGAAAACGAAACGAGACTTTGCCTGTTGTTCTCGTGACAGCTCGCAGTTCCGAAGAAGACCGACGCCGTGCGGAGTCCTTGGGGGCGAGCGCCTATGTCACCAAGGGTGAGTTTAGGAGTGAATCACTCGTCGAGACCGTCGGGCGCCTGATGCGAGGATCATCGTGACGAAGCTTCGTGTGGCGGTTTTGGATGACTCGGCGATTTGTCGCAGTCAATTGAAGGCCTTCTTGGAGGCCGAAGGCGACATCGAGATC
>CAYTRQ010000083.1:14301-16313 GCA_964440025.1 uncultured Polyangiaceae bacterium | reverse complement strand
ATGGCTCCGGGAAAAGCTCCCTGATGCGGATCATGGCGGGAGAGGACGACGGTTTTACCGGGGAGGCCAAACCCCATCCAAGCATCAAGATCGGCTACTTTGCGCAGGAACCCGACCTCAAGGACGCCGAAACCGTTCGCGACGCCGTCGAGCTGGCAGTCCAGGAGACCCGCAATCTGCTCCAAGAATTCGAAGAGGTGAGCGCCCGCTTCGCAGAACCGATGAGCGACGAGGAGATGACCGCCTTGATGGAGAAGCAGGGCAAGCTGCAAGATCGCATCGACGCCACGGACGCCTGGAACCTCGATCAGAAGGTCGAGCGTGCCATGGATGCGCTGCGCCTGCCTCCCGGACAGGCCCCGATTGCCAATCTCTCCGGCGGGGAGAAGCGGCGTGTGGCCCTGTGCAAAATCCTGCTCGAAAACCCTGATATGCTCCTGCTGGACGAGCCCACCAACCATCTCGACGCCGAGTCCGTCGCATGGCTCGAGCGATTTCTCGGGGACTATCCAGGTACCGTCGTCGCGGTGACCCACGATCGCTATTTTTTGGATGACGTTGCCGAGTGGATCCTCGAGCTCGATCGAGGTCACGGCTACCCGTTTCACGGCAACTATTCCGCCTGGCTGGAGCATAAACAAGCCAGGTTGGCTCAGGAAGAGAAGCAGGAAAGCGCCCGACAACGCAAACTGAAGCAAGAGCTCGAATGGGTTCAAAAAAGCGCCAAGGCACGGCAGGCCAAGAGCAAGGCGCGTCTATCCGCCTACGAAGAGCTCATGAACCAGGCCCAGACAAAGAGAGCCGATGCGGGAGAAATTTCAATTCCTCCAGGACCGCGCCTCGGCGACGTGGTCATCGAAGCCAAGTCACTGACCAAGGCCTTCGGAGACAAATTGCTCATGGAGGATCTGTCGTTTCGATTGCCCCGCAGCGGGATCGTCGGCGTCATCGGGCCGAATGGAGCAGGAAAGTCAACTCTGTTCCGAATGCTGGTCGGCGAGCAGGAGCCGGACTCCGGGAGCTTGGAACTGGGCGAAACCGTCAAGATCTCCTACGTCGACCAGTCTCGCGAAGCGCTCGCTCCCGAAAACAGCGTTTGGCAAGAAATCTCGAGAGGCGAAGAGAGCATCGACCTCGGTGGCCGGGAAATGAACTCGCGCGCCTATTGCGGTTGGTTCGGCTTCAAGGGCTCCGATCAACAGAAGAAGGTCGGCACTCTCTCTGGCGGAGAGCGCAACCGAGTCCATCTCGCAAAAACACTCCAACAAGGAGGTAACTTGCTTCTCCTTGACGAGCCGACCAACGACCTCGACGTAGACACTCTCCGCTCCCTGGAAGCCGCCCTTTTGGAATTCCCCGGCTGCGCGGTGGTCATCAGCCACGACAGATGGTTCCTCGACCGGATCGCCACCCACATTCTCGCATTCGAGGGAAACAGTCAGGTCACCTGGTTCGAAGGCAACTATCAAGCCTATGAGGAGGACTATCAACGTCGCCGAGGAGATGACGCAGCCCAGCCTCGCCGGATCAAGTATCGAAAACTCAAGGCCGAATAGGGCTCCCCCTTTGCCCCGAACGTGAGCCGCCCGCGTCCACAAACAAGCAAGACATGCATGTGACAGCGGGCGACCCGAGGTGGCTCTTCGGCAATTCTCAGCCACTCAAGGAGCGGCCGACTTGGCTGGCTTCGCTTTCTTGGCGGATTTTGCCCCCGGCTTGGGCTTCTTTTCAGGTGAGTGCTTTGCGGAACCTCCTGCCTCTTCGCTCGACTGCTCCTTGGGTTTTGCAGGCTTCGCAGGCTGAGCAGGGGTGGCCTTCTCGGCAGGCTGTCCCTTCTGCTTGGGCTTCGCCTTGGCAGGTTCGGCTTTCTGGGCAGGCTCGGCTTTCTGCGAGCCCTGAGACTTGGCCTTCCCCGATGACGCCTTCCCCTTGGGAGCCCGACCCTTCTTTTCTTTCTTCGAACCGTCTTCCGCGGAGGAACCGTCCTCCTGAGCGGCAGCCTGATCGGCCCC
>CAYTRQ010000083.1:0-14291 GCA_964440025.1 uncultured Polyangiaceae bacterium | reverse complement strand
TGAGGAGCCTTTGCTGGAGCAGCGTCCGCCTGATCGGAAAGTTCGTAGACGAGGATGCGGTCCTCTTTCATGCTGGGGATCAATAAACGATCGCGCTTAGTGTCGTACCCGATGGCAGCCGGTGAAGGGATTCCGACAACCACAGGCTTGAACTCGCCCCCCGGCTTGCCCCGGTACACCGCTCCGCCTTTCCAACTGGAAACGAGAAAACTCCCGTCTTTCAGAGCCACGATCCCGTCCAACGCCCCTTGAGGAAGAGCCGTGACCTCTCCCTTGGTCGGTTCCTTCTCCTTCTCGGAAACCTCCAGGGGAAAGAGTTCCCCCGCTCCGTTGACGACCCACATCCCCTCTTTCGTCGAAACCAGACCATTGGGGTTCTTCAGATCTTTGCTCTTCAACAGCGGTTCGACGACCACCTTTTTCGGATCGACCCTCAAAACCGCATCCGACCCGGAGTTCTTGAAGCCCTTCTTCCCCGACTTCCAGCCGGTATCCGTCAAAAACACCACGCCCTCACTATCGGTCGTGAGGTCATTGAGAAATGTCGCCCCTTTGGCGAACAGTCGCCCACGAGGGGCTCCACTCTTCTTGTCGAAGACGCGAACCCACTTGATGTCGGTGACGTAAAGAAGGTTGTTCGAGAGAGTCATGCCCTTGGGGGCGTTGAGAGTGGTTTTCTTCGATTTTCCATCAATGAACTTGAGCTCGAGAACCTTCCCCTCGGGACTCACCTTGGAGATGAATCCGTTGCCGTCCTGTTTGAGAGGCTCTCCACCCACATTGCTCACAAAGTAGACATCTTCATCAGCGTCGTAGAGCACTTTTTCGGGAGCCGAAAAATCTGCGTCTTCGAGAGCAAAGACGAGCTGAGCCGCCGGCTCTGCCGAGGCGTCCGACTCGGAATCGGCGCGCGCCTCTTGAGGGGCGTCGGTGGACGAATCCGACGCCTGAGCGCTTCCCTGCTGATCAGCAGGGTCCTCTGCGGTCGCGGATGATGTACTGCTCACCGCGCACCCACTGACAATCAATGCGGATAGGCCGACTGCCCCAAGCATCTGCAGCTTCTTCATGGCTGTTCCCCTTACTTTTCTGTGTAGTGATCCAGCTCGGTGGTGCTCCAGCTCGGTCCCCAACGGAACTGAGGTGCAAGATCTCCCCCGTCGTGTCCGCCCGAGATCACGGACGGACAGGGCCGAGCCTCCAACGCCATCTGGGCTAGGCGCAAGCGCAACAAACCCACGCGCGAAGCGCAAGGGTGGAAGGAAGCCACGCTGAAACCCGCCCGAAGGCATCAGCTCTCGCCAGGCTGGCTGACCGCTCGCGGTCGAAAGGGGGCTTTTGATGCGCTCCCAAAAAGCCCCTTCACGAGGCCCACCAGCAGCAGATTGTCGAGCAGTCCTTATCCCCCCTCCAACACTCACCCAGGAGTGGACGCAGCAAGCGTCGGCAGAGCCCCTCTCCACGGGTCGGTCGATTCGATGCCCCCCGCTGTTTGCCGGCAGCGCATCTCAAGAGCCCCTTCTGGGGTCATCTGCCGGCGCTGCTCAATGAGCGAGCGCGAAAGTCGCTCGCTCAAAAACAAGCCACAACCAATGACCTCGAGCAGATTTCAGGCTTTCGAGAGTCCTTGCGGGCCCCCACCCAGAAGTGGGGCCGCAAGGACTGCTCGACAATCGTGCTCGGTCATTTAGGCCTCACCGCCAGCTGGCTTGGGAGGAGGCGTAAAAATCGGTCCTCGCTTCTTGTCGTCCTTGTCCTTTTTGTCCGACCAAGTGGGAATCAGGACCCTTTGACGCACAGGCAACTCCGTCCCTTCCATGCAGGCGCGGATTTCGTCAGCGTCCAGCGTTTCTCGCTCCAAAAGGGCTTCCGCCAAACGCGTGAGTTTATCCTTGTTGGCCTCGATCGTTTCCTGAACGAGCTTGTATTGCGTATCAACGAGCTGGCGCACCTCTTTGTCGATCTCTCGTGCGGTCTCGTCGGAATAGTCCTGCCGCCGTTGGGTCATATCTCGACCCAAAAACACGCTGTCTTCATTCTCTCCATAGGAGAGCGGGCCGAGCTTTTGGCTCATGCCATATTCGCAAACCATCGCGTGCGCGAGACGGGTCGCTCTCTTGATGTCATCGGCAGCCCCAGTCGTGATGTCGCCAAACACGATCTCCTCGGCAACCCTACCTCCCAGCATCATTGCCAGACGAGCCTTCGCCTGCCTTTCCGTGATGGTGTGGCGATCCTCGACCGGAAGCATTTGCGTCACGCCTAAAGCCGCACCTCGCGGGATGATCGAGACTTTGTGAACGGGATCATTGCCTTCGATCAAGTGGCCAATCAGAGTGTGCCCCGCCTCGTGCCAGGCGGTCACCTTTTGCTCCTGGGGACTCATGACCATACTACGACGCTCGGTCCCCATGAGAACCTTGTCTTTGGCCATCTCGATGTCCTCCATCTGGACCGACTCCTTGTCCTGCCGAGCCGCTAGCAGAGCCGCCTCGTTCACCAGGTTTTCCAGATCGGCTCCAACGAACCCGGGTGTTCCTGCGGCAATGATATGGAGATCGACATTTTCTCCCAGGGGAACCTTCTTCGTATGAACGGAAAGAATGCCTTCCCGCCCCCGAATGTCCGGGCGCGGCACCGTAATGCGACGGTCGAAACGACCAGGTCGCAAAATCGCGGGATCAAGCACATCGGGTCGATTCGTGGCCGCGATGATGATGACGCCTTCGTTCGACTCGAAGCCATCCATCTCCACCAAAAGCTGATTGAGAGTTTGTTCGCGCTCATCATGCCCGCCTCCCAAACCAGCACCACGATGCCGCCCCACTGCGTCGATTTCGTCGATGAAAATAATGCACGGAGCGTGCTTCTTTCCCTGCTCGAACAGATCGCGGACACGGCTGGCACCCACGCCAACGAACATCTCCACGAAGTCCGATCCGGAAATACTAAAGAAGGGAACCCCCGCTTCTCCCGCGATTGCACGCGCTAGCAAGGTTTTGCCCGTCCCAGGAGGCCCCATCATCAAGACTCCCTTGGGGATCCGCCCACCCAGTCGCTGGAACTTCTTGGGATCCTTGAGGAACGCAATGATTTCCTCGACCTCGTCCTTGGCCTCGTCCACGCCCGCAACATCGGAAAACGTGATTTTGTTCTGCGCTTCGTTGAGAAGGCGGGCACGGCTCTTGCCAAAGCTCATCGCTTTGCCGCCTCCGCTCTGCAACTGCCGCATGAAGAGATAAAACATGACCAGCAGAAACAGCATCGGCAGCATGATGGTGAGCGCACTCATCCAAAAAGCGCCGCTGTCGTCCTTTTGGTAGTCGACCCGGACGCCGTGCTCCAAAAGAACACCTGGATCCGCATCGGCTGGCCCAACGGTGATGCCGGTTTCCACCGCGCCAGACGGATCCTCAATCTTGAACTCGTAATCGCGATCCCGAATTTTGACCGACGTCACATGACGCTGCTCTTCAGGAGCCTTCACGAGCTCGACGAACTCGCTATAGGGCATCAATTGCCGTTGCGGGCTTGCTGGATCCAGCAATTGCCAGACGGCGAGAAGAGAGACGATAACGACGACCCAAAGCAGGAGGGTCTTCTGGGGCTGCTTCACTTTAATAGAGACCTCGGATGGGCACCGTGCCCATGTCTATTTGGCACTATGCCATTGCCCGCGCGGGGCGTCGATTCTGAGTAGATTGCAGGTGCATGACTTGCAACCGCTACGCCGACCAAATCATTCCCAAAGAAATTTTCGTCAAAAATTCAACGAGTTCCCTTGCTGCTTCGGCGAACCAGACGCAGGCCTCCCCTCAGGGGAAGATCGATTTTTCGGGTAGGATCCGACAAAGCGCGACGAAGCTGGCGCCTCTGCTCCCGATTGAGCGCGAGGGGCTCGCCGAGTTGGTCAGCTTCATCAGCCAGGCCATTGAGGGTCGCCACGACGCCGGGCGAGAGATCCTGGAGCATCGGCAGAACCTTCTGGCGGACCTGCACACGCAAAAAACGGGGATCTTGATTGGAGGGATCGCTGGCGGCAATCAGGCCATGACGCTCGCAGTGGGCGAGGATGTCCTCCTTGCTCGAGCGAACCAAGGGCCGGATCAGCCTCCCCGCCCGGGGAGGGAGCACCCCCAATCCTTCCAGAGAGACCCCCCGAAGAATGCGCAACAGAACCGTTTCTGCCCGATCTTCGGCATGATGAGCCGTCGCGAGCAGGCCTTCTTCCCCCCATGCCTCCTTCACGGAGGTCCAGAGTGCCTCGTAGCGGGCTTTTCTCGCCGCCGCTTGCAGCCCTCCAGGGCCCTCGACGGTAACCCGCCGCACTTCGAAGGGAAGCTCGCGGCTCCTGCAAAAGCTCTGAACCAGCTCGATTTCGTCCGCTGCTTCGGCTCTCAGGCGATGATCAACAGCCGCCACGCGGAGCTCTAGGTGGAGCCTTCGAGACAGCCGAGCAAGGGCGTCTGCAAGAGCCAGTGAGTCCGGCCCGCCTGAGACGGCGACGAGGATCTTGATCGGGTCCCTTGCCTCACCGCGGATCGAGCACTCGTCGATCAGACAACGCTCGACACGCGCAAGAAGGGAGGGCGGGTGAGAAGGCTTCGTTGTCACGCCCCACCTTCGAAACGCTCATCCCCATGCGCTAAATGAGCGAGCGCGAAAGTCGATCGCTCAAAAACAAGCCACAAACAATGACCTCGAGCAGATTTCAGGCTTTCGAGAGTCCTTGCGGGCCCCCCCCCAAAAGTGGGGCCGCATGGACCGCTCGACAGTCGTGCTCGGTCATTTAGCACGAGAGCTCTTGGCGGGGGGCGGGCTCTTGAGCAGGGCCAATGTGGGAGATCAAGCCGCCTCCGAGCACACGGTCCCCCTCGTAAAATACCGCGTATTGCCCCGTGGAGGGAGCCATCACGGGATGCTCGAGCTGGATGTGAGCCGCGTCCGAAGATGCCCCGGGCACGACCTTGCCTGGAGAAGGCTTGCCTCGATAGCGGATCACGATCTGCGCGGCGGCAGGAAGCTCAACTCCGTCGCGCAACGAAAGCTCCGAGACGGAAAGCCGATCGGTTTCGAGCTGGTCTTTCCGGCCAAGCTGGACTGCACCACTGCTCGGATCGATGTCGACGACGTAAGCGCGTTCTCCCACAGCCACCCCCAAGTTCTTCCTCTGGCCTCGCGTAAAACGGTGAATTCCGCCATGTTCCCCGACGACCTGTCCGGAGGGAGCGATGATGGGGCCAGGGCGAACCCGATCGGGCGATCGGTGTTCGACCAGATGGTCGTACCGTCCTGTCGGCACAAAACACAGTTCCTGACTCTCCCCTTTGGTGGCCCCCGGGAGTCCCAATTCCACCGCCCGAGATCTCACCTGGTTTTTATCGAGATGGCCGAGCGGAAAAAGAAACCGTGCGAGCACGTCGCTCTCCAGCATATGGAGGAAATAACTCTGGTCCTTGCTGGCATCGAGCCCTCGCAGCAGATCGAGACGCTCCCCTCTACGCTCGAGGCGAGCGTAATGGCCGGTGGCCACGAATCGGGCTCCCAACCGATCGGCCAGCGTGATGAGCTCACGGACCTTGACCCCCCGATTACAACGAACGCACGGGCTGGGCGTGCTTCCGGAAAGGTACCCTTCCACGAACGGCGCAACGACCTCCTTCTCAAAAAGCTCACGACGATCGAAGGCGTAGTGAGGAAAGCCAAGCAGATCGGCAACGCGCCGGGCGTCATGGACGTCTTCCGGGGCACAGCAGCGACCTTTGACGCTTCCGTCATCTGGGTAATCCCAGAGATGCAATGTCACTCCTACGACCTCGTAGCCCTCGTCCATCAGCAGGGCGGCGGCGACGGAGGAGTCCACTCCGCCGCTCATCGCCACGAGAACTCTCTCTGACATGGCCGAACCGTAGCTGAGGTCAGCACGCGGTGCACCGACCTCCTCCCCGAGCGCCGGCAAAGCACCCGAGCCCTGTCCTCCCTGGCGGCTCCTTAGCGGCAGTGGTCCTTAGCGGCAGTGCGCCCTGAGCCGAGCGCCCACCTTCTTGAGAGCGCGGGCATGGATGCGACTGGCCCAGGATTTACTGAATCCTAGATCCGAAGCAATCCGATCCAGCCGTTCGCCATCCAAATAGTGCCGACACATCACGGCCTGATCCGGCTGGGGGAGGTCCTTCAGGGCTTCTCGCACCATGTGCCGCAATTGGTGTTCGGACAAGAGCTCCTCGGCCGTGCGGGAATCGTCTCGCGCAACCCACGCTTCGCCTTCATGGGCCTGCTCGGCGAAGACCCCGAGCGTCATAGCGGTCACGATGCCCGCCAGATGCTGGCGCAGCCGATCTGCAGCCTCATCCGGCGTGCCGGGTTCGGTGCTCGGGGCGCGCAGGGACTCGGAAGCGGCCTCCATGGCGCGCAGCATCCGAACCCGTTCGTAACCGCGGCGACTCCATGGCCCCATCTTACGAAGGCCATCAATCATTGCCCCGCGTACTCTGTAGTACGCAAACCGACGGAACGGGCCTCGTTCCGGATCGTAGCGTTGCGCTGCTTCCACGAGCCCCTGCTGGCCGAACGCCAGGAGCTCCTCGCATTCCTGGGTGACTATTCCCTCGAAGCGCAGCCGGGTGAGCACTGCCTCGACCAAATCCTGCGCCGAGATGACGAGCGCATCAACACGTCGCTTTTGAGCGGAGATCTGCTCCTCATCCCGCGAAGGCCGACAGGTCCCGGGACTTCCAATCACGTCGGAAGCCTCCGTCACCCGAACAGCCCGCAAGACTCCTACCCGATGCTCGGGCTGATCAGTTGAATCCCCCACGTGCGGACGATACCCAGTCGACGGCGAGCATGCCATAGTCAAGCGCATGAACCGCTGGGGGGTCATCCTAAGCGTTTATGCCGTGCTGACACTCGCCGCCGGTGCGGGCGCGCAGTGGCTCCATGGCACGATTTGGACCCACCCGAGCCCTTGGCTCCTTCTTCCCCCTTGGCCTGCTCACCTTTATAGCGGCTTGGTTGGCCTCACGCTGGGAGTGCTCGTCGCCCAACTGACCAAGCTATTGGTTCGACGGACCGCGTTCGCTAAGGTCCTTCACGAGGAGCTTCAACCTCTCGCCCGAGGGCTCAACCCGGGACTGGTACTTGCTGTCGCGGTGCTGTCGTCTCTAGGAGAAGAGCTGCTCTTTCGCGCCGTCCTCACCCCTCTGATTGGCATTTGGCTCCAGGCAGGCATCTTTGGACTGGCTCACCAAATCCCCGGTCGTGCCCGCTGGATTTGGGTCGCCTGGGCGAGCATCATGGGCTTAGTGCTCGGGCTCCTGTTTCAAACGACAGGCTCGCTCGTCGGTCCGGTTCTCGCACATGCCACCATCAACGGTCTGAATTTGCGTTTTCTTCACCATCATGACGCTACGATGACACCGCGCCCACTCGGCGGCGTCCTTGGCCAACGCACCTGATGATTCCCGCTAGTCCCGATCAACCACGCGTTCTCGTCGTCGATGACGAGAAATTCATTCGAGATATCCTGGCCGACTTCCTCACCATGGAGGGATACGCCGTGCGAACGGCGGAGGATGGAAACCAAGCTCTGACGGAGCTCTCACGCAGCAGCTTCGACTTGGTCATCAGCGACCTCAAGATGCCCAAAATGGGTGGGCTCGATCTGCTCTCTCACGTCACGCGACTCCAACCAGAAGCGCTGACCGTCATCATGACCGGTTTCGGAACCGTGGAAACCGCCATCGATGCGATGAAGCAGGGAGCCTATGACTACATCCTCAAACCGTTCAAGGTCGAGGAGATCGTGCACGTGGTGCAACGCGGCTTGGAGAAGCAACGTCTTGCCACGGAAAACATGCGCCTCCGCGAGGCCGTCTCCCTCTACAAAGTGAGCGAAGCCATCACCGCTTCGCTCAGCCTCGAGGACGTCGTCAGCACCGTGACCGAAAGCGCGCTGAGCGAAGTCGATGCCGATGCGGTCTTCATGTGGTTAGAGGATGGCGAAGGCGGCTATTTCGAGCGACTCCGCGCCATCCACTCTCGTCACGAGCAAGCTTCCCCTTCCCCTGGACATCAGAACGAACACGAGATCAAAACGCGAGTTTTGGAGGGAACTCCCCTCATCCTCCACCACGAGGACGGACAAGCGCTCTTTTCTACTCAACCAACGCACGCGGTCACTAGCACAATCACCGTGCCGCTTCGCATGCAAAAGAGGCTGCTTGGTTGGATCTCTCTCCTTTCTTGGACTCCTAACAAAAAATTCACCGAGGGACAGAGAAAGCTACTGAGTATCATTGCTTCTCGCGCCGCTGCCGCCATTGAAAACGCCCACCTCTACGAAGATCTGCAAGCGACCTTTCAGCAAACGATTCAAAGCTTGGCCAATACCATCGACAAGATGGATAAATATACCGCGGGCCATTCCGAGCGCGTGGCCCTGTACGCATCCCGCCTCGCCAGGTGGCTCGGCCTCGACGAAAGAGAGATCGAGATCGTACGGCAGGCTGCTCTCATGCACGACCTGGGCAAGGTCGGCTGCGTGCTCAATCTCAACAAACCTGGCAAGCTGACCAACGAAGAGTACCAGAGCTTTCAGAAACATCCTGAATACGGCAAAGAGATCCTCGATCCCATCGCATTTTTGGCTCCCGTCATTCCCGGGGTCCATCTCCACCACGAACGTTGGGACGGCCGCGGATATCCACTAAGGCTCAAGGGCAACAACATTCCACTCATTGCTCGCATCATCAGCGTCGCCGACACCTATGATGCCATGACCAGCGATCGCGCCTACAGACGAGCTCTCCCGCATGAAGTCACCGTCGGAGAGATCGAGCGATGCAGTGGAACTCAGTTCGATCCGGATGTCGCCGAGCCCTTTGCCGAACGGATCGACGAGCTGCGCGAAGAACTCATCGCCTCGGGGAAGACGGTTCCTGAATGAGCCCGCTTCGGCCCTGGCAAGCGTTTTGGCTCGGTACACACCCCTACGACCAGCTCTCCCAGGTCATGACGAGCCTTGCGGACCTCAGACGAAAAGGAGAGATCGCAGACACCCTTCTGCTTTTGGAGCACGAGCCCGTGATCACTCTCGGGCGCGGCGCCAAAGCGGAACACATTTTGGAAGGTCGCGACACCCTCAGACAACTCGGGGTCGCGGTGACGCCCACGGGCCGCGGAGGAGACGTTACCCTCCACGCGCCGGGCCAGTTGATCGCCTATCCGATCTTCGATCTCTCGCCCGATCGACGAGATGTGAGAAAATATGTGCAGAGCCTGACCCGCATCATGGCCCACCTTGTGGCCCCCTACGGACTCCAGGGAGGAACCGTCGACGGATTGATCGGTCTTTGGCTCGACACCGAAACCCCCGGGGCTTTCCCGGGACAAGAACAAGCTCGCAACTTGGTCAAGATCGGGGCCATCGGCGTGAGGATCTCTCGGTGGATCACGAGTCACGGGTTCGCTCTCAACCTGACCACCGATCTGTCGCTATTTCGCCTTATCGTCCCCTGCGGAGTCAGGGAGCATGGTGTGACTTCCGTTTTGGAAGCGAGCGGCCAGAGGCTCTCGACCGAAACCGCAGCCGTTCGAGCGCATGAGCTCTTCGCCGAGGAATTCTCGAAACCTCCCACCGAACTGATCGATCTCTCCTCACTCACTACGGACCGTCTCTTGAGCCGCGTCGGCGGAAGATAGCGGAGAAGGCTCCGTGCGGCGGGGTTTTTCAAAAACGACCAGGACGTTGTCGAGCGGACCACGGTTTTCCGAAGATAGTGCGATCAGACCCTCCTGCCGGAGGGCCTCTCCGATCCATTCTGGGGATTGAAATTCCAGGGTGTGTCCGCGGTTGACGCCCAGCGCACGAGCGATCCGCTCGAACGCAGATGCCCAGCGAGCCCCCCAGCTGTCCCGACGATTCGTTTCCCGAACCAAAATCTGCCCCCCGGGAACCAAACGTCTGGCCGACCGGAGGAGAAGCTCGCGCTGCTCCTCTCGCGGCAAGTAATGCAACACATCAAGCAGAAGAACCAACTCATATTCCGCGGACAACGGATGGGTCGTCGCCTGTTCCTTCTGGGCGAGGGAGGGCTCTGCCCGCGCGAACGAGTTCACCCTGTCGCTATCCCCACGAGGAGCATTCACTTCGAGACTGGTGCTTGGGCCTCTCTCCAAGGCGACATCCGGCTCGCCGCGCTCAGCGGCCGACAGGACTTCAGACAGATCGGCTGTCGAAAAGCGCAGCTCGGCGGACAGCTGACCGCTCCTCGCGGCGCGCACCGCTACCCGGACTTTCTCCGCATCCAGGTCCACGCCAACGCCTTCACGAACCACCCCCAGCTCCGCAAGAAGGAGCAAGAACTGACCACGCCCACAACCGAGATCCAACGCGCGCGCGCGCGAACGAAGTTGCGGCACGAGGTCGAGCAATTGACCGGTGAGAGGATCGAGCCGGAACTTGAACGATACGTAGTGGCGATGCCAGGGAGGAACATCTCGGTACCGATGCACGGTCCGAACCACGGCTGCCTCGATGGAGGCCTCCTCGAGCCCAGCGGCCTCGTCGCCCGCGGGCGTCAGGCCGATCACCCAGCGCGCGACAATATAAGCCACCGTGGTTCCCAACACGGCTAATAATAAGCCGAGCACAGGCGAACCGATCACCACCGCCATGCCAAGGTTCCCGAGGTCTGCCGCTTCGAGCTCCCGAGCAGCCAAGGAAAGCGCGTGTCCCTCCAAGATCAGAGAGCCCAACTGAACACTGCCATAAAGCAAAAATGGGATAAGAGGCGGGATCGAGATATTGGCCGCGGCATAGGCGACCAACAGGTTGAGCCGAAGAGGGAGCGCGATCACGGAACAGAGGAGCAGGTGTCCTCCGTAGAGAGGAAGAGTCCCCACAAACAGCCCCACCCCCACGGAAAGAGCAAATCGCCGCGGAGTGAGAGCACCACCACGAACCAAACGAGCAATAGAGCGTCCAACAGCGAGGCGACGCACCGGTCCACGGCAAGCCAAGAAACGTGCAGGACTGCTCTCGCTCGGATGGGGCGAGCAGGGGGGACGACAAGGTGCCGCTTTTTTGCCGAAAACCGGCTCGTTGGCGCGCTGCCCCTCGGACCGGAAACCTGAAGATTTTCGACGCATCGCTGGGTAGGGCCTCGGAGTGAGGCGGCACGGTAGCAGATTCCTTGAAACCAGGTGGGGCCGCTGCTAGCCCCGCTCAGTACTGAGTATGCCGCCCGACGACTCCGAACAGAAAGCCACTTCCCGAGGGGCCCGTCTCGTAGGACGCATCGCCGATCCAGCGGCAGATGACGGCCTGTCCCTGAGCGGGCCCGGAGCCCCTGAAACCGGCTCCGGTTCAACAGGCGACATGCATCCGGTCAAAGCACGGCTGCTCGCGCGTGCCCGACTGGCCAATGGCGAGGGAACCGAGGAAGACCGACAACTGGCCGAAGGTCATCTCGCGGCGCCCAGCGCCCCCGCGCCCCACCCCGACACACCCCGAACCAACCCCGCGACTCTCGGGACGACTTCTTCTTCGGTGAGCGATCTGTCACCCGAAGAAACCGAGAAGCCTGGAGAGCAAGGCCTGAGCTTCTCTGCCCCTGCCATGGAGAAGCCGACTCGGAGCACCGCAGCGTCTCGAGACGACGACGGCCCTGGGCCGCGTCCGTCGAGCCCGCCTCCGCCCTCTCCAACTCCCGAGCGTTCCGGGATGCCCCCAAGCTCGTCATCGGGCCCCACAGCTCCGCCCGTTGTTCGGGAAACGGGAGCTCGGGAGGCCTACTCCTCCTCTGCAACCCCCGATCAGGACCTGGATCCCCCGCTCACGCCCCCGCCCGGAGCCGTCGCCAACGAGCTCGACCGCATCGCCCGGCGCAGCGGAGGCCAACCACCAACCAGAGCCGGGCTTTCCCCCAACACGACCGCGCTTCTCAGTGCACTGCTCGGCCTGTGCCTCGTCGGATCTATCGGCATTTTCGCAGGGCCCATGGAGTGGAAGACCGGCACTCCAAAGCCCGCGCCCGAGCCCGAGGACTCCCAAGCTGCCGCGGCCCAGAAATCTCAGAAGCCCAAGAAACCGAAACGCAAGAAACTCGCCGGCCCCTGGCGCGTCGAGCATGACCGCAACAAACCGGGCCATGAGATCATCAGTGGGCAGATCGGCCATCAGGCCTTCCTTCGGGCGATTCAGGACGCAGGACTTCCCAAGGGGCAAGCCTACCGCGCCTATGGCGCACTCAAGAACAAATTGGACCTCGACCACTGCGATTCCTCCGACACGTTCCGAGCGCTGGTCAAAGGCCGTGACAAACAGCTCGTGGCGTTCGAATACGAAAAGAGCAAAGAAGAGGTCTATCAGGCCAAAGAAAGTGACGACGGCCGCTTCGTCGGCAAGCAGCTCGATCTCAAAGTCGAACGCAATCAGATTCGCCGGGCGTTTGTTTTCGATGGGAAGTCCTTTGAGGACTCCGCTCGCAGGGGAGGATTCGATCCTGGCTTGAAGAGTGTCGCGGAAGACGCTTTCCGAGGCCATTTGAGCCTCCGCGAGCTCGATCGAGGGGACCGTCTTCGTGTCATCGCCCAAGAAGTCACCGTCCTGGGGGAGTTTTCCCGCTACTCGGGGATTGAAGCCGTCGAGATTCTTCGATCCGGCAAGGAGCCGCAGAGAATCTACTATTATTCCCATGCCGTGGAGGGCGGCTACTTCGATGAAAACGGCAAAGCCCCGTACGAAGGCGGCTGGCGCAAGCCCATTCCAGATGCGCCCGTCACGTCGAAGTTCAATATGAAACGCATGCATCCCGTGCTCGACAAAGTGATGCCTCACACAGGCACGGACTTCGGCGCCGCTATGGGCACTCCTATCGGAGCCACCGCGCCGGGCGTCGTCGTCTTTCGCGGAAATGCAGGAGCCAGCGGAAACCTCGTCAAAATCAAACACGACAGTGGCTACGAGTCAGGCTACGCTCACCTTTCACGGTTCGAAAAAGGCCTCAACGTGGGTGATGAAGTCGACCGACTGCAAACGATCGGCTACTGTGGTTCGACGGGCCGCTCCACCGGTCCTCACCTCCACTTCACGATGAAGAAGGATGGCAAGTACATCGATCCGGAGTCCCTCAACCTGGATGGACTCCGAGTCCTCCCTCCTTCTCATCGCCCTGCCTTCGCCGAAGTCAAAGCCAAATACGATCCGATCCTGGACGCGATTCAGCTCCCCCCTCCTCTCAAAGACCAAGCATCCCCTGAACAGGAGACTCAACAGTCGGCCACGCCCAGCCGAGAGGCCTCTTCTGCCGAGAAAAATCCGATGGTCGCCGATGAGCCGGCCAAAGCCCCCTCCCCCAAACAAGCCGAGTCCAGCGACTCAACCCAGTCCGGCCCCCCGGCCAAGTCCGTCGAGCCCTCATCCATCTTCCTCACGGATCAGGAGCTTTTGCGTATGCAAACCGCAACGGATGACGGGGAAGTGAACGAATAGCTCGTTCCCCAAGGTTCCGTCCTGATCGGTCAAGCCATCATGAAAGCAGCGTGGGTAGAAGCATAGGTTGCCCCAATCTTGACGCGAAGTGTGCTCATGCCTTCCAGGTCGCTGCTCCCTTTCCTCGCCGACGCCGCCTCGACAATCTGGGATCAACCCACCGAGAGTTGCGTCCGTGATCATCTGACGGCACTGCCACTCGTCGACGCCCCAGGGTCTTCGAAGTCGCTCCAGGTAGCGAATCACAGGTGGGGGCTCCCTCATGACCACCTCAGGCGAAGGCTCGGCAGTGGCGGAATGGCCGAAGTGTACGAGGGAGAAGCCATCGACACAGGCAAACGAGTGGCAATCAAGTTCCTGCACAACCCATCCAAGGAGGCGCGCATTCTCATCGCGCAAACGCAGATGGTGCTGCGGGGTCGCGTCGTGGTCACGACTGTCGTCACTGCGAGAGGTTTTTGGTCGAGCGTCATCATCGCTAGCCTGCTCAGCATCAAGAACCTCAAGCCCCCGGGAACCAACCGAGAGCGTAGCTTCGTCGATCTCGATAAGGCTTGCTCTTGGAC
Source organism: uncultured Polyangiaceae bacterium (assembly GCA_964440025.1). Taxonomy (GTDB): domain Bacteria; phylum Myxococcota_A; class Polyangia; order Polyangiales; family Polyangiaceae; genus NIC37A-2. The sequence continues at coordinate 230 of CAYTRQ010000083.1, read as the reverse complement.
GACGCAGTTCGCTTCGGGAAATCTCTCGAGCCGCGACATCAGCTCACTGGTGCACCAATGCCGCGAACATCCTCAGCTCAATCCACCATGAACCGAACTTCGGTTGGACACCGAGTACACAACTCCTGTCGCCCGCCGGCAGCGAGACTCTTAGAATCTCATCCCTCGCCGTGCATGCTAGTGCCTCGGCAACTCACGTTTCGAGCGGTTTCGAAGCACTCCCAGAAGTG
>CAYTRQ010000082.1:0-16367 GCA_964440025.1 uncultured Polyangiaceae bacterium | reverse complement strand
TTCCAGAGAAAAGTGGTCTCCCTACCGACCACTTTTATGTGGTCGCAGCACTAGGATCGCCTCCGCTTCCCAGCCCATGTTTGAAAAGAGCTCGAGAAGCGTCGTTCTTTTTTCTTCTTCCTGGCGGGGAGGTGTTGTAGGAGACTCTGGAAGGTCCTCCCTCCAAAATGAACAGAAAGGCTGTTTCGTCGTTCCGCAGAGCAATGCGCGCGATCTGTCGGCCCGGCTCGGTGTAGGCAATGTAGCTGAGTTCGTCTCGCGGCCGATATCCCTTCACGGAAAACACAGCCACCTGATAGCCCATGGAGCATTCGAACTCCTCTTCCGCGCCAAAGGTCAGCTCTCGGACAACCGAATGGAGTCCGTCCGCCCCGACAACCAGGTCGAACTCCTCCTGTTTGCCATTGCTGAGCTGTGCAAAAAATGCGGCCCGGCTCTTCCGTCAAGCCAGCGATGCTCGTTCCGAAGCGTGTTTCGATGCCCGTGCACGCCCCAAAGATCGAGGCAGCCAGGTCTCCCCGAGCGATGCTCAGGTAGCGATCGCTGGTGAGAGCACGGAACGACTCAATGCCCATTTTGGCGGCGGTCTCTCCTCGAGAGTTCACCATTTCCAGGGCTTGCATGCGATAGCCCATGTTCTGAAGCTCCGGGAGTAGCCCCATTTTCTCGGCAATATCATAACCGACTCCCCAAAAGTCGACGACATAGCCTCCCGTGCGCAGCTCGGGGGCCTTCTCGAACAGGACTGGTTCATGTCCGTACTTTCGCAACCACCACGCCAGTGTGGGGCCGGCGATCCCCGCGCCGTTGATACCAATTTTCATGACGTCGACTCCTTGGTTGGTAGAAATAAAAGAGGTGCGAGAGGTGCGAGAGCTTCCCAGAAAGCAGACCTCACTATTCATCGCTGTTTCTCGGCATGGGGTCGAAGAAGATCCTGCAGCAATGTCATGACCCGAGGCATGAGAGGTGCGAGTTCTTCCGCCGGAGTGTGCGCACTTTCGTGGGCCAACCAGCGATCGATCGCCACGACGACAGAAGCCGTGAGCTGAGCGAGCAAAGGGCGCGGAAGGTCGTCGCGCACCGCACCGACATCTTGCCCCAACGTAATTAGCTCTTCGACCGCATTGGCAAAGCGCTCCATCAGTTCAACAAAGCCAGGCGCGCTGCTGCCGGCGCCGTACATTCCTCGAACGAGCGCGCCCATTTCTTCGTCCGCGAGGAAAGCGTTCTGGAGACGCTCCATTCCGAGCCCCAAAACATCCCAGTAATCGGCCGCACTATGAATGGCTGGAAGACCATCGAGCACCCCCATTGTGAGCTCGTAGAGCTCACAAAGAACCGCGGAGTAGAGATCTGCCTTGTCGGCAAAGTAATAGTACATTGCCCCCTTGCTGATTCCGCTCGCGGTGATGATGCGATTGAACGACGCTCCCTCGTACCCGTGCCGTGCGAACTCGGCGCGCGCCTCACTCAAGATCAGGCGCTGCTTTTCTTGAGGCAAACGGAAAAAACGAGAAAGCGGCATAGAAAAACCTGCGGCCCGTTTCCAAGGGGCGGGGTGGCGTCAAGCCAGCCACTTAGACCACTGGTCGGACTGGTGGTCTAATCCTGAAACCAACCGCTCCTCTCGTCAAGTGTCCATCCACAATGAAAATGCCCCGCTCGCGCCCTCCCGCGACATCCGGAGCTGGCTAGAGAACGTTTTCTCTGTCCGCCAAGAGCGACTCAGGCCGTAACGCACGAGGACTCGACAGCACGGTGATTCCGAGCGGTAGAGCTGGAGATGCTCCCTTCCGCGAGGCTCGACGAGCTCCTCCTTGCAGAGCAGGGGCAGCTTCCGCTTCCATGTTGTGAGGTGCCGGCAATGACTCAGTCGCAGAATGTTCGTCATGTCCGCTACGATGCCATTACCGATCGGCGCTATGTTGCACGCATGCCATTGCATACCCAACGGATTGTTTTTTCGCTTTGGTTCTGCGTTATGACGGGCGTGCTGGTGCTTCTCTACCGAAAACTCCGCGATCGTTTGAGCAGCTATTGGTTCATTATCGGTCGCGTTTTGCTGGAATGCCGCCCCGGCGCAAGCTCCTCAATCACCTCCGCAGCGTCCGCGACCACGCTGAGCGGGTTTGACGAGAACGCAAGTCATCACTCAGAACCACGTGAGGCACTTGCATCGAGCCAACCCGGAATTCAAGGCCAATCTTTCGAGCATGTATTAGAGTCGACGGCGCCGTTAACCTTCGGCACAAAGATGAATTTTTTGCCATTCTCTTCGCCGTTCGTGAGACACTCCAAGAAAAAGCCCGTGACACGGCCATTTGTGGGAAGAATTCGTTGAAAAATTGAACTCATTTCAGCAAGCTTCCGGACCGACCAACCACGGTTGTTGGGTCGACGGAGGAAGTTATGAAACGTGTGAATCAAGTGGTGCGATCGAAGATTCTCGCACCTGGGCAAGAGGTGGGGCGACTCACTTTTGTGGTTATGAGTCTCCTATTTGCCGTTGCTTGCGGCGACGAACTAAATGAGGAAAAACTTGGCTCTAAATCGCAAAGCCTCGTTCAACTCCCTGCGCGGATCGAAGCCGAGAACTTCGATCGGTTTCAGGACTCCGACACGGTCAATCAAGGCGATTGTGGGAGCGGAGCCGTCGACCGCGAGTTCACTCAAGATCCTACAGGGAGCGGCTGCAATGTTGGGTGGACCACTGCAGGCGAATGGCTCGAATACGACGTGAGCATCGATCAGGCGTCGACCTTCGACTTGGTTCTGCGTGTGTCGAGCGCCCAAAGTGGACAGTCTCTCCGCGTGGAGGTTGACGGACAAGATGTGTCGGGGGCCGTTATCGCTCCCGCTGAGGGGTGGCAAAGCTTCGAGGATCGGACGGTCTCCGGCATTCCCCTCGCTTCTGGAAGCCATGTTGTGCGCATCATTTTCGAAACTGGAAATGTCAATCTCGACTATATCGACGTCATTGATACTGCTTCCCAGAACGAATCACGATCGTATTTGATCCAATCGACGTTCGAGTCGGGCGCCGAGGGATTCACCTACACCGACGATCTTTTTGCCGGCACCAATGCACCCAACTACGCCTCGGGCGTCGCCACGAACGGACAGCTAGAGGTACAACTCGGAGGCCAGGATGATGCCACTATCGAGGGAATGTCTGGAGGATTTTCGCGCAGCTTTTCGCTGCCGGAAGCCAGCGAAGTGACTGTTTCCTTTGACTACGTGCTCGAGCAAAGTTGCTACTACGAGAGCGACGAAGTCAGCGAGGTGAAAGCCGCGATAAACAACGTGAATTTGACAGGCGATGGCGGCGACTTCGTCAGTCGAGTGACGGGAAACGGCAGCGAGTGCCCCGGCGCAGCAACATCCGGCACTTATTCGACAACGCTTGATTTGGAAGCGGGATCTCATGTGCTTTCCCTAGGCGGACACAACAACAAAAAGACTTTCAACGACGAGCTGACCACAGTTCGTATCGACAACGTCGAAGTCAGCGTGATGGAGAGCGAGCCACCCGCGGGCACCATCATTGATGCGGATTTCTCATCTGGCCTTAATGGGTTTGGCTATGTTGACGATGCCTTTCGAGGAACCTCGGCTCCGAGCTACGCGGACGGCGTTCACCAGAACGGCCGCCTAGAGGTGACCTTGGGCGGCCAAGACAATACTGCCATTTACGGCACCTCCGGCGGTTTTGTTCGAACGTTTACACTGGCGCAACCGGCGACCGTTTCCCTCGAGCTCGAGTACTCGCTCGCTCAGTCTTGTGCCTACGAAACGGACGAACAGAGTGAAATGTTGGTTTCCTTCGATGGCACCCTGGTCGGTCGCTACGACGACGTCGTCGATCGGGTAGTGGGCAACGGGAACGACTGTCCGGGCACCTCCAGCTCCGGCCTGTTCTTTCACACCATGGACCTTGCCGCCGGAACTCACACGATCATGATCGGTGGGTACAACGACAAGAAGACCGCAGCTGACGAAGTGACCACGGCAATCATCGAGAACGTGCTTTTGACAACGGATTCTCAGTGTGTGGCCGCTTCGGCCAGCTATGCCAACTTGTGTGGCTCATGTGGAGGATCGGTAGAATGTGACGGCACTTGCTCCGCGTCGCTTCCCCTCGATCTCGGTGCGCCTTGTGGCGAGTGTGGAGGGGTGGTTCAGTGCGACGGAAGTTGCTCCCAGCCGCTTTCAGGACCTTGCCCCTCGGCTCCAACTGCGGAGGAACGTCTGGAGGCTTGTGCCCGAGACCCCCGCGTTGTGACGAACATGGTCTCGCCAGAAATTTGCGCGGGAGCCGACTTGTTCTTCCGTGAAACATTCGAGGGCAACGGTCGAACATGTGGAAGCTGCCATCCGGTAGCAAACAACTACACGATCGATCCCGAGTTCGTCGCCGCACTTCACGATGAGGATCCCTTAAACCCGTTGTTCGTCAATGAGTTCGTTCCCGAACTCGCGCAATTGGAAACGAGCGACCTACGAGAACACGCGACCATTCTCGAAAACGTCGACGGATTTCAGGATCCGGCCAATCGGTTCGTGTCGCGCTCGGTGCCCCACCTCTTCTCGCTTTCTCAGACCATCAGCGTCGATCCCAACGATTCGACGACATCTCCGCCGGTTGAGCGGACTGGTTGGAGCGGTGATGGAGCTCCCGGGGATGGTTCCCTCAATGCGTTTCTCGAAGGCGCCATCAATCAGCACTTCACTCGCTCCCTGGAGCGAGTGGCGGGAGTGGACTTTCGACTGCCAACGCAAACGGAGTCCGACTTGGTGGAGGACTTCCAGTTGAGCCTGGGTCGGCAAGCCGAGCTCGATCTGGCAAGCGTACGGCTTTCCAACGAAACGGCCGAGACTGGACGTCAGGCCTTTATGGACCCCCTGCGAGCCACTTGCGGGGTTTGCCATAGCAACGCCGGAGCGAATTTTTCTGAAACGGGCTTCAACCGTAACATCGACAACGGCATCCGCTCTCCAGGACTGACCAAGGGCTCATGGAATGGCCAGATCGTGACGGACGGAGGATTTGGTGGCGCGGACTTGGAAAATCCCAACGTCGATCCGATTGGACTGGGAGAGCCCACCGGTTTCGGCAACCTTACCTTCAATCCCCCTTCACTCATCGAAGCCGCCGACACGCCGCCTTTCTTCCACAGCAATGCCGTGTTCCGAACCGTCAACGGGCCAACCTTAGCGGATGTGACTCAGTTCTACGGCGATGGGAATTTCCAGCGTTCGACGGGAAAGGCCGAGTTGGATGCCTTGTTTGGTCCTGCTGAGATGATGCGCAGTGATCTGAATGCGGTCGTGAGACTTCTGCACGTCCTCAACGCGGCGTTCAACATCGACCTCGCCGTGCAACGCCTCCACGCGGTGGAAACTCTGGCGGCGGACTTGGGAGAGGTGCGATCGGATGTACAGGTCAAACTTCTGACGCTTGCCGGGGAAGAAATCGAGGACGCCATTTTCGTTCTTTCTCAAGAGTCTCTTCATCCCGAACTCGTCTCTCAACTGGATGTTGTCCTGGAAACGGTGCTCGACCCGGCATCCCAATCCAGTGCGTCGGTGCGAGCTCTCGTAGCGGAAGATGCGGCAGCCGAGCTCATGGCCGGTCGAGGCGAACTCGGAAGCAATATCGACTTCGTGTTGGGACCTGGAACGCTGATGTTCTAACAAAGGACCGTTCAGCGAATCGATGGGCGCTGCGAGCCAACCCATAGAAGGCTCCGCCGCCGCTCAACCCCAGCAGCGGGGAAGCGGCGACGGGCCTTCGACGAAGGGCTCCAGCGCCGGTTCTATCCGGCAGTCTTCATGGGCGCTGCCATTTGACGCTCCATGGCCTTGGCGTCCTGCTTCCAACCCTCGAACATTTGCGCCGCGGCAGGATCGGGGAACACGTCCTCGGTACCGGTTTCCAGCGCTCGCACGACGGCTTCGGCCACTTTCTGCGGACTGGTGCGATCGAAAGGCAGGCCATCGGTCATGTCCGTTTCGATGGGTCCCGGATAGACACCGATGACGAGCGCCTCCGGCAGATCACGACGTTGTGCTTGCGTGAGGGAGTGACTCGCAGCTTTGGAGGCCGAGTACGTGCCGCCGAAAGGGAAGTTCACAAGACTCGCAATGGAGTTGATGTTCAAAAGGGCGCTTTGCTTGATTTCTCCTCGTGCCGGGCGGTTCAGTTGTTTCCGAAACGACTGCACGATGCGAAGCGGCGCGAGGTAGTTTACCTCCATCTCATTCTCAATGGTGGAGAGCTCATCCAGCGATCCCACGCGACCGAACACACCTGCATTGTTCACGACGAGATTCACATCGGGATACTGTTCGCCCAGTTTTTCAACCGCCGCTGCGTCGGTCACGTCGAGCGCCACTGGGACGACGACATCCGGAAACTCAGAGACCAAGTCTTGCAGCGTTTCCTTGCGGCGAGCCGTAGCGTAGACGCGCCGCGCGCCCTTTTCCCCTAGGGCCCGTACGATGGCTCGGCCGATGCCTCGCTTTCGGTTGGCGCCGGTGACGAAGGCAGTTGCGCTCTCAATTTCGAATGATGTCATTTTCTGTTCCTTTATTATTTAGAATGATCGGTCAAAAATAAGACCAAAAAAAGGGAAGGAGTCATTGCCGCCCGGCGGAGGCCGGGCGCAGCGAATCCAGCGCGAAGTCCAGTGTCCCTTCGAGCTCTTTGGAATCTGCTCCCGCCCGGGAGAGCGCACTCAACCCGTTGTGCACGGAGAACAGATAATTCGCTGCGGTGTCGGGATCGCGAGCACTGTCGACTTCGCCCGCCCGCTGCGCCTGACGGATCACTTGCGAAAAGAGCCGCCTTGTCCCTTCCGCGCCAGCCTGGACGACTTCCTGGATTTCGCGGTCGTCGACCTGACGATCGAACATCGTTTTGACGATCATGCAGGCGCCGCAATCCGCCGAATTTTGGTCCGCCACGGCACTCCGAATGAATTCTCGGAGTTGGGAGAGGCCGGCATCCGGCCGCAGAAGCGGTGCGGCCAGCTCTGCAGTGCGCTGTCGATAAAGACGCAGCGTGCGACCGAACAACTCCTGCTTGTCGCCGAAAGTATTGTACAGGCTTTGGCGACCGAGCCCGGTTGCCTCCACCAAATCCGAGATGCTCGTGCCCGCATAGCCGCGCTGCCAGAATACGAACATCGCTCGCTCGAGAACTCGGTTTTCGTTGAAGGCGCGCGGCCGAGGCATATGTGGAGTATGTATTTTTGGACCAAAGAGTCAATAACTCGAGCTCGAGTTTTTGAGCCCAGAGAGGCGATGCGCCTGTCTCCTTGGCACCCGCAAGGGGCGTCTGGGATGCCCAATATCTGAGCTGAAGTTCAGATATTGGCGCCTTTGGCCGTGGTTTTTACGCGAGCCCGCGCGAGCTTGTCTTCTTTTCTTTACTCAAAGTCTTGTCTGCTTTACATACGTAGGACGTCGTTCAGGCAGAGTCCCTTCCGGTGTCCGAGATCTCCATTCTCAGCAATTTACGTCACTACCGGGCCCAAGTTGGCCTTTCTCAAGGTGACTTGGCGACGCGCGCAGGGCTCTCCCGGCAGGCCGTCGTTGCCATTGAGGGGGGGCGACAAGTCCCTTCCACAACCGTAGCCCTACGGCTGGCGCGGATCCTCGACTGCAGCGTCGAAGATTTGTTCGCCCTTCCTATCAACCAACCACTCAGCGCTCGCCTGGCTCCAGACAACGTCAGCACGTCCAACCGGAGACGGGAACACAACCCCGCGCCGGATCGAGCACCAAGTCAGGCTGCGGCAAATGAGACGCCCGTCAGGCTAGCTCTGGGGCGAATCGATCGCTCTTGGGTGGCGCATCCCCTGGAGAGAAGCGATCAGCCCTGCGATGCCCTCCTCCTCGATCAACAAGACACGGCGATCTTCTCCAATGACGGCGACGCAAATCGAGAAGCGAGTGGACCCGTGATGCCGAGCCACGTCACGCGCACCCCGCGAGGAGCACGAGAGGGCCTCTCTGAACCCTCCAGCAAACCGGCGATGGCAAGAGTCGAGCCGCTGTCCAATCTCACCGAGCTCGAAAACAACGTCCTGGTGGCAGGTTGCGCCCCGCTTCTCGGTTTGCTCACGGGCCTCTTGGGAAGACAGAACGGCGAGAGTCGGGCCACATGGATCTCTGCCAACAGCACTCGGGCCATCAACCTGTTGGCTCGCGACTTTGTCCACGTCGCCGGAGTGCACCTGGTGGAAACCACTCAACCACAGGGCCATGCCCAGCTCGTCTCGGAAAGCTTCCCAGGACGGACAACGACTATCATGAACCTGACGTGTTGGCGGCAGGGACTCGTCGTGCCGCCTGGTAACCCGCTTGGGCTCCGGGGCGCCAGTGATTTGCTTCGCCCTGGCCTCCGCCTAGCGCGCAGGGATGCGGGATCGGGTGCGCATGCCCTTCTGGTCCGACTCCTCGAGGCCGAAGGAGCAAGCCCGGCTCCTCCTTTTACCGGTCCGATGGCGTCGAGTCATGCCGAGGTAGCTCGGTGGGTCCAGCTGGGCTTTGCCGACGCGGGGATCGCTATCGAAGCAACCGCTTTGGCTCTCGATCTCGACTTCATTCCCCTGGCGGAGGAGCGCTTCGATTTAGTCGTTCCCCAACAACGCCTCACCGATCGCCCGGTGACACGATTGCTCGAGCTTATCGACAAGCCCACCTTCAAAAACGACGCGCGACGCATTGGCGGCTACAACCTCTCCACTGCCGGTCACGTGTCGACGGTGAGGCCCTCATGAGCTGGATGCGTCGTCTATCGACCCTCGTGGGTTATCTGGGCCTGATAGCTGGTTGCCACTCCAGCGGAGAGCAGGCCGCCCAGAAGAAGCTCACCGTCTTCGCCGCCTCCTCGCTCAGTGAAGCATTTCGCGATCTCGAGCGTTCCTTTGAAGCGCAGCATCCCAACACGGACGTCCAGCTGACGTTGGCCGGCAGCCAAGTCCTCCGGCTCCAGCTCGAGCAGGGAGCCACCGCCGATGTTTTCGCCTCCGCGAATGAGACTCATCTGCAGGCTCTCGAGAAATCCGGAGTGGTCAGAGAGGGCCAAACATTTGCCAAGAACCAGCTCGAGCTCATCGTGCCTCGGTCCAATCCAGCAGATCTCCACACGTTTTCCGATCTCCCCAAGGCTCGCCGGCTTGTCGTCGGCACCGACAACGTCCCCGTTGGGACCTATGCCCGTCGGCTTTTTGAACGCGCAGCAAAACGGTTCGGACGGAGCTTTTCCGAAAAACTCCGGGGCCACATCGTGTCCGAAGAGAGCAACGTGCGCCTGGTGCGCGCCAAGGTCGAGTTGGGAGAGGCCGATGCTGCCATCGTCTACCACACCGACGCCACCTCCTCGAACAAGATCCACGCCGTCGGGATTCCTCCGGAGCTCAACGTGGCCGTCAGCTATCCCATTTCTCTTGTCTCCGATTCACACAATCCCTCCATGGCCCGTCGGTTTATCGAGTTCGTCCTCTCCGAGTCCGGACAAGAGTTGCTCCAAGACCACGGTTTCAAGACGGAAGCCCGATGAGTCGACTCGCTCACGGCGTCGGCTTTGTCTTCGGCGCAGGCCTTTTGCTCGCGCTCGTGCTGCCTTTGGGAACGCTCGCACTGTCGGCCTCTCCACGAGAGATCGCACGCGGCATGAGTCATCCGCTTTTTTTTCCCGCCCTACTCCTCAGCCTACGCACCACCTTTTGCACCGTGGCCATCATTGTCATCACCGGCACTCCCCTCGCCTGGTGGCTCACCACAACCACGTCTCGCCTGGCTCGCATCGTCGAGCTCTTGGTCGAGTTGCCTATTGTTCTGCCTCCCGCCGTGGCGGGCGTAGCGCTCCTTTCCACTTTTGGCCGGCAAGGTCTTCTGGGCCCCGTCCTGCAACGCATCAATGTGCAAATCCCCTTCACCGATGAGGCGGTGCTGCTCGCTCAGCTCGTCGTCTCAGCGCCTTTCTTCGTGCAGGCCGCAGCAAACGCTTTTCGCAAAATCGATCTCGACCTCCTGATCGTCGCACGCACACTCGGCGCCTCGGGTCCCGCTGCGCTCTTTCGGGTGGCCATTCCGATTGCGTTGCCAGGACTCATTGTAGGAGCCTCCCTCGCCTGGGCTCGCTCCCTCGGGGAGTTCGGCGCTACACTTCTGTTCGCGGGAAATCTCCCTGGAAGCACACAAACTCTACCTCTCGCCATCTTCAGTGCGCTCGAGTCCGATATCCACCTAGCAGTCGTCTTTTCGCTGATCTTGGCAGCCCTGGGCGCGGTGATTCTGCTTTTTCTGCGATGGGTGCCCACTCTGTTCCGCTCCCGTTCAGAAGGCTCCGCACAGCTCTACCTACCGACCTCGAGGCTCCCATGAGCGGATGGTTCGTCTCGGTGAAAGCACAACTCGGTGTTCTGCAACTCGATGTCGACCTGCGGGGCGAGAGCAAACCTGTAGCTTTGGTTGGCCCTAACGGCAGCGGCAAGACCACACTGCTACATATTATTTCAGGTGCGATCTCGCAGGCTCGCGGAGAGATCGAGGTCAATGGCAGTGTGCTGTTTTCCAGCGCACGCGGCATCAACCGACCCACGGAAGAACGAGGCGTCGGCTATGTCCCACAGGGCTATGGCCTCTTCCCCCATCTCCGCGCGGTCGACAACGTGGCGTTTGGGCTTTCCACGGGAAAACGCCGCGTTTCCCAGACAACACGGCGCCGCTTGGCCCGCTCAATGCTCGAGGAGCTCGAGTGCCTGGACCTCGCGGAACGACGACCGCGGCACCTCTCGGGCGGGGAGCAACAACGGGTAGCTCTCGCGCGCGCCCTTTTGATCAAGCCTTCCTTGTTGCTTCTCGATGAACCGCTGTCTGCGCTCGACGCGGGAGGACGGCGCCGGGTGCGGTCTTTTCTCGCCGCACGCCTTTTATCGCTGAAAACCCCTTCCCTCGTCGTGACCCATGATGCCCGGGATGTCGCAGCACTCGACGCTCAGGTGGCTGTTTTAGAGGCTGGTCGCATCGTTCAGCAAGGCTCGATTCAGCAGTTGCGAGCCGCCCCGGCGACGGAATTCGTGGCGGAGTTCGTGGGCGACCAGCTGCCTCATTGTCCGCAGCAAAGCTGAGGGAGCCCTCTCGTCCAGCCCTCAAGAGTTCTCAACAAAACTGGAGAAGCTTCATGCGCGGCCCCTCCCCCAGGGCATGCCGAAGCTCGGACGTGCCAAGGCGAAACCCCGCATCTGCACGGGCAACGTCAGCGTCCCCAACGGGCACGCCAGGGAACACGAGGCTATTTGCAGAAAATTGTTGGTATCATGGCCTGATTCATTTTGAACACTCTCGAGATATGAGATGCGTTCAAAATGGCTGATGAGGAACTTCACGACGAGCTCAAAAGGGTTCGGCAAGAAAACCGAATGCTGCGCGAACGGTTGGAGGGCATCGAGGCCCGCAGCGAAAAGGCGCAGAAGGCCCGCAAGCGACTCCTTGCGGGTGGATTTCGCTTCCTGGTTCCTTTGATCGATCGACAGCGAGTGGTTCGCAGTTTTGGAGCGATGATCGAGACGGTGAGCGCCTACTCCGGACCGCCAAGCGGATGGCCGAGCCGGGAAGAGGTGCTCTCCGCGGCGCGCGACTTCCTGGAATCGGTGGCGCGTTTCGTGGTCCGTCGCCGCCTTCTCCTGACGCTCTTCTCCATCATTGCAACCCTCATCCCTGCCATCCAAATCTGGCTGGTCTTCCAACAGAACGAAATCATCGAGAACCAGAACAAGTTTCAAGAAGTCCAGGTCTTCGACATCGTCAGTCGGTCGATGACAGAGGGTGATCGCAACGCCCGAATCATGACGGGGGCGCTCCTGGCCAACGCCGATCTGGCATTCTTGAAGAACGTCATGGCCGAAGCCTTCGATCGCAGTTCCTTTTCTGTCTACCGCCGCGAGGGGCTCGAGGCGTCCGCGAGGCGAGCCCGCGACACAGCCTTTCGTGGCAATCTCATTCGGGCCGCGGTCCGTGTTGCGGAGAAGAAGTTGGAAGCAGGTATGCCGCCCAAGGAACTCCTCGAAAAGCTTCGGCCCATGTATCAGCATATTCTCCAGGATACCGAGTACCGCCTTGCCGAGGTCATTCGAACCGGTCGTGGGGAGACAAACATCTCTGGCGAGCTGCTCGAGGATGTCGATATGTACATCGGCCAAGTGGGCGAGCTGCTCAAAATCTACGGACGCCTCGCCCGCTCCGCAAACGCGGAAGAGGCCTATCTGAGTGATATTCGCCGAGTTCTCGCTCGCATGTCCCAATTGAAATCCGTCGACGACAGTACTTTTGCTGGCACCTACCGGATTGTCATGCAGGACTTTTTATTCGAGATCGCCGACCAGGTCACGCTGCAAAGTGGACCGTTTCAGATAGGAAACCGAGAGCCGAAAAAGGTCCTTCAGACCGGAATCCAAAGACTAAAACGCAGCTATGGTAAAGATGCGCTCGATTGGCAGCAGTTCTGGAACCAGGTCACCCGCTAAACTTCGATGAAAATATTCTCCACACACTACGTTGGCGTTTCCCAACCCTGCCTCCTGAGAGCCCTGCTGACCATCTGGCTGTTCGCATCACAGCTTCCAGGCTGCGGCGGCCGCTCTCCGGAGCCTGCTCCCCCCCCGCCTCCCCCTTCAGGAGCTCCGAGCAAGCCTTCCCCTTCGGCAAAAGCTCCGCCTGCTCGAACCCCATCAACGAAAGTCCCCGAGGAGCCGGACGCACCCAGCCTGCCTTACGAAGCCAAAGCCACAGAGGTGACCGAAGGACAGGCTTACGATGTCGCCCGCCGTCGGCTGCTTGGAGCACTTCTCGATGACGAGAGCCTTCTGCAAAGCGATCCATTCAGCGACCGCCTCGTTCAGTCTGTCCATCGACGCGCGGAGAACCCTTACAGGAAAACCTCGACTCCCGAGGGCATGACAGTATGGATCGGTCTGACCGAAAAACAGATCCTCCCCACCCTGGAGCGCATCGCGGAAGCCTCCTCCGGGGTCGAGTTCAAGGACGTCCCTTCAGCGCTTCGTCAAGCTTTGCTCGATGTCCGTACCGCCCGACTGCGGCGCAGCATCTGCAAGCGCCGAATGACCATCGCGGACAAGCAGGAGTGTAGCATTCGGCAGACGATCCCGGCCGAAAAAATTCTGGTCCACCTGATCGAAGAAATCCAACTGCTACCGCTCTATCGAGACGGCATTCCCACTCATCAGGGAAGATTCCTCCGTCCTCTCGTCGTCCACGCCCGCCTCGAGCAGCTCGGTCGCCCCGTGCCTCTCCCAGGGCTCCCCGTAAAGCTCACCGTGGGTCAGGACGATCCCGTCGAGGCTTCATTTGACCCAAGCGGAAAGCTTTCACATCCGCTGAAGGACGTACCAATAGACACCTCACTGCGTCTACAAGTCGATCTTTCAAGACTTCTGGGCATCTCCTTGGAAGGAGTCGAGGCGCCATCTTTGAAAACACAGGGACGACCCACGAGTATTGCACGTTCAGTCATCAGCTACGACCAGCGCAGTCAGGCCGCGGCCACCACGGCGCCTGAGGTGCGCCGCGGCATCGAAGAACTGATCACGAAACGGCCACGTCTCGATCGGGAAGACATGGATTTTCTCGACCGCCTCTCCCCTCATCGCTGGAAGAAGAAGTTGCCGGCTCTCGCCGATCGCTATGAAGGAGCCCTCGATCGCGTGATATTTTTGAAAGCGGAGAGCGAATTTGCCAGCCGCATGGGCACCCATCGAGTCTGGTTCGAGGCGCGAGGCACGCTGACAGTCGTGAACGCTTGGACAGGCAAGGTGATCCTGAAGGCTCAAGGGGTCACCACAGAATCCGGAGTGGGAGAACACCGCGCTGAAGCGGCCTCACGCCGAGCGCTCGGGAGGGACCTCTCCGACAAGCTCAAGCAGAAGCTGAAACGAATAAAAGCCGGCGAATAGGCAGCAAAGCCCGCAAATGGATAGCTCGCCACCCCGCGGGTCCCCAAAAATCTCTTGCGACATAGACCGGTCTAGATGGACTAGACTGACTGGTCTAGGCGGGCTTTTCGCCGAAGGAAGCGAACCAACTAGCGCCAGCGGTCTGTCAACAACGGCAGAAAGCAGCGAAATGTCTCGCCCCATCGGAAGCAGTCCCAGGAAATACGCTCATGACCGCACCGCAGTTACCTCTTGGCTTTCATCGTTTTCACCGCAATGAGTTCATCAACTACCAACTCAACCGCGCCCATTCTCTCGGCTACCTGCCACGACAGATCATTGAACACGCTGCGCCGCAGATCCGTTCCTTCAGCGACGTTGTGAAGGTCTTTGGACACCAAGCAACCGAGGCGGAACGACGAGAAGCATTCGCAGCTGCAGCGTCATGCGCGAGGCTCGCCGAGTTTTTTGCGCCGCGTCCCTCACAAGCACAGGTCGCCGCCTACTCTCGATTTCGCGCGCTCTGGGATCGAGCCCATCGCGACGAGGGGTTCGTCCGCCACGACGTTCCCTATGAAGGTGGTGCCTTATCTGCTCTCACCTTAAGCGCTCGCAACGAACGAAACCCCGTAATCAACGGCGAACCCCGCCGCGGAGCGGAAGGTCCCTCCCAAGGCCCGGCTCATCGTCCGGCGGAAACTCCTCCCCAAGGCCCAGTGCGCCGAGAGGGTAAAAACGGCCGAGGCACGGTATTGGTCTTCGGCGGCTTCGACTCCCTCATCGAAGAATTCTTTGCGGTCGCTCGGAGCTTGGCGGAAGCTGGCTTCGATGTGGTGGCCTTCGACGGGCCAGGCCAAGGGGGAACGCGCACTGTCCATGGAGTGACCCACACTCACGATTGGGAGCGGCCCACCGGTGCAATCCTCGATGCATTCGAAATCTCGAAAGCCGCCCTCGTGGGTCTCTCGATGGGAGGTTACTGGGCCATCCGTGCTGCTGCTCATGAACCTCGCATCACCCGAGTGGTTGCATGGCCTCCCGTCTATGATTGGCTGGCGCGCTTCCCACGGCCTCTCCCGGGGCTCATTCGCGCCCTGGTCCGATGGACGGGCTTCATGAATCTTTCGATCCGGTTGCGCATGAAGGCGTTTCCCATCTTGCAGCACGTTGTCGCGCAGGCCTGCTGGCTGTCAGGCAACCCGGCACCCGTCGCCGCCGCGCGCTGGCTTCTCGGTATGAACGCAGAGCACCTCGATTCTGCGAAAGTCACTGTCCCCACACTGCTCATGACCGGCGCACGCGACAAATTTCAGCCCCCCTCTCTCGCCAGACATCAAGCTCGCGCCTTGGTCAATTCCAACGTGACAACCCACACATTCACGGACGGCGAGCAGGCAGCCAATCATTGTCAGGTCGGCAACTTTGCCTTGGCCCTCGAAGTTTTGACCCAATGGTTGCACCGTGAAACGGCAAATTGAAAAAATTCCTCGCCCGTCTTTCAATCGTCCCGGCGGTTCTCCTTTCGACGGCCCACAGCGATAGACTCAAACATCGGGGACTCACTCAGCCGCTCAAGCGCTCGCCAGAACGATGGATCGACAGAAGAAAACATGAGCTTTCGTCATGAGTTCGAGCACCGTGATGCTCTTTTGGACGCTGCCATTCGCGCTTTCGTGACCTCCGGCTACGACGGCGCCTCACTGAGCGCTATTCTCTCTCGGGCGAAGGTGAGCAAAGGCCAGTTCTACTATCACTTCGAAAACAAGGAGGAGCTCTATCTCGCCGTCGTGGAGGCCCTGATTGATCAAAAACGCGCCTGGTTCACACAACACCCCGTGGAACCCCACGCCGACGTGTTCCAAGGACTCGCCCAACTCATTCACGCGGGACTCTCCTTCGCCCGCGAAAACCCCCAGCTCGACGCATTTGCGCGTAGTTTTTTACGCGAGCGCGGCCGGCCCATTTTCGCGCGGGCGCTGGCTCGCTTCTCTGTTGCCACCGCCCCAGGAGTAGAAGAGCTCATCGAACGAGGGCTTCGCAGTGGCCAACTGCGAAAAGATCTTCCTCCCGCCTTTGTGGGTCGTGCTATCGGATTGGTGCTGCAAAACGCGATCGACTTGCTCGACGCAAGCACTCCAAAGGATCTCGAGAATGGCCTTTCTCAGATAGTTAGTTTTTTGAAAGATGGCCTCGGCCGCTGACGAGGATTGCCAGAAGCAGTAATGCGCGAGCGAGCGCCACATTTGCGACGACTTGAGGCGAGCGCATCGACTACACACACCTCAAACGGAGTGGACCGCCCTCGCCCAGAAAGGGGCGGGCGACGAAGTGGCCATTTCGCGCCGCGAACGAACTAGTGCTGCGACCACATAAAAGTGGTCGGTAGGGAGACCACTTTTGTCT
>CAYTRQ010000081.1:0-16430 GCA_964440025.1 uncultured Polyangiaceae bacterium | reverse complement strand
CACTTCTGGGAGGGCTTCGAAACCGCTCGAAACGTGAGTTGCCGAGGCACTAGAGTGCTCGCGGCGCGAAACGGGCACTCCGTCGCCCGCCCTTGAAATTCTCCTTTGCCCTGCTGGCTTTCTTTTGCTGGCACATCGATGCAGACTCGGCAGCGCTGTATGCGCGGGCTGTTCGTCTCAACCACGGCGCTTTTTTGCCTGAGCTTTTCTGCGCCAAGCAGAAGTGAGCCATCACCCCGCCAAGCTGACCCTTCTCAAGCGGAGGTTTCGTCTCCCACAGAAAGACCAGCAGAAGCTGCAGAGTCCCCTGCATCCGAGCCCCCACCACCAGAGGCAACCGAGAAGACCGACTCGCCAGAGGAGACCCAGGACGGATCAGATTCGGCCCACGCAACCAGCTCGGATGACCCCGCCCACTCTGATGGAAACGAGCTTCCTGCCGAGTCCGAATCTGCGCAGAACCGCTCTCACTCTGGCGGAAGCAGGCCTCCTGCCGACTCCGAATCCGCACAGGCTCCAGCAGATCCACCACACTCCGGACAGGACGACGCAAAAAAAGCGCCCCTGCCCCCTCCAGAATCGGAAACCACAATGGATGACCTCATGGAGGAACTTCTGGTCGACGACTCGGAGGACGACGACTTGGGGTGGCTCTACTCGGACGAGATCTACGAATCGAGCAATCTAGCCGGACGCCCCATCGCTCCGACACTCCCCGGTCGAGGTGCTGGTTCTCCGCGCAGCTGGAAATCACATTGGAAAGAATTTTCCACCGCCAATTATATCATTGCGGGAGCCGGGATCGGGCTCGGCGTCACCGGCGCGCTCTTTCAACCGCGAGCCAATGCATGGACGAGCCGTATTGCCGTGGACGAACGAGTTCATGATAACTTGGGAATTCACGACTTCAACGGGGGAGTTTGGGCGCGGGATACGAGCGACCTCCTTCTCTCCGCCTCTGTGGCCTTCCCCCTGCTCGTCGATTCATTGATTGTCGTTCACTGGTACCGAAACAGCGGAGAAGTCGCCAAGCAGATGGCTCTCATCTCCGCGGAAACCCTCGGCGTCATGGCAGGGATCCAGGCGATGACTGCGGGCCTAGCCAGCCGGGAGCGCCCCTACGTTCGTCACTGTGGCGACGAGCTGCCCGCAGACCTGAGTGAGTGCCATGGGAAGAACCCCTATCGCAGTTTCTTCAGTGGCCATACCTCGCTGAGTTTTGCCGGCGCGGGCCTGACGTGCTCGCACCATATCCACCACGACGTGTTTGGAACCGGCCTGTCCGATGGCCTGGCTTGCGGAGGCGCGATGTTGGTTGCTGGAACGGTCGGACTGATGCGCATCGTTGGCGATCAACACTATCTCACCGATGTTCTCGTCGGCGCAGGCATGGGAACGATGATCGGGCTCGGACTCCCTTGGCTTCTCCACTACCGCCCGTCAGGTCGGAGTCGCTCCGATCCCGATAAGCTCACTTGGCAGCTGATGCCCGTGCCCCACGGCCTTGGCGTGGGAGGGAAATTCTAATGCGTTTCCCATTTGACAGCCCCAAAACAGCTTTCATCGGGTTAGGCTGGGGAGCTCTCCTTACGATAGCCACACCTAGCGCCGCACAGGACGCTTTTGGCATCGATTCTCCCCCCCCGGCGCCTCCAGCATTGGAAGGCACCGAACAGGCAGTCGTAGCCAAATACTGGCAGCTTGGACGTCCTCGACCGTTTTTAGCAACAACTCTCGAAGCAGGCTTCGCTTACCTTCGCCCGCGCTTCTTCGGCGGCTGGGGACAGCCCTATTGGAGGTGGATCGGCGTGGAAATGTACCCTCTTCTCTCGCTCAGCGGGCTGGGCGGGTACGCTGGATTGGCCGGTGCCATCCCTGGACTCAGCTTCCGAGTGGGGGGGCGCTATACTTATCCCTTTGGTCGTACATTGCTGGCACCGGCAGAGAGCTACTCTCGGGAAGACATAGAAATAGAAAACGGCCCCCGTGCGGACTACCTAGCTCTGGAAGCGGGGGTCACAGGAACTGTGCCTATCGCTGTGGGCACCGCCTTCTTGACGGCCAATGTATACAACACCCAGTTCGTCGAAGACGGCTACTACCTGTTCGAAGAGAGCTTTCGGGCCGTCATGGATCCTCCTTGGATCTGGAGGGCCCGCCTTGGCTATCTGTTCTCGTTCGGACAGGGCGGAACGATCCGGATCGGTCCAGCCGCCGAAGTCATTGGCTTGCCCGGCCGCGAAGAATTCATTGTCCGAGCGGGACTTCTCGGCTCGGTGCTCATCGGTGCCCACCTCGAAGCCCAAGTGTCGCTCATCCCGGCCGTTGTGAGCCCCGATACCCTAGGTGTCGTTGGCGGTGATTTCGGCCAGTTGGGCATTCGTGCCCGCTGGGCAACGGACTCCCAACCAGATCCGCAACAGGTCCCTCAGCTCAAAGGCCAACCTCGCCCGGGCCCACGACCTTAAAACCGCTCTGCCGATGACGACCTCCAGACGGAAGTCGTTTCCCTGCCCCCGCTTTTCTTCGCCGCGGCCACAAGCCAGGCGTTTCCCTAGGGAGCGCTCACTTTCTCGCGAGCACCGTCCGAGCGAGCACCGTCCGAGCGAGCACCGTCCGAGCGAGCACTAGACTCCTGGGGAGGCGTCACTCTTGAGCAACGTCGGACCGCGCCACAGCGCGCTGCGACTCATTGGAGCGGTCGTTCCTCGCATAACGATGCGCCACCATTTCTTCGGGGGTACAGCGACCATCGCGGTCTCGATCCATGCGTGCAAAGACGTCACGCAACCGCCTCGCCGCCTGCTGATGCATGGCGACTCGCAACTCCAGTGCGGTAAACGTCCCATCAGCATTGAGATCCAGACGATGAAACCGCCGCTCATCCATCCCCACGACTTCATTGGGGGACACGCGACCATCAGCGTTCTTGTCCAGTTGCTGAAAGCGCTCGTCGCACTTTTCCGCAACGTGGCGAAGCGCAGCGTCATAGAACTCGGAGGCGGAAAGAAGCCCGTCACCATCCTCATCAAGAGCGGCGAATAGCCGTTCTGAACGATTCTGAGAAGGAGGACGCTTGTTCTTGGCATTCTCCGCGGTCGCGTGACCCGCGATTCCCAAAACTCCTACGGCGGTCAATGCTCCGAGAGCTCGTCTCATGATCACTCCTTCTGCAACGCGAAGAGCCTGCACGGTAAAGGTACCTGTCGATCGAAGACCTTCATGGACTCCCAATTGCCTACACGTCCTTCGCTCTACTCTTTAATATGTGCGTCCTTCGCTGAGTTGTCAAGGAGAGAGGCTCTGACACAGCGAACGGAATACTACCGCCACAGCATCAATTTCCATCGAAGCATGTCCTGTCGCCTCGAGGCCCGTATCAGCCACACAATCACCCACACACGCGTGAGGCAGACGAGATCTGGCGGGCGGTTTCCTCCCTTCCGGCCCAGCACGGCGCTGAAATCGAATCAAGCAAGGTCAAATCAAGTCAGGGGCAATCCCGGAGCGTTCGCTCCTTGATTGCCCCCTATCCGTCGGGGCGGCGTGATTCGAACACGCGACCCCTTGTCCCCCAGACAAGTGCGCTACCAGACTGCGCTACGCCCCGGATACCTCCAAACCTGACTGGACTTCCGTGGGGGAAGTTTTGCCGGGTGCCAGGGCAGCTGCCCTGGCGAAAGGCCCGCGGAATCTAGCCAGTCGCGCTGCGATTTCAAGCACCAAATGACGGTTCGAACACCAAATGACGGTCTCCCAATCGCCCGGCGCGAAAATGGGCGGCGCACAAGCCCCCATCGCGGAGCACAATTGCATTCAGCGAATACCGGTGGCCCCCAAAGCAAGGCTCCACTAAAACCGCCCTCAGAAGTTCCCTGGGGTATCTGCTTCCACTCCGAGCGAGGGAAATAGCGAGATCCGCAGGTTTTCCCCGCTCCTGCCGTTTGGTTTTCGCGGAACGGAGATCGCACCGAACACCCTCAGATATTGCAGGCGCCCAGGACAGATTCCTCAAGACCCATGAGCAATGCGCTGGACAAACCGAGAAACCGATCGAATCCAATTCGCGGGCTCAATGAGCGAGCGCGAAAGTCGCTTGCTCAAAAACAAGCCAAAAACGATGACTCACGAGCAGCGCACAGGCTGGCGAGCGGACTTGCGGCCTTTCACACCAAAGTGGACCCGCAACGATTGCTCGACAGGAACGCTCGGTCATCTAGCTCCAAGGAGCCGACCCGCTGCCACCGGTCTCGGGGAAGCTTTGGTAAACGGTCAGCACTGGCGGTGAATCGACACACCTACATACGCACAGCGCTTTTCGTTCTCTGCCTTTGTGCGATCTCATGCGTGAAACCGGAGTTCGAAAAACAGAAGACGGAACAGGCAGAAACAGCAACAGAGGCTTCACAGAAACCACGTGACCCCCAGGACGCCTCTTCCGAGCAGGCAACGCCTGTCCCGAAACGGGAGAAACGAAATCCCGCCAGTCCATCGACCGATGAACCCATCCAACTCGTTTCGGGCTCCGCGCTGCTAGAGAAAATCCGCCAGAGCGACGCTCGCGCCACGCTGATCAACGTGTGGGCCAGTTGGTGTGGTCCCTGTCGCCGCGAATTCCCCATGCTGGTGCGACTCAAAAAGGATTTGCAGCAGCAGGGCGTGCAAGTGCTGTTCGTTTCGGTGGATGACAAGGAGTCTCGGAGCGCCGCGGTTTCTTTTGCCCAGGCTCGGGGACAGTCGCCTCCCCTCCTCGTGGCTCGGAAGCCGCTAGGCCCTTTCAAACGCGCCTTGCATCGAGATTGGCCTGGGATGCTCCCGGCAACTTTTCTCTACAACGCAAACGCGGAGCTCCAACATTTCTGGGGCGGGCCGGTCTATGAACAGGAACTACGCCCCGTCATCAGCAATTTCCTCGCGGGAAAACCGGTGGATGAGTCGTCCCATTTCGCTCTTTCCCCTGGAAAGGACTATCGTGGAAAGCAAGAGACGAGGTGAGATGTCCGACCAATCCGATAGCGAAATCGCTCACGATGTTCTGCGCTCGATCCGACAGATTATGCGCAAGGTTTCTGAACACAGCAAATCCTTGTCCGCCGAAGTGGGTCTCACAGTACCTCAACTGATGTGCCTCAAGGCCATTGGGGAAATGGAGGAAGAGGGCAAGAAGGAAATCACCGTCGCCAGCGTTGCTCAGCGAGTGCAACTTTCGCCGGCAACCGTCTCCCGAGTCATCGACAAGCTCGTGCGCGTCGAGCTGCTTCATCGCAATCGCGGAGAAAAGGACAGAAGAAAAGTCTGCTTGTCCCTGACAATCCACGGACTGGAGCGCTTTCAAACACTCCCAGTTCCCCTCCAGGAAGCGTTCGTCGAACGTCTGCAAAGCCTGCCCAGAGATGAGCGACTCGCGTTGCTCGAAGCCCTTCGCCGGCTTTCAACCTTGATGGAAGCTGAATCGCTTCAAGTTGCCCCGATTCTTCATGAGGGGGAGGTCATGAAGGGCGAAACCCCAGAACTGGAACGCATCTCATAGCCTCCGAAGGGCCTCCCGAGATATGCTCCGCGAGAAAACATGGCACATCGACCTTGCCTCATCCGTCTCCGGGTGAGGCAAGCGGCCCAAAACGAGCATCGCGTGGGCGCGGGCAACTACCACGTGGACAAGCACCGTGGACAAGCACCGCGCGGTCAAGGTGCCACAGCCCCCTCAGTCTGTCGGTGGAGGATAGGCTCCCGTTTCGTCGTGAACTTCCTTTCCGGTAAGCGGAGGATTGAAGACACAAACGAACCTCGAAAGCACTTCAGCCTGCAAAATATGCTCGTCGTGCTGATCGAGCGCATACACCGTTCCAGGCGCTAGCTGGTGAACCTCGCCAGTTGCAAGGTCCTTGATGGTCGCCTTCCCCTCGATGCAATACACGGCCTCCAAGTGGTGCTTGTAGTGCAAGTGCAGCGGCACCCCCGGATGAATGAGCGTATCATGGAGGGAGAACCCCATTTTGTCGTCACGAAGCAAGAGGCGGCGACTCGTCCAACCTTTGGACTCCCCGCCCACCTCTTTTTCCGTTCCGACGATGTTTTCCAATCGACGGACGAGCATGATGACACCTTGCTATCAGGCTTCGACCTGAGGGGGAAGAGAGGGATAGACCTGACGCTTGGCTCTCTCCTGCGCAGCCTGCTTGACCGCCCGCGTCAGGATATCGAGCCCTTCGCAGAGCTGTTCGCGTCCGATCGTCAACGGGGCGAGGATCTTGAGAACCTCGTCGTTTGCCCCTGATGTCTCGACGATGAGCCCAGACTCGAAGGCATGCGCCGACGTAGCCGAGGCCAATCCAGCATCACGAAACGCAACTCCCTGAATGAACCCACGACCCTTGCAGAGACCATCGAATTCTCCAGCCAGCTCGGTCAATCGTTCAGAAACCAGCTTGGCCTTTTCGGCAACGTCCGTGCTGAGCGAATCATCAGACCAGAAAGTGGAAAGCGCCCGCTCCGCCGTGATGAAGGCCAAGTTGTGTCCTCGGAACGTCCCGTTGTGCTCACCGGGTGTCCAAGCGTCGAGATCGCGATGGAAGAGCGTGACGGCAAAGGGCAAACCGTAGCCAGAAAGCGATTTCGAGAGACAGACCACGTCGGGCGTGAGTCCTGCCTTTTCGAAGCTAAAGAAC
Source organism: uncultured Polyangiaceae bacterium (assembly GCA_964440025.1). Lineage (GTDB taxonomy): Bacteria > Myxococcota_A > Polyangia > Polyangiales > Polyangiaceae > NIC37A-2. The sequence goes on along the minus strand of CAYTRQ010000081.1, from coordinate 9,762 downwards.
GGCCCTGTGCGACCACAGCCGACCTGGATATCATCGACAATGAACAGCGCGCCGTGCTTTCTAGCAATACGCTGAACCCGACGAAGCCACTCTGCAGAGGCCTCATTGATGCCACCCTCGGCCTGGATGGTTTCCAGGATAATCGCTGCAGGCCGATCGACACCGCTCGAGCCATCTGACAGCACCCGATCCAGGTATTCCGCCGTATCGACGCCTTCGCCCATGTAGCCGTCAAACGGCAATCGGCTCACGTTGCCAAGATTGATCCCAGCAGCACCCCGCTTCTTGGCGTTGCCGGTCAAGGCCAACGAACCCAGCGTCATTCCGTGGAACGCATTGGTGAAGCTAATGATATTCGAACGGCCGGTGACTTTACGCGCCAACTTGATCGCAGACTCAACGGCGTTCGTTCCCGTAGGCCCAGGGAACATCGTCTTGTAGTCGAGTCCACGTGGGCTCAAAATAACCCGATTGAAGGTCTCCAGGAAATCCACCTTGGAACGCGTGGTCAGATCGAGGCCGTGCGTGATGCCATCGGAGGCAAGATAGCGAATGAGCGCTTCCTTCAACACGGGATGGTTGTGCCCGTAGTTGAGCGTCCCGGCTCCGGCAAAGAAATCGATATACGACCGACCATCCGCACCCTCCAAGATGGATCCTTTGGCGCGCGTGAAGGTGGTCGGAAACGATCGACAATAGCTACGAACATTCGACTCGAGATTTTCAATCGTGGAGTTCATGGTGAAAGTCCTCTTCTATCTTTTGGTGCTTTTGGTGAAAAGTGTTCAATCCTCGCTTCCGCAGAAAGCGGACGCGGGAAAAATCGTTCTGGGCTCTCAGACGGCAGGCCTTGGTCCGATACTGACCAAGAGCTCTTCTTCGTGCGAAAACGGTTCGAAATCTTCGGCTCGAAAACCGGGGCTCCGTTGGATGTTCAACCCTCGCCTCCTTGCAAAGGAGTCGAAAAGCCGATTCGAAGCTACATTAGACGGTGCGATCGTTTGCTCGACATACATGACGTCCCCCAGCTCTTTGCGATCGAAAAGATGCTCAAGCATCGAAAGAGCGAGCCCCTGCCCCCGCGCGGACTGCGCCACACCGATCTGCCAAACAAAGAGACGACTGGCATCTTCCGGCAATCGGTAAGCCAGAGCACAACCCACAATGGCTCCCTCCCGCTCCGCCACGACGCACGTCGACGAGAAATGGTGACACAGGAGCAGGTAAGCGTACACCGTGTTCGGTTCCAGCTCGCCAACCTCGCGCACGAGCTGCGCAACCTTCCCCCCATCGGAAAGATGGGGCGGGCGTAGAATCAGCGCTTGAGCGGGTTCTTCAGACATGTGGAAACACCATTCGTCCGCTTGGAACCTTGAGATCCTGCTAGGGCTCGAACGGCCCAAGATGACTCAGGAAGAAGGACCCCAACCTCTGCCGAATTTCGACTGTCCAGCCGAAGTCCGCCCCCTCGGGTCATCCATGCGGTGCGAATGATTGCTACAGCAATATTCTATTTTGCAGCTTTCGTCAAGGACCCACCCCTTTGCCTGACACGAATGTTGGCCCGGTCAACTTGCCCTAGGTAAGACGGTCGAACCATGAATGCCCCCTGTCGCCATGCGGGTCACAGCCTCACGGGTATCGCTCCTCTTCTGCTCGGAGCTGTGTTGCTGCTCGGCGGGTGCTCGCTCCTCAAGTCCGAATCCCCCGGGGATCCAGTCCGAATGAGCGAAAGCGAGCTCGATCTCGCTGCCGATCTCTGGTGGCGCCAGAACCAACCCCGCGAAGCTCTCAAGCACGCGCTCCGAGCCGCAGAGCTCGATCCGGACAATGCGGAAGCAGCTCACTTGGTCAGCCTTCTCTATCTCAACTTCTGCCAATTCAGCAGAATCGACGAATGCCGCCTCGAAAAAGCGGAGCACTTCGCACGGAAGGCGATCGAAGCCCGAAGCGAGTACCTCAAAGCGCAGAACACCCTCGCTGTTATCCTCGTGCACCAAGGCAGGTACGAGGAAGCGATCGCGATCCTGCGTCCGATCACCGAAAATATCCTCTACCCTACTCCTGAAATCGCTTGGGGAAATCTGGGCTGGGCCTACCTCGAAAGCGGAGATTTGGATCGGGCCATTGCGGCGTTGCGCCGCGCCGTTGCGGCTCAGCCTCTTTTTTGTGTCGGAAATTACCGGCTTGGAGTCGCCTACCACCGAACCGGTCAGCTCGAGCACGCACGGAGAGCCTTGGACCGAGCACTCGAGACCGACGCGCCCGGCTGCAAGAATCTTCAAGACGCCTACCTGCAGCGTGCGAAGGTCCACCTGGAACTCGGAGAGCTGGAGCGCACTCGAGCCGATCTAGATCGCTGCCTCGGACTCGCCAAAAGCAGCCAGGCTGGCCGAGCATGCCACGAGCTCTTGAGCTCCCTTCGCTAATTTCCAGCCCTTCACCCACCCTCCGAGTGGGATTGCTCCCCGGTTGACGCGAGAGGCCGATCAGGTTGGACCTCCGAGTCCTGGCGGAACATTCCGTTGAGCATGACCGGGATCGAAGGAACCTCCTCATACACTGACTCGGCGAAGCAAAGTGCAGAAAACATGCCGAGATGGCTCGGCGCACCTTCCCTTCGCAAAAGCTTTCAGTAGTCTAGCGGCTGCGCCGGCGCGCACATCCCGCGAACCCGGTCGTGATTCGACTCAATCCCGTAGGGCCCGACCCGTACGGCTCAACTCCGCCTGGCTCAATCCCGTACGACGGGGCGTGCCAATACCGGTTCTCATGGCTTCCGTTGGACAATTTTTGCGAGAAAAGCGCGAAGAGCGACGCATGAGCGTCGCCGAGGTGGCTCGCGCAACTCGTGTACCTGTCTCGAGCGTAGAACGTATCGAAGCAGATCAGTTCGACGAGCTTCCGGCTGAGGTCTTCGTGAGAGGGTTCCTCAAGTCCTACGCCCGAGCGGTGGGAGTGTCGGAAGACGAGGTCCTGGCGCGGTACACATCCAGTCGCAGAGTCGCTTGGTCCACTCCGTTGCCCCTTCCTTCGGCGGCCAAACCAGCACGAGGCCGGCGGGTCGGCGTTGCGATTGCCTTTGTTCTACTTCTCATTCTCTTCACACTTGCGCTCAGCATCGTGCTCAAACCGCGAGGCAGCGATATGCCTCAAGAGCTTTCTCTACGAAGCTCGTTCCCAGCTCGAACTGGGCACTGTGTCCTGCCGCGTTCGTGAAAGTGCTCGAAACTCCGGCTCTTCTGCTCAGTCGTACCCCCTACGGGGACGCTGATCTCATCGTCCACCTGTTTACCGAAGAGATGGGGCATACAACAAGCTTGGCCCGCGGCGCTCGACGCAGCAAAAAGCGCTATGTTGGCGCACTCGAGCCCATGCACACCCTTCGCGTGAGCCTCGGAGAACCGGGGCGCGGGGAATTCGTTCCGCTTCGGGATGCCCACCTTGCCCGCCCTCGCACCAGGCTCGTTTCGAATCTCGAGGCAATGTCCGTCGCTGGACAGGCGCTGCGTTGGATCCGCAGGGCGGCTCCCCCAAGAACCCCTGAGCCAACCGTTTTCACCGCAGCCATATCCTTTCTCGACCGACTCGACGAAGCGGGCACGCCACCCGAGCTGCAAGGCTCCCTCGCTGCTTTCGGGGTGAGAATGCTGGCAAGCTTTGGCTGGGCCCTCGAATTGACTCGCTGCATCAGCTGCGAACGGATCTGCCCTCAGAACAAGCCCGCTCTTCTGAGTCCAGAACGAGGAGGATTGGTCTGCCGACGCTGTGGGGGGGGAGCCCTTCGTATCGAGCCCAGCACCAGGCATCAGATGCTCATCGCTTCAGAGGGGAAGCTCCAAGCCACCGACGAATCGGAAACCTCGGTCGTGCTCCGAGTTGTCGAACGCGCACTCAGCGCGCACATGGGAATCGGATAATTCTTCGGTAAGGTCCTGTCGTGAGCGAGCCAGGCGCTTCCCAGCGAGAGTCCGCAGGTGAGGAGCGCAGCAAGATCGCCGGCCGCGCCGGCGTCGTCGCCGCGGGCACACTGCTGTCTCGGATTTTCGGCTTATTGAGAGACATTGTCCTCGCTGCAACCTTCAACCGGGTCGCAACGGACGCCTGGATGATCGCCTTTCAGATCCCCAATATGCTCCGCCAGCTTCTCGCGGAGGGGGCAGTCCAAACCGCCGTTTTGCCCGTCCTCTCCCAGGTTCGCGAAAAGCAAGGCCCTGATCGAGCTCGAAGTTTCTTTCAATCACTGCGTGGGCTTTCCCTTCTTGCTCTCTGCCTCACGTCCGCACTGGGGATCTGGATCGCACCTTCTTTGGTCGAACTTTTCGCCAAGGGGTTCCAGGAGAGGCCGGAGCAATTCGAGCTGACCACCCAGCTTACACGAGTGGCATTTCCCTACATCTTCTTTATGGGAACCGCTGCGCTCGGAATGGCCGCCCTCAATGCCCACCGGCGCTTCGTCGTGACGAGTTTCGGCCCCGCTCTGCTCAACGTCGCTCTCATTGTCTGCGCCTTTGCACTCCCCGCCTGGCTGGTCGATCGAGACAAGCCCCCTGTCCTTGCGATGGCCATTGGTGCCCTCGTGGGTGGCTTCCTGCAAGCCGTCGTCCAACTGCCGAGCCTTCGAACCATCGGCTACGCTCGCCTGCCTCGATTTCAGGTCACAGATCCCCACGTCCGAGAGGTTCTCCGACGTTTAGGACCCACTCTGCTGGGCGTCGGCGTTTATTATATCGATGTCATCGTAGGCAGGAGACTCCTTTCCGAATTGGGAGTCGGGGCCGTCACCTACTATAGCTATGCGCTTCGCCTGTGCGACTTTTCCCAGGGGATCTTCATCATGGCTTTGTCGACGGCAACCCTCCCCACCCTGTCATCCTTTGCCGCGCGCGGCGAGTTCGCAGAAGTCGGGGAAACATTTGCCTACTCGATGCGCCATGCGCTCTTTATCGGAATATTCGCTACCGGGGTTTCCGTGACCTTGGCTCAGCCCATCGTCAGTGTCCTGCTCGAACGTGGACAATTCGGCGCGCTGGCCGCCCAAGAAACCTCCTACGCTTTCATGGCACAAGGAATGGGCATCTTCTTGGTGGCTGGGGTCCGCCAACTCGTCCTCGTCTACTTTGCACTCGGTGACACCAAAACACCGGTCTGGATCGCCATGATCGACGTGGTGGTCTTCTTCACCGTATCAATCGTGCTTCGCAGCTCCCTCGGCCATGTCGGCGTGAGCCTTGGAGTCACCGCGGCGCGTCTCGGCCAATTTGGCCTTCTGTGGTGGCGACTGGGACGGAAGCTTCCTTCTCGTCATGGTTCATCCGTCGGATTCAGTGCGCTCAAGACGTTCGCCGCGACGGCCGTTGCAAGCCTCGGCGCTTTCTTGGCCCAGCAAGGCCTCTCGAAATTGCCCCCGGCACTCCACGAAAGCAGCTTCGTCCAGCTCATCATCGGGGGAAGCGCCTTTTTGGCTCTTTTTATTTTCACCAGCCACCGACTCGGTAGTGAAGAGCTGACGACGATCACAGAACCCATTCGAAAGCGAGTTCGCAACCGCTCAAGCCCTTAGTCGAGTTCGCATCCACAAAAGGATGCGAACCAACAAGCAACGAGATACACCCGCCCAGCATGAAAAGCTCTCCCGACCAGCCGACCCCGCCCCACGGAGGCGCGCGCATCGTCTCGGCTCGATTTCTCGCTGGCGCAACGAGCCCCGAGCAGTTTCCCCCTCCCACGCTGGCTGAAATCGCTTTTGCCGGTCGAAGTAACGTCGGCAAGAGCAGTTTGATGAACTCGTTGACCGGGCGGAAGGGACTCGTCCGAACAAGCTCAACTCCGGGTTGCACCCGGCAGGTGAGTTGGTTTCGTGTGCAAACCGCCAGCGGAGCGCAACTCGATCTCGTCGATCTTCCTGGCTACGGATATGCCAAAAGGAGCAAGGTTGAACGCAAAAGCTGGGCGGGCTTGATTGAATCCTACCTTCTCGAGCGCCCAACTCTTCGCGGCGTTGTTCTTTTGGTCGACCTGCGTCGAGGTGCTCAAGCCGAGGATTTGGAGCTCCTCAAGCTCCTATCGGGCCCGGCTGATGTCAGTCGACCCCCGCTCCAAATCACGTGGGTGGCAACCAAGGCGGATAAGCTCAGTCGAGCAGCCCAAAAGCCCGCTCTTTCAGCGATTGAAAGGGAAATCGACCAGCCCCTCATCGGCTACTCGGTTCCGCAAGCCCTTGGGCGAACGAAGCTGCTGAATCGCCTCCAACAGATGGCGGGTGTTGCTTGATTTGAGCGCTCGAGCTTCGAGCTTGCTCATTAGGGGACTCCGCCGCGCTGCTCCTTACCGGTCAGTACTCGGCGGCAGTCCCTTGCAGACACGACGAGGCTACGAGTTTTGCCCTTCTTGTTCTTTTTGATGAAGCGATAGGCTGGACCGGAGCGGCTGCGATAGTATTCGATGCGCGCGGGTCGATTACGCTTGAACTTGTGACGCTTCGCCGTCTTCCAGACATCCTCCAATGTGCATTGGCTCATTACTGGAAGCTGCCTGGGGTCATTGCGCGGACAAGAGACGGTAGGGTTATCCTCCCTGGTATTCATTCCCTTTGAACCCACGACAACGCTTTGTCGGCCACAATAAGTTCGGACAGGGAGAGTCCCTCCTTGTCGAGGGGGCTGAGGTCCACGTCCTGGAGCACTTTGAAAAGAAAAGCGGAGAGAAGTTTTCTTTTTGGTAAAGTCCAACGTGCCGTCCGGCTTCACCCTCTCAGCCACGAATCCTTGGAGGAGCGCACGCACCGACATCTGGCGGGCATAGGGAAGAAGTTCTAGCGCCCTCACTTCATCGGGAAATCCAGGGAGATCTTTGACCGGCAACCCCGGCGGCGGAGCCGGTTTCGAGAGCGCAGCGTCTCGCGCCCAAAGCGAAAACAACATACAGCCCACAAATGCCACGCAGATGATCGACAGTCCCATGGCGGCATCTTTTTTCCGAGAAACCCGCGGAGAGTCTTTGGCATTTTCTCCCAACTCCTCCGGATCCTCCGAAGAACTCCGCCAAGGGTGCCTTCCCGAAACGAAAGGACCTCCTTCTAGCGGGCTTTCGGTCTTCGGGTCGGGTTCCGAATTCGGATCGGAATGCTCCTCGGTGAGCGGCAGAGAAAGCTGTTCTTCTCGCCTTCCAGCCTCTTCGCCATGAATCGTCTCGCTTCGGCTGCCGTCGGAAGAGGGCCGAGTCGAGCCCTGCTCGCTGCCCTTGTCTTCTCCCTTCGCCAATGAGGGATCTGCAGGCCCCTGTTGCTGCATGGGGCGCCTTCCTAGCCCACATTCGCTCCGCTGCAAAGCAACTCGCTAGCTGCTGCCGAGCCACTGGCTAGCTGCTGCCGAGCAACTCAGCCGGCTGACGCCAAACCTCCTGTAGCTTTGCGAAACGCTCATCACTGGCCAGCTTTGTCGCATCTTGCGAGTGGTCCCGTGACCGGCTATAGGGTCGCCCACCCACGGACGCGTAGCTCAGTGGTAGAGCACTGCCTTCACACGGCAGGGGTCACTGGTTCAAGTCCAGTCGCGTCCACCAAAGCTAAGCTCTTTTAGGCCAGTTGCGGTCACCCGTGACTGGCTTCTTCGTATTTGGGCACCACTTCAGAATGTTGGGCACCACCTCTTTTCGAAGACCAAGGATACTCCGCCTGTTGCGCTTCCTCCACTGTGCTGCGCACCACCACCCGCGTTTGCTCCACTGCCCGGTGCGGCGCCACCAGTCGCGCTTCTTTCCACTGCTCGTGGAGGACCCGCCGATGCCCCAGCGTCCCCTCCACCGCTTGGCGCGTGCCGCCGTCGGCGCTTTACCCTCCCCCAAACTGCCCGCCCGGGCCACGAGTGGCGCTCGCGGGCTCAGCCTCGTCGTGAAAAGGAAGAGAGCTACCTCGCCGCCCTGCGTTGCGGTGTCAAACGCGTGCTTCAAGGCCGAGGCCCACAGCTTCGGATTTTTATCTGAGGAGTTCTACGAAGTCCTCGACTTCGGTGATCTTGTCGGCGCGAGGATCTTATCAAGTGAGGGAGCGCCGCCTTAGTCTAGTTCGCGTCTCCAAAAGGCCGCATCGCGCGCCCGCCCGTAATCCGTCAGCGGGCACAACTCTCGCTCGGTCATTTTCGCGCCCTTGTCAGGTGAGGGCGCGAAAATGACCTTCAATGGCTCAATCTCTGCCCGCTGGATCGATGTTGCTTTTTCGACTCGCATCCTGACGGATGCGAGAGGGCGGGGCCAGGGCGGGCGACTCCGCTCGTTTGCCTGGACTGTGCCGCTCACGCCTCACTACTTGTTGGTTCGCGTCCATTTGTGGTCGCAGCACTAGTCTACGAGTCGCGTTCGATTTGGAACGCCTCTGCGCGGGATGCATCTTGCGCACCGTCTGGTTGAGCTCAAGTCGCCTTCAGCCGCTCACGCAGGACGAGTGCCTTGGACTGGTACAGACGTGCCGCCTCGTGGTCACCCAGCGCCTCTTTCACCTCGGCCCGCTTCTCCCAAAGCTGACATAACAAATCGGCCCGAGGATTGCCGGACAAGAGCAAGAGCACTGAGGCATCGTCGAGTCGCTCCAACCCCTTGGGCAACCCCAACTTTCTCTCCGCCGCCGCGAGCTCGTCATCCGCCTCTTCGAAGGACCGCGACGCACAAAGACCCACCACCCGGGCGATAGCCTCAGCGACTTGCTGAATCAAACGTTTGATAATGTCATGCTGATACATATTGCTCCTTCAGAGAGGAGTAGCCGCATCCTTTTCTACTCGCAAATTTGAAAGACACCTCAGGCCAACGCTGAACAAGCCTAACCGATGCCTTCACCTTCAATCGTGACGGCAAGCTTCGACAGAAACACTATTTCCGGCGACGAAGACGCTCAACGAACTTGCCGGAGCCAAAGCTCTGACCTCCGCTGTGCGGACGAAATCACCTGAAATCGGCAGAGGCATTGCTCCGCGATATCCAGGGCATGCCCTCTTCGGGGCAAACCTTGCGAAGCCGAAAGGAATTGAAAAAATGAGATACCTCAAACGTGCCTGCAAGACGATAGCGTGCACCAAATTCCGCTCGAACCGCGGCAACAAGATGAAGCATGTGCGCCGCTTTGCCGCCTTGTCTCTCCTCGCAGGAACGTTCGCCTGTTCCGAAAGCGGGGCAGCCGAAGGCTGGGAAGAATCGGAAATCGAAACACTCGAGCAGGCTCTGCAACAGGGCCACTACCGTACCTGGAGCAGTGCCTTTGTCGCTGATACCCAGCTCATTGATGATCCGAGCAACCCATACGATGGAACGGATGCGGCGATTTGCTCCACTGCGCCCCACGCAGGCACTTTCCTGATCGTGCGCAACGATGACAAGCGCTATCACGTGCGCCGGTACGGACAAGTCTCAACCCCTAACTGGAAGAGATTTGGCTACCGTCGTTTTGACTCGTCCCCCAACTGCGCACAACACTACCCCGTTGGTACTACGACGCCGCCTCCAGGTGACCCGCACTTCATCATGACAGGCAAGTCGACTAATGGTCTCATCTATGTGCTGGATGGCTCGGTACCCCCAATCGTGGGGGGCTCAACAGCTCCCAACCCGGACTACGAAGGGGGCAGCTGGTGGTCGCCGGCATGGAAGCCTATTAGCTCTATTGCCTATGCCGGTGAAAACGGAAAACCGGCAATTGCGTCCGATGGCAACAAGATGGTTGTGACGTTCCTCGATAACAATCAAATCTATGCCCACGTCCGCTCGCTACCC
>CAYTRQ010000080.1:0-16625 GCA_964440025.1 uncultured Polyangiaceae bacterium | reverse complement strand
TCGAGAGAAAAGTGGTCTCCCTACCGACCACTTTTATGTGGTCGCAGCACTAGTTTATCGAGCCCGCGCTTTTCTGAACCTTTGTTGGGTAGACGGGCTCAGCCGCGGAGAATTTCCGCCCCGTAGTTCACGATCCCGCGCTCAGCTTGGGTGCCAAGGCCGCAATTGACGCTTGGCGACTGTTGTGAAATACGCTTCTGTCTCCGTTGTCTTCAAATTCGACAACCCATGTCCCATCGAATCTTCTCTCCTGTCTTTCTGCTGGCAACGGTGTGCGGCCTGGGTTCTGTCGTGTTCAGTTCCTGCCGGATCACTCCAGGAAGATTGGCCGAAGAGGACGCAGAAGGAGGCGCCGGGGGAGAACGACCAGTCACTTCCAATCCAGCCAATGAGTCGGGGGGACAAGAGGGCCCGCAAGTCACTGGCGGTGCGGCTTCGCAGAGTTGCCAGGACTCGGAGATTCAGTGCGTCACTCAGACGAGTTACCAAAAGTGCCAGTCTGACGGTCAGTGGGGCCCGCCCAGCGACTGCCCTTATCTGTGTGCAGGAAACAGCTGTGTGGGCAGCTGTCGACCCGATGATGCAGAGTGTCGCGATCTTCGCCGACTGGCTACGTGCAGCGAAAACGGCGAATGGGAGATCGAAACCTGCCAGTACGCCTGTGTGGAGGATCGCTGCGCCGGCGAGTGCGTTCCTGGGACGCGTCGCTGCCTTGATCCGGACGGACGCGAGGTTCAGGAGGGGGTCGCAACCCAACTCTGCAACAAGCAGGGCAAATGGGGGGCCACCCAGGGCTGCCTGGAGGGGTGTCGCTCCACAGTGTGTGAGGGCAGATGTCAGGACGGGGTCGAAGCGCTTTGCGTGGTTGAGGGGGAGAGTTATGAGGCGGCCAGTTGTGAGCAGAACACCTGGACGCGAACCTCTTGTGAATACATCTGCGCAGCCGGAGCCTGCACAGGAAAGTGCAAGCCGGGAGCGGGCCAGTGCAACGAAGACGGCGAGCCCCAGCAGTGCGACGAAAACGGCGAGTGGGTCTCTCAAGGGCAGTGCGTTGGGGGGCAGCTTTGCGTGGAAGATGGAAGATGTTTGGCGCCCCCGACGATTTCCAATTTTTCCTCAGATAAGGATCAGGGGATCGTCCGGACGGGTGAAGAAGTCCGCCTGCAGTGGTCGCTTTCGGGCGGTGAAGTCGAGAGCATCACCCTGGAGCCTGATTCGGGAAAACAGCTCGATTCTTCTGTGCGCAGCACGAGCTTCATTCCCGAAAGAACGGCAGTGTATACTCTCAGTGTAGAAAATGCTGCAGGAAGCTCAACCAAACAGCTGACGCTTCGTCTCGCGCCACAGGGAGAGCTCTACAGCCTAGACGATTTATCAGGGGCGCCCACGGATCTTGCTACCTCCGCCTCAGGGCGCGTGGTTGCTGCGCTGACCGCTTCGGCAACCTACACGGTGGGGCCCATCACGGTGTCCAGAGGGGAGGACTACCTGGCGGAGATCGATTTGAAGGAGGGTAGCGTTCTGCGCATCCAACGGCCCGAGTATGCCCCGAGTATCTGGGATATTGCTTTTGACAACGAGGACTTGATCATCGCGGGAGACGATGACTCCGGGCAAGTTGCCGTCGAACGCCTCGATCCCGAGCTTCAAACCAATGATCACGTCGTTTACTCGGTCGGGCCTGGCAGTCTCCAGTTTGCTTTTCAGGTTTTTCCACGACCCGACAGAAAGATCTGGGTGGCGGGATACTCTTCGAGCCATTTATATGGCTCACTCGTCGAATTGGACGAAGATCTCCAGCCCCAAAGAGATGACGGAGCTGTCGTGGGCTACGTGACCGCCGGCGGGGCCCATTGGGGGGCGGGGGATGAAACTCTCGCGGTCAGTCCGGAGGGGGTCATCGGAGGGCTGCGGACCGACCACGGTCAGCAGTGGGTGTTCGACAGAGTCCTGGGGTTCCCGCAGGTCCAAGATGTGATCTCGCCGCTCTGGGATCCACAGGGAGAGTACACTCCCTCGACCCAAGGCGTCGCCGCCTTTCCGGAGGGGGACTTCTCCGGGGACTTTGTCGCCATCGGCAACGACCCTTACGGCGTCTCCGCGCACTTCGCGCTGATCAAGGCGCCGTCTACCGTGCTTCATGGTGCTCCCTACGCGCCCAGCAATATCAGCGTTGGGGACTATGACCGAGTCGAATGGACCGACGTCTGCATCAATGATGCCTCCGAGATGATTTTGGCGGGTTGGGTAGAAAAGAACGAAGAAAGAGACTTTTTCGTTCATTCATTGACGCGCACGGGCGACGCCTGGTCCGAAGGGTGGGATGCGCCGTTTATCTGGGGAAAAGCCGAAGTGAACGAGATGGCTCGAGAAGTCGTTTGCGATCCACGCGGGTACATTCTTGTGCTGGGCACCAGGCGCGACCTCTCGACAGCGGAGGACGGCGATTCATTTCTCGACAACGATTCCTTCCTGGCGACCCTCAAGTAGAGCGCAGCCAGGCGAAGCGCTAGTGCTGCGACCACATAAAAGTGGTCGGTAGGGAGACCACTTTTCTCACGATGAGGATGGGTTGATAGAGGCCCAGTTTGGCAATCGATGGCATCTGTCACTCATCTTTCTCGACGAAACGGTAGCTCGCGTAACCGTCGAAGTTGAGCAGATGCTTTTGGCTGTACTGGCCCGGCGTTTGGGCGCGTGAAAACCGGCAGGACGTGGACCGAGGCGGTTCGTGAGAGGAGCGGGAGTGAAGCGTGGGAGGCGACGCCGGCTAGCCCATCACGACATCCCCCGACGCAACCAGGTTGTTCCACTGTTGTTCCAGGGCCGAGGCGTAGCCGCGGTCGTGGACGACGATGCCGACTTCGATGTTGCGGTTTTGGGCGCGGCCGGTGAAGTTGGCCGAGGTGATGAGCACGTGCTCGTAGTCGACGATGAGGCACTTGGCGTGCAAGCTGGCGAAGCTGCGTGAGTCGGCGGTGCGCGGATCGTAGTACAGGGTGGGGGGAGGCTCGGAAAAAGGCCAGTGCAGCTCGCGAAACAGACTCAGGACCTCCTGGGCGTAGGCTTCTGCGCTTGTGGCGCGCGCCTTTTCGAGCGGTTGGAGGCGCGAGCGTTTCTTTTCCCTCTTTAACTGTTGAACCAGACGCTGCCCGAGTTGATGGATGTCGAGAAACATCCGGACCTGCACATCGCGCTCGACCATGGCTTCTCGGATGTGATCGAAGACACCGGCGCCTTGGTCGAAGCTGTAGCCCGCGATGGTTATCTGTTGCCCGGCCCGTGCGATCAACTCGGGCACCACGATGCGCGTGTAGCGAGCGTAGCTGGGGCCCGAGTCGGAGCCGGACCACACCAAGTCCAGACTCTTGCCAGCGGTGCGGCGGCGTTCGGCCAAGACGGCGCGCAACACGCCCAGAAACGGCGCAGCATGCAGTCCGAGGAACGGCGTCATCATGCCACTCAAGTGGCCGAAGCCCGCATGCCCCAAGGACGCCAGGGACACGGGCATCGCAAGCTGGCCGCTGGCGACGGCTTCCGCTAGCTGACGCAGGTCGTCCGTGGAAGCCTCGGTCAATCCGCGCGTATCGTCCGTGTCTTCTCGGTCGTGGAGCATCAGGGCAAACAGCGAAGAGTTGGTGGAGATTTCGATCGGGTCACAGCAGCATCATCGATGCATGAGGCACGACGTTAGAATGTTACCCCATTGAAAAATGCGAGCGACGGATCTTGTGCCATGGTGGGTACCACGAGCGCGCGATCCAGGTAGCTATTGAAGCGCTCACACGAGGGCTCGGCGATGTAGAGGCAGCCGTGGCAAGCCGCGCCTTCCAGGTAACGCTCCGTGGGGTCGTTTTGGCCTTCCTTGGGCGCATGGGCCGCGCACACCGGATCGTTCGAGCAGAGTTTGCCCATGTCCAGAGCGCGCCGCAGGTGCTCGGTGATCCGTCGCCCCTGTTCCACCAGTCCGCCCAGGGTGCCCTCCGCCCCGGCCGAACCGGTCAAGATCAAGATGGCAGCCATCGGCGTGGGGTCCTCGGCAGGAGCGCAGTAGATCCGCTCGCCGAGAGATGCAGCAGCATAGCCACACTCGAGCGACATGGCGGTCATGAGCAGATGCGACAGCGAATGCAGCATCAAATAGCGCACGCCGGGGAACGCCGAGGTGTCCGCCTCTTTGCCGAACTTCTGCACGTAGCCGTGCAAGAGCCCCTGCGCCCGCTCCAAGACCGCGGGCCGATTCTCCCATTCGGCCACCGCTTCTTCGTCGAACCGGAGGAGCACTCCCTCGCCGAAAATTTCCGTAGCCGGCAACCAGTCCTGACTCAACGTCAGCGCCGCTAATTGGGCTTGCTCGGAGTAGTCTCCTTGCAAGTCGGCGCTGGGCGCTTCCAAGCGCGTGAAGCCGACCTGGGCCGTGACCTTGCGCAGCTTCTTCACCAAAGTGATGTCGGCCACGGGCGCGGGCAGCGGGCGTGCCGGAACCAGCCGAGAGGCGAAAAAGTCTTCCTCACGGGGTGGGATCTCGCCGGGCATCTCGTCGCTGGCGGTTAGAAACTCCTTGTATTCGGCCGTGCGCAGGCGCTCGCGGGGCGCATCTTCTCCGCCGTGGATGGCGCGTACGGCGTCAGCGATCTCTTCGTTGGAAAACTCGGTGGCGGGCTTTTTGGTGATCGACTCGAGGGCCCGATCGATGTCGTCGAAAAGCTCGCGAGCCATTTCCACCTTTTCGGGCGTGGTGGCCTTCTTGAGCTGAGGCCAAAGCCGCGCTTCGCCCACTGCCGATTGCAACACGCGGTCCTTCTCCGGAATGGAAAGAACACTGACCGTCTGGGAGAAGTACGCGTTACTCGCCGTACGCGACAGAAGTTGCAAATGATGGTGGCACGGTACATCGGCTTGCCGCCCCAGCCAGGGACGGCGGCCGTTGCAGTGCGGCAAGGTTTCCTTGGCGCGAGCTTCGTTCAGTGGCCGCCAGGCGTTACACGCGTCGCACTTGACCGCAATCTCCGAAAAATCGCCGGTGCCTCCCTCCTTCAAGTACAGGTCCTGGCCGTCACAGCGCGAGCCGCCCTTGTGCACGAACCAGTTCCACGGGAATTCCTCGAGGTGGCCATCCTTGCAGGTGGCGACGAAGCGCACCGGCACACAGGGGCTCGTGCGCGTGCGTGAACACTGATGCAGATAGCGCCCGCCCTTTTCTTCCAGGGCCTTGCGGTGAGACAACGCCTGGCAGTGCTGACACACGAACCACGCGGGAAACTCCGCCACCCGAATGCCGTTCCACGGTCCCGGCGCGTCGTCGTTGCCGTCCGGGCCGGTCATGAACGCGGCGCCCTGGGCCAGGTTCAGGTCCATCTGCCGCACGCGCGGCAACACGGCTTCGCGCAAACGCGGCTCGCTCACCACGGGCCGCGGCTTTTTGGCGTCATAGCGCCAATAATCGAGACCGCCGACCAGCACCGCATGATCGAGAAGGTCGACCATGGCTCCCGGCCCGAAAGTGGTCACCAACTGACTCAGCCGAATGCGCCCTTCGGGCGGACGATGCTGATTGCCCTTGCTCTTGCGGCTGGCCATCAGGCGCCTCCCTTCGCGTCGTAGGGGCCGAGCATCTTGTTCACCCACAGGTGCGCCGTCTCTTCGACATCGCGCATGGAGGTGGGCGCGCAGAAGCGGCCTTCGGGCGAGGTCCGGTCGGGCGCGTTCTCATCGAGCGCCATGTGCAACAGCGGTGCGCCGCCGGACTTTTCCTTGTCGAACCTGGAATAGCGGCGCTTCACTGGCTCGTCCTCGCTCGACCGCACGATGGTCTCCCAGGTCTCCAGCAGGTTTCTTCCCCGGCGTTTCACCTGTTCGATCAATTCGTCCTCCTGGCTCCGTCTCTGCCGCGGTTGTCGCTCGGCGCGCTCGGCCAACGCCTCGAGCGCTTCTTCCAGTTCGGCTTTGTGCCGGGCCACGTGCATCACTCCGGACGCGGGCGTCATTTCGTCGTGAATGAAGCGCGCCATGGCCATGAGCGTCCCGGCCAGGCCGCGATCGAGAGCGGGGCCGGAAAACGGAGTCACACTCGTTGCCTCCACGCCCCGATAAAAGCTCTGATGAAAACGTGTGAAGCGTTCGTAATGTGAGCGATCCCGCGGCTTGTGCACGTTCATGCAGGTCGCCACCAAGCCGGGCCGCGTGCTCTGGCGACCCACGCGGCTGGACGCTTGAATGTACTCGGCGGTCGTCTTGGGTTGCCCCGCCACCACCATCAGCCCCAAGCGATCGATGTCGACGCCCACCGAGATCATATTGCTCGCCAGCAGCACGTCCACGTGGCCATCGGTGCCGTAGCTCTTGTTCAAGCGGTCTTTGGATTTTTTGATGTTCTCGGTGCTCTCCCGGCTGGTCAGTTCCACTGGTTCGCCCCGCAGTGTGCGGTTCTTGAACCAAGGATGAGAACCCTTGAAGTCCAGGGGTTGGAACGTTTCTGCCTGGGCCGTGCGTGGCAGAAGGTCGTCTTCGGCAATGCGGCGCATGCCGCCAAGCTCCCGCAGGCTGTTGAAGTAGCCGGCCACGGTGGTGTACGCATCCTTCGTTTCCTCGGCGCCTTCGACCTCCTCGTAGCCACGGACACTGGCGGCCAAGAGCGAGCGGTAGACGCGCAACAAGATGGCCTTCATGGCTCGGCCTTGGGCCGCCACACCCACGTAGAGCCGGCCGGGGCTCTCGTGATCCACTTCCGAAAAATACGTCTCCATGGCGTCCACCCCGGGAGGCGGAAACACGCACACGTCGTTGCGCGTGCGACCATAGAGTGAGCAGATCTGCTCGGCAGCGCGCCGCACGGTGGCCGTCGCGGCGATCACCTTGGGCCGCACCCGCTTGCCGTCCACCTGGCGGCGGCACAAAAAGTCGATCGCTGTTTCGTAGAGGCCCACCATGGTGCCGAGTGGGCCGGAAATCAGGTGAAGCTCGTCCTGGACGATCAGTTCGGGCGGGAGCGTGCCCTCGGGAAGCGGCGTCGCGCCCTTCGGAAGGGTCTTGCCGTCGGTCGCGTTGAAGAATTCGCCCCCCAGCCGGCCCGTCACTTTGCCGAACAGCTTTCCCGTCTCGCCACGCCACGGCAACATGGCGAACTTGTCCACGGTGCCGATCAGAAAGCTGGGGAGCTCGCGATAGACCTGCTCGTCCACGAACAAGACCGGGAGCCCCTCCGGGTTCTGGGCCGCGCAAAACTCGCACGTGTCGTTCAGGCAAGCCATGTGCACTTGCTCGGGGCTCTTGGTGTCTTTCTTGCCCGCGGTGCGCAGCGTCAGGCTCGAAGGACCGAGGACGGTGTTGCACCAGGGGCAGGCCACGAGCGGAGCGGGATTGCCCTTGGTACCCGTCTGGTAGTTCATCACGTCCTTTTTGATTTGAGCCATGGTATTGGCCGTGGCCGAGCTGCCGACCCAGAGCCCCACGGAGAAACGCTCGGGCCCCAGACGGCGCGGATCCTGGCGCCGCAGGATCTCCAGCGCACACACCAACGAGGCAGCGCGGCTCAACTGATCCAAGGTCAGAAGCCGCAACGTGTAACGCAAAATGACCGCGACCCCGAGGCCGCGGTGGGGCGTTTCTTGGGCACGCAGCCGCCTGAGCAGAAGCGTGGTGGCGATGACGCCCAAGTACGCTTCGGTCTTGCCGCCACCGGTGGGAAAGAAGATCAGCTCCGCCTTTTCACGATCCGGATGGGTCGGATCGGACAGGCCCCGCAAGTTCAAGAGCACGAACGCCAACTGAAACAGGCGCCACTCGGGCTCCATGTCGGGGCGCTTCTTGCGGGCGGCCATGCTCATGGCGCGGTTGGCCAGACAAAACGCATCGCGCAGATCTTCGTGCTCGCACAAGAGCTCGATGCCCTCGCTGATGCGCTTGCGCGCCAAATTGGCGTTGTTCACCAAGGTCTTCTGCGTGGCGCGCCGCCCGCTGTCGGGTGGTCCGTCGCCGACCGATTTGTCGCCTTGCTCTTCGATCCACTCCCCGTACGCGGCGGGAAGCCGACTCAGGTGCTGCCGGACTTCGTCGGCCGAGCCGATGTCCGCCAACTTCTCCATGGACACGGTCACCCCAGGCTCCGCACGAGCCACCACGCGGCGTACCTCGTGAGTCGGAAGCCAGCAGGTCTTGACCACGCTGACGGGATCCTGCCCTGCGGGCACCTCCACCGACACCCCATGTCCCACGCCGTATTCGAGCACGCCTCTGTGCTGCAGGTCGCCAATCTGCTCGTCCAGATCGTGATGGTCGCCTTCGGCCGAGCGATCTTGTCGCCCCACGAAACCTTGCGTGCAGCGCACTTGGAGTTCGACTTGAAATACGTAGGCGGCATCGCGGTAACCGGGGGCTTCGCCCGCACGGCGATTGACCAAAAACAGGGAAACCGCGCGCGTGCCAGGCGGGAGCCCCGGGACGTCACCCACCGCCTCGACTTGACCTTGCAAGCGCAAGCCGCGCGAGTCCTTGATGCGCACCCCATCACCATGGAGAGAGTCATCCTTCAGATTGACCGTCTCCGTGCGCGACTGCGTGGGGCTGCGGCGCCAGTAGTGGCCGCGCTCGGCGTAAGGCCAGTTTGCATCGTTCTCGCCCTTTTTTAAATCGATGCGCTCATAGTCGGCATAGCGAACGGTGACTTCGAGTTCTTCGGTCCCTTCTGGAACGAAGACGGTCAGTCCCATCGAAGCAGGCATGAAGTTCTTCTTCTTCGGTTCCACGTTGGCCTGCTCGCCCTCGTCCTCGTGCGTCTCGTCGCTGCCCCCGCCCAGCTCTTCGGCCGCGTCCTCCACCTCTTCGCGTTGCGCCTCGGGCGTCAAAAAACCAGTGAGGTACCAACGGCTCGGCGGCAGCTTGAGATCTTCCGGGGCATCGGTGCCATCGTTGCCCTGTTTGTCCTTCAGTCCGCGCCGAAAAGGTCCAATCAGATCGGCTGCGAGGGCGTGGAGCAGGTGAGTGCGGGGAGAGGTGAGCGGAGGCGCAGTTCCAGGTTCAGTCATCGACAGCGGTCTCGTAGGTGGGCGTGCAACGGTACGGGAGCGTCTCGCGGGTGACAGTGGATGTCACGTCCGGAGGCACGCCGGCCGTAGAGCAGCCGCAAGGGTCTGGGACTGTGACTTACGAAGCCCTGTTGGACCAAGCTCTAGCGCTCCCAGAGGACCAGCGTGCTGCGCTTGTGCGTTCTCTGCAAGAGACGTTGGCGTCCCGCTCCTCGGAAGAGGTGGAGGCAGCCTGGGCCCAGGAAATCGCTCGCCGCGTCGAAGACGTTCGATCGGGGTCGGCAGAGTTGATTCCTGCCGACCGGGCGATTGCTGAGATTCGTGAGTCGCTTCGAGCCCGTCGTGATTGAACTCCATCAAGTCGCGAGACTCGAGGCTGTTGATGCAGCTGAACATTATGAGTCCATTCAGGAGGGGCTAGGGGACCGGTTCTTGACCGCTCTCGAGGCTTGTCTAGAAGCGATCGGCACCGGTCCCCTCGAACAGCCGCCGTGGCTCTTCAAAGCGCGATGGTTGGAGCGGTTGGACACACTTTGAAGGTGGGCGCGCACCGGTCTGGGCAAGCTTCTCAGCGTGAAACCATCATGTTGCGTCATGCCCAATCTTGTTCGCGGAGTCGCTCCCAAGCTGCACGGATGTGGCCATCCTTCATCTTGGAGCGCTTTTGTTCGCTCCAGGAGTGAACTTTCGTCACTGCCGCGTCCACGTCTTCAGCGGCGCCTTCGTGCCGCATGACCCAATGGACGGTGCCAAGAAGCTCCATTCCGAATGGGCTCTCGAACCCTTCGACTCAGTGCATCGATGATCACTGGTCGAACGACACGCCAGTCCAGGCCGCCATTCCCGCACCCGAGTGGCGGCATCGCGACGGACCGGATACCCAGCCTCTGGATGTGCTCGAGGAGGTCCTTCATCCCTTCTCGGACGTAGTCCAACTTCGACGGCTGGCGCCAATGGTTCTTTGTCGGAAAGTTGATGATGTAGCGCGGTGACGCCAGCCGAGGAACGACATGAACCCGGCCCGTGGTGACCTCGCCTGCCCGGCAGGCACGCTCGTACTCGGCAAAGTTCTCGGGAAACGCTTTCTTGAACTGCAAAGCGAGACCTTTACCCATGACTCCCTTCGTGTTGACTGGATTCACGAGTGCCTCGACGTCGGCGGTCAGCAGGTTGCCTTTTCCCGTTTCGATGGTCATGGCTGCCAAGTTGTCCACATGAGTGATGTGGTAGATTGCCCGGATCGTCGGATCGCTTGACCACCTGGTCGCTCCTCCAAAAGGTGGCCTCCGTCGAGGTCGGCGGACACCCATCAAAACCAGCACCAACGGTAACTGGGTTTGTGTTCAGTGTCCAGCCACTGTGGGCTGACGTCCAACGCATGGCCAGTTGCGGAACGCGGCTACCCCAGCGCTTTCCACCGCTGTGCGTCCGGAATGGTCTTGAGCAGCGTGCCGGGTCCTGTGGCTTCGTCTTTAGGTGGGTCTGGGAAATTTGGTGGAGCAGAAACCTGGGCGAGGGTCTGGTCCACGTTGCACAGTTCCGGTTCGGTCATCGAGTAGAGGGCAAAGACGACTATCGGCCTGCAGGTGTCGGTACGGCCTTTCAGGGGAAAACACGCCGGACTGGGCTCATTCCCCTGAACAGGGCTTGCTTCAGATATTACAGATGTTACGGTTGTTACACTTGGAGAAGCCCATGAGTGCCCTATCGAAAGTGACCGATCTGACCGCCCGTCTGCCAACCGAAGACGAGATAAGCAGTGCCGCCGAAGCGGCGGCGGCACTGGCTCGCGTGAGAGAGAGCGGCGGACAGGTGAAGATTCATGGGGTGCGTGGGGACAGCGTGAAGATCGCTCCGGCCCTTTGCGATCTATTGGTGGACCTACTGGGGCACGTGGCTCAGGGCCAGATGGTCACCCTCGTCCCGCGGGGAGCGCACCTGACGACGCAAGAGGCCGCCGACATGTTGAACGTTTCCCGTCCTTACTTGAGCAAGCTGCTGAAGGAGGGAGTGATTCCGTTCATTCAGGTCGGTACGCATCGACGGGTGCGTCACGATGACCTCATGGCGTTCATGAAGGAACGGGATTCCCTGCGGCGCGATGCTCTGACTGAACTGGCCGAGCTTGGCCAGGAGTTCGATGCGTCGTGACCACCATAGCCGACCGCTTCTTAGTGGTCCTGGACGCCAACGTGCTCTACCCGTTTCGCAAGCGAGACGTCCTGCTTCACTTTTACGCGGCGGGCTTGTTTCGAGCTCGTTGGACTGAGCGCATTTTGCAGGAATGGTCCTCCAACCTGCTGCAGCAAAAGCCGGAGCTTTTCCAAAGCATTCAGCAGCAGCAGGCGAAGATGAAGGAGGCCTTCCCCGAGGCGTTGGTCAGCGGGTTCGAACTCTTGGAACCCGAACTGCGGCTTCCCGATCCTAAAGATTGCCATGTGCTTGCTGCCGCCATTCGTTGCGGTGCGCAACATATCGTGACGGACAACACCAAGGACTTCCCCTCGGAAGTTCTGGACGAGTACGACATCGATGCCGTGGATGCGGATGAATTTTTGTATCGAACGTTCGAACTGTATCCGGAGCGAGCGGTTCTCGTGTTGAGAGAAGTTCGCCGCAAGTACAAGAACCCTCCCTATTCGCCCGCCGAGTTCGTGCTCGATTTGACGGCCAAAGGAATGCCGAAACTGGCTCAACATGCCAAGCACTATCGGGAACTGTTGTGAGCACGGGGCTGCGTGTCGAGCAGGAAGCCCGGGGCTTCAGCACTTCTTGTACTTGGTGTTCTGTCCCTTGCCGCAGTTGCCGCAGGGTGGAAGGCGATCGCTGTCGTCATCGAGGCGGACCCTCCAGTTGCAATTGGTGCAGCAGTAGGTGCCTTTGCCAGGTTTTTCTCCGACGTCGTACATTATATACTTTTCCTTTCCTTCTGATTTCTCGGCCCGGGAAACAGGCGTTTCTACATGTCGGGTGGCCCCCGGGGATTGCTCCCCGAGGGCTCCCACAGATCCGGACGTGCGGGACTACCGCATCCGGCTCCTCACCCTTCCAGATTCGCTAGCAGGTCATTGCTATTCGTATCGGCTATCTGCTTCGATTACGTTTAGACGCTGTGGACGGCATGAAGGCCGAACGTCTTTCCTCGGAGCAGCCCTGGAGGGTGGCACCGCCTTCCCTCCAGTGGCACGCCCCGAACGGACTTCCCCACCTTCACAGGTACTATGCAGTGCTCCGACTCCTACCACGTCATCTCTTAGGCTTTGCTTCTCACTCGTCCGTCCGATACCGCTTATGCGGAACGTGATGGGCCTCCCAGGTTCCTGGGCGATCGCTTCGCTACGTGCCCTGCTCTCAGACCCCGCCGGCCGCCCGCGCCTAGCCTCGTGAGTGTTTAGGTACCGCGAAACTGTGCTTTCGACAGCTTTCGCCTTTGGTCGATGCCTTCATCGGCCCTTGCACTCGCGGCGCATCGCGATGTTGCCTTCCGCTATTGTCACTACGTCGGCTCCGGAATGTTCAACAATTTCGGGGCTCAATCACACGGCCCGATCGCTCGCTATCTTTGCTTCGCAGCTTTCCTTCGCCCTCGCGGACTCGTACGGCCACGCTAAGACACGCTTCCGGGTGGCGGCCAACCTTGCCCGGACGGATCTTTCAATCCGCTCGATCGCATTGAAAGGTTTCAGAAGAATCTACTGTCTACATCTTCATTCCCCTTTCCCAGGCTTCGCCTGGCGCACGACACCTGGAGTGTCATACTTGGGATGGCCCCTGCCCTGGCGGATTCCCCCACCCGAGTCGGCGCCACGCCTCCGTGTCAGCCAATTTCCCACCTACGCGGCGTCACGTGCTATTCTTTGGTAGCCGTTTGGCCTCCAACTAGCCCGAGGCAGCCCCAGCTCGGCACAAGGCGAGACTGAAGACCATGGCGAAAGCGGACCAAATCAAGGCGCTGATCAGGAGCCACGGCGAGGCGGACGACTCCCGCTTTTATGCCATTGCCATGCAGGTGGCGGCCCATGCGGCGCGCAACGGTCATGGACGGCTTGCACAGGAGCTCCGTGAGTTGGTCGATCGGGCCAAGACGAGCGAGTCGCGGAGCCGTAGCCCCAAGCCAACACCTCTAGCGCAGCCGCGAGGTGAGCTCGCAGGATTGCTCACTGTCTCCTATCCGTCCATCCGCGTTGCCGACGTCATTCTGCGGCAGGAGTTCCACCAGCGACTCGAGCGTGTCGTTCTCGAGCAGCGACAGCGGGACCGGTTGCTCCAGCATGGTTTCGCTCCGCTGCGCAAGCTGCTCTTGGCCGGGCCGCCTGGCACTGGCAAGACCATGACCGCCGCCGCTCTGGCAGGGGAACTGGGACTTCCTCTCTTTACGGTTCAGCTCGACGGTCTGATCACGAAGTACATGGGCGAAACAGCCGCCAAACTGCGGGTGGTATTCGACGCCATCAGCGAAACGCGCGGCGTCTATCTGTTCGATGAATTCGACGCCTTGGGAGGGCACCGCGATACCGCCAACGAAGTGGGCGAGATCCGGCGCGTTCTCAATTCGTTCCTCCAGTTTTTGGAGCTGGATGCCTCCGATAGCCTGATCGTTGCTGCGACCAACTACGAGAAGCTGCTCGACAAGGCGCTCTTTCGGCGCTTCGATGCTCTGCTCGACTATCACCTTCCGTCGCGCGAAGTCATCGAACAGGTCATGCGCAGCAGGCTCAGCGTTTTGGACACGTCCTCGATCAACTGGGAGACCGCCACGGCTGCGGCGGAAGGATTGAGTCACTCCGAGGTTGCGCATGCCTGTGAACAGGCGGCGAAGAACGCGATTCTCGAACACTCGACCGCGGTGAGTGAGGAGGGACTACTGCAGGCTTTGCGCGATCGGCAGGCAGGTTATCCTGTGTAGTCCAGGGCGGACGAATTGGGTCGGGGTTGTGGCTCCAACCTCGTTGTGTGAAGGTCGTTCCCCCAAGGGGACGGCACCCCGGCGTAGAGGCTCAGACGACAATCATTCGTAACAGATCACTGTCTTTGCCGACGATCGTGAGCAGTTCGTAGACGGACTCAGCGAGGGTCGGCTTTTGGTCCGGAAGGACCACGTCCTTGCCCTCGCGCAGGATTCTTTGCTCCAAATCCTTCTTGGGGGGCGCGGTGATTTCCAAGAACTTGGCGTAGCCACCGAGCAGCTTGTCGACGGCTTGGGAGGCCTCGGGAAAGTCCTTCGCCAGGGTTTCCATGCGCTCCAACGGCGCGGCGTGACAGAGCTCTTCAGCCGCCTGAGGAGTCACTGTGTCCATGCGGACGTACTCAGAGAGCAGGCCCAAGATGGCAGAGTAACAGGTGAGCAATCTGCTGTGTTGTAGTTTGAAGTGCTTCAGCTGGCGCGCGGCCCGCTTGGCGTCGGGCTCCTCTCGGGTTCGCGCCTCGTAATTGACGCAGAACGTCCGCCAAAGGCGCAGGATGTCATTGATGAGAAACATCGGCCGGAAATTGGCGCTGTGATCGTCAAAGCCCCGCCAGTATCGGGCCAAGACGCTTCGAATCAGTTCGTCATAGACCTCTTGTCCGTATACACATCGGCTCTCGAGCAAGAGTAGCAGTCGCTCGGTCAACGTGTTGTCGTGGTCGTCTGACTGAGTGCCCGTATTGTCGATGAGCTCGTGGAAGGCGTGGTGCTTCACCCACTCCGCATCACCAGAGAAGTCTGGAAAGCTCAGCTCTCGTGCGACGCGAATGAGATCGGCCTTGATCAGCGTGTCGTCGATTCCTGAAACCGCGCGCTTCTTGTCTTTGCCAACTTGTCGGGTTCGACCGGCGATGAAGGCATCGAGATCGCTATGCTCGCTAGCTTCTCCTCGACCGTAGGAGCCTATGACGTAGATGCAGGCGTCCTCGTTTTCTAGTTTGCTTCCTAGAGCCTCTTCGAGCTCCCGCATCCGCCCGTTGGCGTACTCTCGTCGACGTTCAATCTCGGCCTTCACCCGGGTTCCTCCACTGGAACACTTTCGCAAAGATTTCGGCCTGCTCCAAGGCGTCATCGAGGGCGTTGTGCGTGTGGGGGAGATGGGCTTGCAGTTCGGTGGGGAGCTGCTTGCGCCCTGCCCGCGAGACAGGAACTCCAGCCTTCACCGCAAAAGCCGTCTTGAGGTCAAAGCAGCGCGAGTGATTGAAGGGACAAGCTCCGGTGAAGTTGAGGAAGTACCAGTACAGCCAGGTCCAGTCGAAACTCAGCGGATACGCAACCAGAACCGGGGAGGCTTGGCCGGCAATTTCCGTCACCCAAGCGGCCAACTCGTGCATCGCGTGCTCCGGGGCCGCACCCTTCAGACAGAGCCGGCCACGGTCCAAGCCATTGACCGCAAGGGCCTCGACCTCGTACCGCTCCGAGATCGGCTTGAGCTCACGGTAGAACGTCAACCGCCGACTGGGGCGAACAAACCGCGAGCCGTCGAAAGCCCCGGCCACCGCGACACCCACCGCCAACATCGAGAAGGGTCCAGGAATGGGACCATCGGTCTCCACGTCTGCCGAGAAATAGACGTCGGCGCCTTTCTCGAGCAACGATTCGAACCCCGATACTGAGATGGACTCGGAGGGAGGCAGCGGACTCGCCAGGCTCATGGCGCGACTGTACTCGATTCCGGTCAAGCTTGGTAAGGATAATAAGTGTCCGGATCTCAAGGGGTTGCGAAACTTGCAGGCCGAGCGCCCTGACCCAGGCTGAGGCTTGGACGAAACTCTCCAGGATGTCGAGCGTCCGCGCAAGCTCGAGCCTTCGACCGGGTGGCGTTGGCTCAAGCCCGGCCGAGCGGAAGGACCGCTGGTCGCTGGCTGTCTCGAGTCCCTGCAACACCTGCGTGGCACCCGTTTCTGGCCGAACTGGCGCGACGCCATCTTCTTCTTCGAGACCTCGGGGGAGGGACCAATGCCGGACGCGCTCGATGCCATTCTCATGGACTACGAGAACATGGGCGTGCTCCACGATATTTCGGGTTTGCTGGTTGGCCGCCCCACGGGCTACTCGCCAAGCCAAAAGCAGGAGCTCGACCAGGTTCTGCTCGAGCGGACCAAGCAGTTCGACTTTCCCATCGTCACCAACATGGACTTCGGCCACACGGCTCCGCAGCTGACGCTACCCATTGGCTGCCGAGGGGTGATCGACACCGCGACCAAAACGGTTGCTGTCACCGAGTCGGCAGTCGGGTGAGGGGAGAGGTTGCCCGATTGCGCGACGGCGAGGAAAGCTTCTGGCACAGCGAGAACCAACCGCGAGCCTACGGTCGATCTCAACGGGCCGGCCGTCCAGCCGGCGGGGCAGCGGCACTGACGATGACGTCGGGGAGCGGGGAATCGAACCCTGGGCAGCGGTGGCCCGACGGAGCTAGAGGCGCTCAAAACAAGCTCCCCTGGTCGGGGTCTTTGGACTTTTGCGCGGTCTTTTTCTTGTCCGGGGAGTCCTTGGCTGCGGACTTGGTGGTCTTGGCGGGCTTCTTGTTGGTGCCCTTTTTTGTGGCTTTGCCGAGGGCGGCTTCTTTTTTGGCGCGGTGTTCGTTGAGGACGAAGAGGCGGTCGATGACTTCGTCTTCGAAGGCTTGGAGTTGG
>CAYTRQ010000079.1:0-16726 GCA_964440025.1 uncultured Polyangiaceae bacterium | reverse complement strand
GCTGAACGCCTCAGTGCTTGTTTGGTTCGCGTCCTTTGTGGACGCGAACTAGACTCGTTCGCGGCGCGAAATGGCCACTTCGTCGCCCGCCCCTTCGGGGCGAGGGCGGGCGACTCCGTTTTTTGCCCATTTTTTGCCGTCGAACGCTTTGTTGCTTGTTGGTTCGCGTCCTTTGTGGACGCGAACTAGACTCGCGTCCATCAAAGGGATGCGCGCGTTTCAGCTCGCATCCAACTCCCACTGGCTCAGTGAATAGCGATATGACCATACATTTTTCGCCTCAAGCGACGAACTTTTACTGCGTTCTACCTTGACGGTGTTACAATGAGGTTGATACTTCGCGAGCGGCATCTGTCGCCAGGAGTCCCTGCACAGTCCCGAACGGCCCGACCTTCGCATTTGCTCGATGAACGGCAAATGCGGCCCCCTGACCGACTAGTTCCAGTACCATGGCAGACAAGAACGAAAGCTCCGTCCTGTTTTCTCTCAACGAGCTGATGAACCTCGAAGAGGAGCGCATCGCCGACGAGGAAGCGCAGCGCACGGCCGCCGAAGAGGCCAGAAAGGCACAAGAAGAGGCTGAAGCACGCGCCAGGCGCGAGGAAGAGGAGCGGCGACTTCGAGAAGCCGAAGAGCAGCGCCGCCAAGAGGAGCTGCGCCGCCGTGAAGAAGAGGCTCGGGTCGAGGCGGCCCGCCAAGCCGAGATCGAGCGCGCCAAACATGAGCTCGAGCACAAGGCACGGATGGACCAGCTGGCCCAAGCCCAAGAGCACGAGCAGCGACTTGCAGCCCTCAATCAGGA
Organism: uncultured Polyangiaceae bacterium; assembly: GCA_964440025.1. Classification (GTDB taxonomy): domain Bacteria; phylum Myxococcota_A; class Polyangia; order Polyangiales; family Polyangiaceae; genus NIC37A-2. The sequence continues at coordinate 15,924 of CAYTRQ010000079.1, read as the reverse complement.
CAAGAGCAAGAAAAAGCTCAAGCTGGCCGTTGCCGGCACCGGAGCTGGCCTGGTGTTGCTGGCCGTCGTGGGCGGCTTCATCTTTACGAGTACCGCAGAGAAGGCCGAGCGCGAAAAGGCCGCGCTCCAACAACAACTCCAGGCGGCCCAGGAAGAAGCAGACAGAAAAGTGCGGCAGCTCGAGGCACGGATGAAGGATGCCGAGTCGATGAGCGAAGCCCAGCAACAGGCCTTGAAGCAGCAGCTCGAGGAAGCCAAAGCCGCAGCCAGTCAGCAGGCCAAGGAAGCAGAAGACAAGGGCATCAAGGTGCGGCGCGCCCCAAGAAGGAGCGGTGGAAGTTCCAAGCCCGCTCCCAAGAAGAAGCCCTCGTCATCCGGCAGCAACTGCGCGCCAGGCGATCCCATGTGCGGTGGTCTCTAACGGCGGCAGGCGACCTGCTCCGGACCGATCCGCGACGAGTCGGTCCGCAGCGGGCCTATCGGGCCGCGCTGCGAGACGGCATGAGAACGCCGCAGACCCCGAAGACATGACGGGCTCCCCCACACAGCGCCTGGTCTTGGGGCTCCAGCCGGTTCGTGAGCTGATTCGACGGCATGGACCGGCGGTGAAGGAAGTCGTCATCTCGACGTCCAGCAGCCCGCGCCTCGACGCGCTGGGTCGGTTCGCCAGCGACCGCGGGGCTCCGGTCCGGTATGCCCCACGCGGGGAGCTCGATCGCCTGGCTCAAGGCGGGCTGCATCAGGGCGCGGCCGCGGTGGGACCGCCCCTCCAGCTGTGCGCCGTCGAGCCGTTGCTCGAGCGCCCCGAGCTCTTGGCCATCGCCCTGGACGGCGTGGTCGATCCGCAGAACTTCGGGGCGGTCATTCGGAGTGCCGTCGGTTTGGCAGCGGCTCCCGTGATCTGGCCAGAAAGCGGTTCCGCACCCCTCTCTCCCGCGACCTTCCGCGCGAGCGCTGGCGCGATCGAACATGCCACCCTGTGCCGCGTTCGTTCGCTACATGGCACGCTGAGCCAGGCGGCCGATCGGGGCGTGCAAATCGTCGGTCTCGATCCTCAAGCGGACCGATCTCTGCACGAGCTCGATCTCCGCTTACCGAGCATCATCGTGATCGGAAGTGAAGAGAAAGGAATGGGCAGAGCCGTCCGACGAGCCTGCACCACTCTAGCTCGCCTGATCCATTCCGAAACCGTGCAAAGTCTCAACGCCTCGGTCAGTGCCGGGATCGCTTTGCACACCTGTCTGATTTCAAGAATCAAATCAAATGGTTAAGTTCATTTTTGAAAGCATTTCTTGAAAGGAACGGAGAGAAGTTCTTCGCTCAAGCAGCAGCGAACCGCCTCTCGGCCCACGCCCAGGGCAGTCAAGCACAAGGCGGATTTCAATAAAATTCTGTGATTTCAGGAACTTCAGTTATTGTCCTTCAAGTTCCTGAAGAAGAGATCACACCCACTTTGGAGAGCGCTTCCAGAAGCGCTGAGATCTCGTCGTCGGTGGTTTCCTCTCCCATGCTGATGCGGACAGCTTTCCGAGCCACGTCGTCCCCGAGCATGGCGCGGATGACCGGGGAGGGCTCGGCTGTCCCAGCGCTACAAGCACTTCCACTCGAGATCTGAATCCCACACAGATCCAGAGCTGCCACCAGCTCGTCCCCGCGCCAGCCAGCAAATGACACATTGCACACGTGCGGCAAACGTGGCGCATCTGTGCCATGGATCTGGGCAGTGCCGCCGGATCGTGCCAGGAGCTGTGCCTCGAGCCGATCGCGAAGAGCTCGAAGACGGTCATAGGCTTGCCGGGATTCAGCCAGACGGCCGAGGGCTGCGCCGAATCCAGCAACCCCAATTGGGTCGACCGTTCCCGGACGGAAACCCCGTTCCTGAGCGCCGCCACGGCCCAGCGGAATCGGCGTCCAACCGCAAACAAAGGCGAGGGCGCCAATCCCCCGAGGACCACGGATCTTGTGGCTCGCCAAAGCGAGACTATCGGCGTGCCTGACAGCGCCCAACGACCCGCGGCCCAGAAGCTGCACCGCATCAACGTGCAGATGGGCTCCTCTCTCATGCACGATCTCGGCGATCTCGCCCAGAGGCTGCAAAACCCCCGTCTCGTGGTTAGCGGCCATCACTGCCACCACGACGCGCTGCTTGGGTTGTTCTTCCGACGCGCCCGGACGGACGGCTTGTCCTTTCAACAGCTCATCGAGCCCCTCACGGACGGCCTGTGGCGTGACCACCCCGGATGGACTGACCGAAGCAAACCGCACCTTGGCCCCCCGTTCGCTCAGCCGCTCGGCTTGCGCGGCCACGGAAGGATGCTCAATGGGTGTCGTCAGGAGATGAGTCGCCCCCTCTAAGGCGAGGTGATTGGCTTCGGTTCCACCTCCAGTGAAGACGATATCTCGTGCTTGGAGTGAAAGGAGCTCTGCGAGCTGTTCGCGAACTCCCTCCACCCGATCGCGGGCAGTGCGGCCTGCCAGATGCACGCTCGAGGGATTGGCCCAAGCTTCACGCGCCACCCCGTTCATCGCCTCGAGAACCCGGGGGTGCGGCGGGGTCGTGGCGTTCCAATCGAGATAAATACTCACTGCGCACTCGCCATCGACCGCGCGTCAGGGCTCAGCGTCAAGCGAAAACAAGCGCCTCCGAAGGACTCATCCTGGATACGAGGACGATCTTTGTCCATATAGGTCAGATCGCCGCCATGGCCCCGAGCCACCCCTTGCGCGATGGCGAGCCCCACCCCAGTGCCTCCTTGGGCTCGAGTGACCGACCCATCTCCCTGAAAGAACGGATCGAAAATCCTCTCGACCATTCCTTTGGCAATCCCGGGGCCTTGATCGCAAACCAAGACCTGAAAGGTGTCCTCGCTGAGCGAGGTCACACTCACTCCCATCGTGGTCTGTTCCGGGCAAAATTTACTGGCATTTTCCAGCAGTTGTTCCACCGCTCGTCCCACACGACGCCCATCTCCCTCAACCTGCATCGGGAGATCGGAGGGGATTTCTTCGACGAGCTTTTGCTTTTTGGCCTCACGCAAAGGCTTGGTCGCTTCGACAGCTGCGCGCACCACGTCGGTCAGCTCGAACGGCTCCTTGACGAACCGCAAGCGCCCAGTCTCGATGCCTGTGACGTCGAGCAAGTTGTCGATCAGGCCGCGCAAACGCTCCACGCACTCTCTCATGCTCTTCATCGCTTTGACCTGTGCCGGGGTCAGGGGTCCCAGTTCCTGATCGATGAGGAGCTTCGCGTAGCCAACGATGGGCGTCATTGGAGTGGACAGCTCGTGAGAGATATTTCTGTAGAACTCCTTCCGGGCCTGGTCGAGCTCCACGAGTCGTTGATTCGCCGCGCTGAGCTCGGCCACCTTCTCCTCCAAGTGGCCAACGATACGAGCTGACTGGGCCCGCAGATGCTCGCCGCTCTTTTCCGCGCTGATCCCTTCTCGCTCCCCTTTGAGATAGCCCTCGATGGTGCGAACAAAGGTGCGAGCATCGATGGGTTTTTGCAAAAAGCCATCGCAGCCGACAGAGAGGCTCGTATTGCGGCTTCCCTCTGCGGTGATCGCAATGATCGGCACGTCCTTGAGCTGCTCCTCCCCTCTCAATCGCAGAGTGACTTCGTAACCATCCAACCCCGGGATCGCGATATCGATCAAAATGAGGTCGAAATGCCCCTCGGTGCCCTTTCTGACCCCTTCCAGGCCATCAGCCGCGTCAACGACTTCGAACCCGGCCGGCGTCAAGAGCTTTCGTACCAACAGGCGATTGGCCGGATCGTCTTCAATATGCAAAAGCCGGGGCATCGATGCTGCTTATGCCGACCGGCGGCAGCGGGCAAGAGCCGCCCCACCGCGGAAGCCTCCTTTTCCTTACCATTCTCCCGTCAATGCGCAAAATGCTTGAAACATTGCGTCTCTCACCGTAACTCTGAGGGAGCGCCCGCCACGAAACTCATTTCCCCACCTAACTTCATGAGTGCCTCCGCCCAGAATCCTCCGGCGAAAAAAAAGCGTATCCTCGTCGCGGACGACGATCCTGCCATTAGCCATCTTCTTGAACGGGTTCTCGCCAAGGACTACGACGTCTCCGTGGCGGCGGACGGAAAGACCGCGCTGGCCCTTGCCACGCGAATCCGGCCTCATCTGATGATCCTCGATGTCATGATGCCGGGGCTCGACGGTTTCGCTCTCGCTCACCAGCTACGCTCAGTGCCGGAACTGAAAAATTCGCCCATCATATTTCTCACTGCTCGTGATACACCCCTCGACACGATCAAAGGGATTCAGGCCGGTGCCCGGCACTACTTGACCAAGCCATTTAAGATCGATGACATCGCCGCCAAGGTGAAGAAGACGCTTGGATAAAGAATCTCCTTTGGTCCCCGTATGGGCAGGACTCTGCCTCGCGGCACTGTCCGGCTTTCTCTTTTATGCCAGCTTTCCAGGGCTCGATATCTGGCCTTTGGCCTTCGTCGCCTGGACCCCCTGGGTCATTGCCCTCAGAGGACGCAGGCCCGCTCAGGCCGCCCTCCAAGGCCTCGTCCTGGGCTTAGTCATCGGCATTTTTGGCTTCTACTGGCTCCTGGAAATGCTGGAGACGTTCAGCGGGTTTCCGACCTCCCTGTGCGTCGTCTTCATGCTGCTCCTCGTCGCCTATCAGGCCGGCCGCTATGCACTGATGGGTGCGCTCATCGCCCGAGCGAGACAGGGGAATTGGCCCTTGGTCCCCGTTTTCTTGGCGGCGTTCGTCGCCGCAGAGCAGGTCTACCCGCTGCTCTTCCCGTTTACTTTTGGGGCCACGGTTCACGAAATCTACCCGCTGGTTCAAGCGGCCGAGCTTGGAGGCCCGATCGCCGTGGCTCTATTGGTCGTCGCTCCGGGGCTGGCACTTGGTCGAGTGCTCGAATGCTATTTCGTCGCCCGAAAAAAGGGGCAGCGAGGGGGATGGGGGAACGCCGTGCGCGCGGCAGGACGACGAACGGTGCTTGCCTTGGCCCTCGCCCCGGTCCTCTTCAGCATCTACGGCACCATCCGCATCGCACAGATCGATGAAGCGGTTGCAGAGGCTCCTCAGATCCGCGTGGGCATCGTCCAAGCGAATATGGGTCTGGGGGAAAAAAGGACCAATCTGCGTGAAGGCCTCCAGCGTCACATCCAACAGACGAAAAAGCTCATTCGGAAGAAGGACATCGATCTCGTCGTATGGCCGGAAACCGCCGTGGCCGGAGCCGTCCCGGAACAAGAGGCGGCTTCCTACTACCGGAAGCGAGTCACGGGCCGGCTCGGAGTGCCGGCGATCGTTGGCGCAGTGCTCCGACGCGAAGTGGACGATGCCCGAGGCTCGATTTTTTTCAACAGCGCCTTGATCTCCGACGCTCAGGGGGAAATCCACGGACGCTACGACAAGCAATTCCTGCTGGCCTTTGGCGAATACCTGCCTTTCGGCGACGTCTTTCCCCAGCTCTACGACTGGTCGCCCCAGTCCGGCCGCTTCAGCCCAGGAACGAGCTATGAGCCCCTGCCCTTCGGCGACGACGAGATCGCCGTCTTCATCTGCTATGAAGACATCGTCCCCCGTTTCGTCAACCGCATCATGAACAGCAACAGTCCTGAGTTGCTCGTGAACATGACCAATGACGCCTGGTTCGGCGATACGACGGAGCCCTGGGAACACATGGCGCTCGCCAAGCTTCGAGCCGTCGAACACCGGCGCTCTCTGGTCCGGGCGACCAACAGCGGCATCAGTGGTTTCGTCGATCCGGTCGGACGTCTTGTGGCCCAAACCCCCACATTCGAACGAGCCAGCATTGCAGAAGACGTCGCGCTCCTGGAACTCTCGACTCCTTACCAGACGCTGGGAGATACTCCTTTTTGGGTGATCAGTGCGATGGCCTTCGCCCTGGCCTTCTACCGTCGTCCCGCCCGCACGACGCCCACCGCGGGCTCGGCCTCGGACGATCCGAGCAGCTGGATCGACTCCACGGAAGGCGCCGGCAGTCGGGATCCCGAACACCACGCGATGGCAAAACGTCCGCCCGAAACGCTCGGCCGACAGGGCTTCCCTGCGGACCCCACCCAGGCTTCGCCCCTGCACCAGGGGCAGGACCCGATTTCCCAGAAGCCACGAAAAGGGCGACATGATGATCATACTCCCGAGGCTTGAGCCGCGCCCACGCATCGAAGAGCATGCAGGGAATGCAAGGCCATCGCCTCGCGTACGGGTCGGGGCCGATGAACCTTGGCCCAAGGCACGGATGGTGCAACACTGAGCCGTCAGGACTTGTTATGAACTGGAAGCTGCTTACGATCCCTACCTCCCTCTTTGCTACCTCCCTCCTGCTCATGACAGCCTGCGAGCCTTGTGAGGGGGACGAATGCAATTTCGATTCGGATTTCGGGGGAGCGCCCGGAGACGGAGGCACCGGCGGCTATGCCACTGGCGGCTCGGGAGGCACCGGCGGCTATGCCACTGGCGGCTATGCCACCGGGGGTGATGCCACAGGAGGTCTGACCAGTGGCGGTGGGGGATTGGGAGGCTTGGGAGGAGCCTCGGGCGGAACCGCCCCCTTGGATTGCCAAGAAGATGGCACCCCCGCGGGAACGCCAGGTTCCTGCGAACCGGGGGAGCCAGATTCCGTCAATTACGAGTGCGAGAGCTGCGTCCAGCAGTTCTGTTGCAGTGAACGTGAAGCCTGTGAGGCTACCAAGCCAAGGACAGCATGTCGTTGGGGCGCTACGTTGCTCGAGGGGGAGCCGATCGAGGGCGAGTTCGATTGCATGCTGGCCTGCCTGCGCAATCTCCCTCCGGAAGACTTCCTGGGAGATGAATACAATGTCGAGGAGTGCGCCGCCCAATGCGGTTCGGCCCAGTGTAACGAGGCGGAAGCGGGCCCAGCCGCAAAAAACCTGATCACCTGCATGCTTGGCATCAACAACGAAGACTACCCCTTGGGTTGCCAGGAAGCCTGCCAGATGGGTCCCGAATAGAAACTTCGAAAACCCCCGGCAGGCACTGCTCTTGACCAGAGGCTTGTGATAGAGTCGCCCCCGACATGTTAACCGTTGGTTGCGCCGGTTTCGCTGTCCCCGCTACCCGGTACTTCAAGGAGTATTTATTCGTCGAAATCCAGGAGACGAATCTTGGAGTACCAGGGCCGGGGACCATTCGCCGCTGGAGTCGAGAGGCTCCCAAAGGCTTCGAATTCGCCTTGCTCGGCCCAAAAGAAATCGTGGAAGAGAACTTCAAGCCGGGAAAGGTCATCGATCAGGCGCTCTCCGACCTGGCGAGCGTACGAGATCAATTGAACGCGACCACCGCCGTTTTCGTGGCAGCCCCGGAGTTCGGCCCGACCCGGAACAACCGGAGCAATCTCAAGGAATTCCTCAAGCTCGTGCGAGAGCAGTATCAGCGCATCGTTTTCGAAGTGCCCGGGTGGAAGCCGGACGATGCCGACGCCCTCGCAGAAGAGACAGAGACCCTGGCGGCACGCGACCCCCTCCACCACGGTCTCTCCTCGCGGCCGGAAGCCTACTATCGCCTCCCCGGGCCTGCGGGCCGCAAGAGCCGCTACGAGGATCCGGCCATCGAAGAACTCGCCGAAATCGCGGCGGGGGGCACGGACCAGAAGGCTCACTACATTTTTGCCAACGTCGACATGTTTTCGGACGCAAAGCGCTTCAGAAAAGCTATGGGTCTTTGAGCTGAGCGGCGGCGGAGGCCTTTCTGGGTCGTTCCGAGCATCCTTCCACAGCTCGTCCACAGCCACCGGAAGTCGCCCCCTCCGCCCAGGGATCAATTCCGCAATCCCAGCCGAAAAACGCTGTGACGGCCAAGTCGGCCGCTCGTGAGCCCCCTGTGGAAGAGCGGCCGTTTTTTCACGTTAAACAACACGTTGTCCACATCGGTGCGCATGTCCAGGAAGCCAGGCGAACAGCTGCGCACGTTCAGTACCCCTTGGACGCACCCCCTTCATGTTCTTCTGCCGCCCCGGGTCGACGCGGTCACGGCAACTGGGGACTTGGCGCCATGGACGCGCGCCATTCCTGTTCTTCCGCTTCCCCGGCGAGCCCTCAACAGATCACGTTGATGATCCGGCCTGGAACATAGATGAACTTGCGGACCGGTTTGCCTTCCAGATGTCCTGCAATGGACTCCACCGCAAGGGCTGCTGTCCGCGCCGCCTCCTCGGAAGCATCGACGGCAAGCTCCACACGCCCACGCACTTTGCCATTCACTTGGACAGGCACCACCACCACGTCGTCTTTGCAGAGCTCCTCGTCCCAACTCGGCCACGTCGCCAAAGATAGACAGGGGGCCGGTGTCGTTCCTTCCGTCCCCTCGGGACTCGGGCTCGCTCGAGAAAACCCCAATCGGCTCCAAAGTTCTTCTGCCAGATGAGGAGCAAAGGGAGCCAAGATCAACAGGAGCCGAGCAAAGGTCGAGCTGGGAACCGATTCGAGTCCGCTCAAATGATTGGAGAAGATCATCATGGAACTGATCGCAGTGTTGAAGCGCAGGGCTTCGATGTCTTCCGTCACTTTTTTGATCGTCCGATGAAGCTGCTTCTCCGTCTCCCGATCGGGATCCACGCTGCCCACACGCCGCGACAGGGACTCGATCTTATCCAAAAAGCGACGCACCCCCTGAAGCCCACTCGTCTGCCAGGGTTTCACCTGCTCGAGTGGACCCATAAACATCTCATACAGGCGCAAGCTGTCGGCACCGAACTTCCGAACGACTTCGTCCGGGTTCACCACATTTCCGCGCGCCTTGCTCATTTTTTCCGCCACGGGAGCCAGGCGAACTTGAAAATCCGGATGAATGGGCTTGCCATCTCCCCAATCCACTTCGTGCTCGAGAAGATGACGCGCCTCGAGTCGCTCTCCCGTTGACTGGTGACGAAACCCTCCTTCCTCTTTGTCGGGGGCGATCTGCGGATCGTCACCAGAATGGGCCTGCAGCACGTCTCCCGCCTCGCCCAGCTGGACGTAGTACCGGTACGCCATCCCCAGGATCATTCCTTGGTGAACCAGCTTTTGAAACGGCTCGGGATCTTTCACGACTCCACAGTCGAACAAGACCTTGTGCCAAAACCGGGCATAGAGCAGATGCAGGACGGCGTGTTCGCTCCCGCCTACGTAGAGGTCGACGGGCATCCAGTCGTCATATGCTTTTTCGCTGAAAATCTGCCGATCGTTGTTGGGATCGAGATAGCGCAGGTAGTACCAACAGCTGCCCGCCCACTGCGGCATGGTGTTCGTCTCACGAGCAAACCACTGGTCGCCCTTCTTGAAGAAGCGCCACTCGAGCGCCTTGGTCAAAGCACCTGCCGGATCGCCCGGGCGATAGTCATCGAGCTCCGGCAGGGTCAGCGGCAACTCCGATTCGTCCACGGCAATCGGTGTTTGGTAGTCGATTTCGTGAGGATCCCCTTTTCTGGGATCCCCTTCGGTCTTGACCGGAAAGTAGATAGGGATCGGTTCTCCCCAGTAGCGCTGCCGAGAAAACACCCAGTCTCGAAGTTTGTAGCTCACCTTGCGGCAGCCGATGCCCGCATGCTCGAGGTACTCCACGATGGCCGCCTTGGCCTCGGGGGTCTTGAGACCATCGATGACGCTCGACCGCACGGCAATCCCGTCTCCGGCAAATGCCTCTTTGACTTCGTCCGTTTTCGAGCCGTCGGGACTGACCACCTGAATCACGGGTAAGCCAAACTTCTTCGCAAACTCGAAGTCTCGTTCATCGTGGGCGGGAACCGCCATGATTGCACCAGTGCCATAAGCGCCGAGCACGTAGTCTGCCGTGTAGATGGGGATCTTCCCCTCGGTCAGGGGATTGATCGCGAAACTACCGGTAAAGACTCCGGTTTTTTCTTTGCTCGAGGTACGCTCCAGGTCGCTTTTCTTGGACGCCTTCTCGCAATAAGCGAAAACTTCGCTGCTTTGTGACTCACCCGTGAGCTCCCGAATACGGGGATGGTCCGGCGCCACGACCATGTAGGTAGCTCCATAAAGAGTATCTGGGCGTGTCGTGAAGACTTCCAACTGCCAATCGGCCCCAGCAACGGGAAATCGAACGGTGGCTCCGTCGCTTCGACCGATCCATTCGCGCTGCTTTTCCCGAGTCTCCGGCCAGTCGAGCCCTTCGAGTTCGGCCGCCAATCGATCGGCATAGCGCGTGATCTTGAGTTGCCACTGACGCAAAGGTCGGCGCTCGACTGGATGGTTACCTCGCTCCGAGCGACCGTCGATGACTTCCTCGTTGGCCAGGACGGTACCTAAAGCCTCACACCAGTTGACGGGGATCTCGCTCTGAAAGGCGAGCCCTCGATGGAAGAGCCTGAGAAAAATCCACTGGGTCCACCGCACGTAACCGGGTTCGGTCGTGTTGATCTCGCGCTCCCAGTCGTAGGAAAACCCCAGGCTCTTCAGCTGGCGCCGAAATATCTCGATATTTCCCCGTGTCGTCTCCGCCGGATGAGTGCCGGTCTGAATCGCGTATTGCTCGGCAGGAAGACCAAAAGCATCCCAGCCCATGGGGTGGAGAACATCGAAACCACACATCCGCTTGTACCGAGCAACGATATCCGTCGCGGTGTACCCTTCCGGGTGACCAACGTGCAGCCCGCTCCCCGAGGGATAAGGAAACATATCGAGAACATAGTATTTGCGCCTTCCCGCTCGACGCTCCGCGCGGAAGGTTTGATGCTGCTCCCAGAATCTTTGCCAGGCTGGCTCGATGGCCTTGTGGTCGTACGCCATGGATCCGCCCTCCTAGCAGATCTCGAGACAGCGATGTATCCTTGCTTGCGCGACGAACCAGGAAAACGTTTATTCACGATACAATTTACGCAAAAGCCGTTCGCGACGCCGGCTCTGCTGTGCGGCGTCTTCGGCCGTTCCTTCTGCAAGTGCCTCGAGCGCTTTCCCATAGTCGCGCGCGTAATGTTCGTAGAGCTTGGCCAACTCGAGAGCCACCTCTGGCTCCTTCACCTCAGAGGCAAGCTGTTCGAAGTCCCTCAGCGCTCGGGCGCGATCTCCCTGGCTCTTGAGTAATTTTGCCCGCAACTCGAGAGCCTCACGCGAGGCACCGGTCGTCATGACGTGTTCGACAACGCTCAGCGCTCTGTCGATGGCACGAGAGCGCTGGTACGTCTTTGCCACCCCCAGAAGATCCGAGCAAATCAGATACTCGAGCGGCTCTCCATAGACGCCCAAAAGGGCCACGAGCGACATCACATCCCACTCATTGTGAAAAATCACTGGCAGAATTCCTGTTGGATCGCCACTGCGCAGGAAATGTCCGAATCGCGGCGGGATTTCGGAGCCGGACACATCATCGTCTGGCCTCCAAAATCCCAGGACCTCCACCTCCAAGGTCTTCAGTTGAAAACGCCTCAGACGTGCCTTGTGAATCCGCCGCGAGACGTGCAGAAGATCGATGTGAGGTCTCCGCGGAAGCTCTGCAAGCCGATTCATCACACAGCGTCCCGTGAGTAAGGGCCAATCAAAGGACTTGCCATTGAACGACACAACGGCACTCGCCCAGTCAAAGAGCTGATCGAGCCGCCACAAGAGGGCCATTTCCTGCTCTGGCCCCTCGAGCAAGAGCTGCTCGAGCACCAAGCCGCCGCGCTCGTCAAACCATCCGAGCCCAACAAGAAAAGCGAGCGTCCCGGCTCCCGCAAACCCGGTGGTTTCGGTATCGAAGAAGACCACTCGACGGAGATCCACGCCAGCGAGGGATGGGTCCAAAGACAGAAGCGAAAGAACGCGAGCGTCGGCCTGAAAAGCTCTTTCCACGGAAATGCGCCCCACCTGGGGCGGTAGCTGCTGCGCCACTGTCCGACGCGCCACGGCACCTCGCGGCGTCTCGTAGCGCTCGAAGGGCAACTGGCTTTGCTCGGATGGCTCAGGGCCGGACGCCGCCTCTCCCAATGCCTGCTCGAGCTGCCTCCTCGTGGCTTCAAGCGCGTCGAGCGAGCTGGTGGCCAAAGGCGTGTCGAGCGACGAGGCGCTCGGGCGACACGCCTTCGATGATGCAATTCCCTTTTGCTCGGATCCCCTGGGGCCACCAGGCAGTCGAGAGAGCCGGCGTTTCAACGACACGCCGAGTCCATAGCAGACTCGAACGACATCGGGTTACTGGCGATCGGCTGCCGGATCCCCTGGGAGCCTCACCAGACAAACATTGCCTGCTGCGGTGCCCAGGGCCACGTGACGCTGGTGCACCACCGGCCGCAAAAGCGGTTCGCCGTTGATCCAAAGCCTATGACCTGACCCCAACTCCCCATCCCGCCAAGGGAAATGGACCAGCTCTCCCGTTTGGAGTGGAACCAGCAATCCCACCGCCCCCAACGCCGGCTCGGCATGGATCGAGCCAGCGAGGGAGCCATGAATGTCCAAAGGAACCTGACGCGCCGGCCGGTCCGGAGGGAGCCATCCGCCGCGCCCCGTGGCGTCCAGCCATCCCACAGCGCCCTGCCCATGGAACAGCCACTCGCCCAAGCCCAACAGCTTTTTCTTTCCAGCATCGGAGACCTCCACGACCCGTCCTCCTGCCAAAACGACAGCCCCACCTGGCCGCGGAACCACCTGCTCGACCGGCGAAGAAAACGGGACCCGGGTCACCCGTAGTGCCCGGTGCATTCGAGCCACTCCGCTTTCGAGCGGGATCCAAACAACGCCGTCGTCTCCCACCTGGGGCTCGCCCATCGGCTGCCCCGGAATAGGAACGCGGTACAACGCAGCGCCATAGTTCGATAGAGCATAGAGCTTTTGGTCCAACCCAATATAAACGAGCGAATCATCATCGAGCGGAGAGAGTCCCGACCATACCGGAGTCACCGTGCGTGCCCGCAAGGACAGCGATCCTTGCGGAGTGATCGCGTAGATGAAGCGACGTGTCGTTCCGATCAGAATGGCCCCGTCCGTCGCTCGGAGGCGAGGTGGCCCGAGGGGTGTCCCACTCACCGTATAGCTGAAACGATATCGGCCATCGTTCTCGTAGGCATGAAGATAGCCGTCCACCGTTACCGTGTAGACCCGCCCCCTTTGATCAAATAGCGGGGGGCCCACCATCGGAGCCCCCCCATGCCGGCACCACTCGGCAGCGCTCTGTCGCGCGCGGGGCGGAGATGAATCGGCAGGCTCGAGAGGAGGTGCGGCGCTCCTGGACGAGCTCTTGTCTTGTTTGGCCGACACCGGATGAGCTCCCGACCCGAGATGGCCCTTCGTCACCGGCCTCGCCCGATGAAGGAGCGTGGTGCTCGCTTCGTGGGCAGCAGCCGCTGGAGCACAACAGAGCGGCGACAACAAACAGAAAGCCAAGCCGAGTTGGGCCCAGATCTGAGCATCGGGGGGGCGCACAACGACTCGGGCCCTATAGCTGGACGGGCGACCGTGCTTCAAGTCTTGGCTTTGTCACAAGAGTCTGCAAAACCAGCAGACCATGGCGCCCCCGAGTGGAGTACCCCATGTTTTTGGACTCACTGGGGGCATTGGCAGCGGAAAGAGCACAGTCGCACGCTTGATCTCCGAGGAGGGAGTACCAGTGGTCGACGCCGATCAGCTCGCACGCCAAGTCGTCGCACCTCAGGGACCGGCCCTCTCACAACTCCAACGTCAATTTGGCTCGGAAATCCTCACCTCCGAGGGAAACCTGGACCGTGGAGCCCTCGCGAGCATCGTGTTCTCCGACCCTGGGGCCCGCGCCCGGCTCGAGTCAATCGTCCACCCACTCGTCGGACAAGCCGCCGAAGCAGAGTTTCAGCGCCTGGCAAAGGAAGGTCATGAGCTCGTCTGTTATGAAATCCCGCTTTTGTTCGAAACCGAGCAAGCACATCGCTACCGGCCCGTAGTGGTCGTCCATGTTCCTTTTGAAGCTCAGATTGTCCGCACCGTGGCCCGCGACGGAATGAGTGAGGAAGAGGCCCGTTCGCGGATCGAAGCCCAGCTCGATCTCGGCGACAAGGCGCAGCGAGCAGACTACGTGATCGACAACACGGGCACGCTGGAGGAAACGAAAAAACAGGCCCTCAACGTCTTGTCCAAGATCCGCAAGGAAACCAGCAGGAGCAAGTAACGCAGTACCAGCGAGGCCGCAATGCATGCGAGGCCGCAATGCATGCGAGGCCGCAATGCACGCGAGGCCGCAATGCACGCAGAGTCCGCGAGAGTTCAATAGAGCAACGAAACCTCGAACATCGCGGCTTCGAAACCACAGGCCTTTCCGTCGGATTCCCCTGTTCGATCATGACTCAAAACCCGAAAAAAGCATCGTCCTGACACCTCTCCGCTTACTTGGACAAAACCCTTGAGCCGCACCCAGCCGTCATTTCCGGCCTCCTCTTCGTAGCGGTGGCGAACCAAAACGCCCATCAGGGCCACTCCCTGGTCAATACAATCATCATAAGTCACCGTGCTCACGAAACGGACGGCACCCGGATCTCTCTCCAAAATCTGACGTCTCACGGTCAATGAACCACCCTCCAAGCAGCCTCGCGTCCACTCCCCAGCTTTGATTGCACCGACTCCCGAATCTAGCGAGACGATTGACTCATAGCTTCGGTTGGCCGCCAGAACCACGAGGTTGGCATCCTCGGACGAACTGATCGTGTTGCTTGGCGCACATCCCCACGCTCCCAGAGCGACGATCGTCGCGAGGCTTTTCCTCCGAGCCAACTGGGCACGCGAAACAGCCCAGCCGGCTGCTCGGGATCTCCAGGGAGTACGAAGGCGACACCGCCCCTTCGTAGCAATCATGTCGGTGGCTCGGTGCGCGCTCGCGCGGCCTTGACTGTATTGCTCAAGAGCATGGCGATGGTCATGGGGCCAACACCACCCGGAGCCGGAGTGATCGCGGACGCGATCGGTTGCACCGCGGCGAAGTCCACGTCGCCACAGAGCTTTTTGTTTTCGTCGCGGTTCATCCCAACGTCGATGACGACCGCCCCCGGCTTGACGAACTCCGCTCCAATCATTCTCGCACGCCCGACTGCAGCAATGACTATATCCGCTTCCTTGCATCGCGCCGGTAAAACCGCCGTGCGGGAATGCGCCAAGGTGACCGTAGCGTTCTGCCTTAGCAAAAGAGCGGCTGCGGGCTTCCCCACCAGGTTGCTCCGTCCGACGACGACAGCTCTTTTCCCCGAGAGCTCGATTCCTTCTTCCTCGAGCAGACGGAGACAACCGCTCGGCGTACAGGCGACCAAACCTGGCATATCCGACCAGAGCCGGCCCACGTTGATGGCGTGAAGCCCATCAACGTCCTTGTCTGGATGAATCGTCTTGACGACTTCGCTCTGGCTGACCTGAGGGGGAACCGGAAACTGCACGAGCACCCCATCGACACTTTCATCAGAGTTCAGCTCTCGAACGAGACCGAGCACGGTCTCCTCTGGTGTCTCCCGAGGCAGTCGATGCACCGCCCCGGCAATATTGGCTTTCTCCGCAGCAGCTTCTTTGTTCCGCACATAAACAGCGGAAGCCGGATCGTCTCCAACCAAAACCACGTGAAGCCCAGGCTTTCTGCCATGCTCTGCCTCGAATGACAGCGCCTGCTCTCTCACCTCCTGCCGTACGCGGAGCGCGATCGCCTTCCCATCGATAATCCTGCCGCCCGATTCACTCATGCTCAAGGACATACCAAGCTGGTGCCCGTCCCTCCAAGTGCCCTCGTCAGACAACGTCTTGACCACTCCAAACCGCTTTTCAGACGGTCGCCGCGGTCACTGCCCGGGAGGTGAAGACCAACGGAAAAACGGAACAGCGGAAAAACGGAACAGCGGCAACCGCGGGCCGAGGGCCGGTCGCGGGCAGATGAGACAAGCGCCCCCAAGAGCTCAACGACAGCTCAAGCTGCTCAACGACTGCTAGTGCCTCGGCAACTCACGTTTCGAGCGGTTTCGAAGCACTCCCAGAAGTG
>CAYTRQ010000078.1:2724-16787 GCA_964440025.1 uncultured Polyangiaceae bacterium | reverse complement strand
CTCAATGAGCGAGCCCGCCAGGGAGAGATCGAGCCGCTCGTGGGACGCGACAAGGAGCTTCGCCGAACGCTCCAAATCCTCGCCCGTCGGAGGAAAAACAATCCTCTTCTCGTCGGAGATGCCGGCGTAGGAAAGACGGCCATCGTCGAAGGGCTCGCAGCTCAGGTGGTCAACGGCGAAGTCCCCGACGCCCTCAAAGATGCTGAGATTTACGCGCTCGATCTCGGCGCGCTCGTGGCGGGGACCAAATTTCGCGGGGACTTCGAAAACCGAATGAAGGCGGTGCTCGCTCAGGTGGAGGAAATCCCCGGAGCTGTGCTCTTCGTCGACGAAATGCACACTGTCGTGGGCGCTGGTGCAGCGAGTGGCGGAACCATGGACGCGGCCAACCTCCTCAAGCCCGGGCTCTCGAGCGGAAAGCTGCGCGTCATTGGGGCGACGACCTTCGAGGAGTTTCGAAGCCACGTAGAAAAGGACAAGGCTTTTGCGCGCCGGTTTCAGAAGATCGAGGTCTTGGAACCATCCGTGGAAGACACCATCAAGATCCTCGAAGGACTTAAGGGACGGTACGAAGAGTTCCACGGGGTCACCTACGAGGAAGGCGCTCTCGAAGCGGCGGCCAAGCTGGCCGACAAGCACCTCCACGACAGGAGGCTTCCCGATAAGGCCATTGATCTACTCGACGAAGCCGGCGCCGACGCCAAGCTCGAAGAGGGAGCAGGAGCTCGCGTGCGGGTCGAGCGCATCGAGGCGGTCCTGGCTCGAATGGCCCAGATCCCCCCCAAACAAGTCTCAACGAGCGACAAGGAATCGCTCAAAAATCTGGAAAGCGACCTCAAGCGAGTCGTTTTTGGACAAGATCAGGCAATCGAGGAGTTGGCCACGGCCATTCGGCTCTCACGAGCCGGCTTGCGGCCACCTCAAAAACCCATTGGTTCCTACTTGTTCACTGGCCCCACAGGAGTCGGAAAGACAGAACTGACTCGACAACTCGCTCAAACACTCGGTATTGAGCTGATTCGCTTCGACATGAGCGAGTACATGGAGCGGCACACCGTTTCCAGGCTGATCGGCGCTCCTCCAGGATACGTCGGCTACGATCGAGGGGGGCTTTTGACCGAAGCCATAGCTCGAACTCCTCACGCAGTGCTCCTCTTGGATGAAATCGAAAAGGCTCATCCAGACATCTTCAATGTCCTGCTCCAAATCATGGACCACGGAACACTGACCGATAACAACGGCAAGAAGGCCGACTTCCGGCATGTGATCCTCATCATGACCAGCAATGTCGGCGCGGCCGATCTCCAGCGCAAACCGTTGGGCTTCGGCAGCCGCTCGAGCGAAGGGAAGGACGATATTGCTTTGCGAACCACCTTTAGTCCGGAGTTCCGCAATCGCCTCGATGCTCGCATTTCCTTCAAGGCCTTGGCTCCCGAGGTCATGGGGCGGGTCGTCGACAAGAACGTAGTGGAGCTGCAAGCTCAACTTGCCGAGCGCGACATCACCGTCGAATTGACGGAGGCAGCCCGTTCGTACCTAGCCGAAAAGGGCTACGACAAAGAGAACGGGGCTCGCCCGCTTGCACGGTTGTTCCAAGACGAAATCAAGCGTCCACTCAGTAGCGAAGTGCTCTTCGGAGCTCTGGAAAACGGAGGCCGCGTCATCATCGATCTCCAAGACGGAAAGCTCTCCTTTCGTTTCGAAGATTAAAAAGCGCTGGCAAATCACCCACACCCAGGCAGCCCCCCGATCAGCGCGAAGCAAAGCGCCAAGCGGAGAAGCTACGGCGTTGTCCCCTCGGCGGCGGTGGAACCGTCCGCCGGCTTCCGCCCCCGAGCGAGCAGCTGCTGCCGCATGGACAGGGCCAGCGCACAGCTATTGGCTTGTCTCGTTCGAGCGGCCAACGCTTCTGGACCGAGATCGACCTTTCGCCCCACATCTCGCAGCTTGCCAGCTGCTTCTGCTTCGATCCGGGCCAGTGGTTTTCCTTCCGGAAGGCTCCACACCCCAACTCTCGCCTGGTGAGGCGTCCGCTGGAGGCGTTGCATCTCCGTCTCGAGTCGATCCTGGTCAACATGTGGCGGGAGCCCCCCCTTCGGCTCTTCATCCACCACAATCACAAAGTACTTTGCCCTTTGATAGACATCGATGGCCACAGGAATATCGACCTCGGTCACGCTGTCCAAGCCCCGCTCATAGGCAACGAGAGCCAGCTCCGTTCCTGCCTCCCTGACCTCCTGAGTCCACTTCTCCGACAAAACGCTCAACGCTCGGTACAGTAAACGAGCGTTGAACGGCGAAGAAGGCCGCCCGCAGACATCGTACTCGTTGCAGAGCTCGCCCGGCTTGCAATCTTGACTCGTTTCACAGGGCTCTCCTTTATGGCGTGGTTTGGCTCTCGGGTCCCGAATCAGACATGCGGTAAATCCATCTCGCAGGGAATCCATGGCAGCTGAGCGCGCCTTGGAAAGATCGGTGGCGACACTACGCCGCAATCTCAGATAAATCCCCGATTGGGAAAAGAGCTTTTCCCAATCCACACCAGAAGCGACGAACTCATCGATTTCTTCAGGTTCTGCCAACTCTTGGAGCCCCTGCTCAATCTGATCACGCATCGGAAGCAAACGCGGGCCCAGCTCGGTGGCCACAGCTCGCTGCTTAGCCATGATTCGCCGTCGCTGCTCTTCCAGCTCCGCTTGTGAACTGCGAAAGTAGAAGAATCCTCCGACGATGAGGAGCACCAGGCCCCCGAGGAAAAGACGCGGCGGAATGCCGCCAATTGCTGCCTTGCCGGAAGTGATCCGGCGCCGACGCTGCTTGCGCGACTCATTCAGGGTTGGAAGACCGGGACCATTCATGAGTCATTCGCTCGGAGAAGAGACGCCATATTACCCCCTGAGGAGCTGCGAAAAAACGCCGAGCGAGCCATGCTCACTCGGCGTCCAAACGGGCAAATGGTCTCGCCCCACGGAAAATAGCAAAACTGCGTGGGGCCAAAGGACGACCTATTCTGTCGGCTTACCTAGACGACCCACCATGAAGCTGACAGCCGGATAGCCGGCAAAAGCCGCAGTCTGAAATACGCTCTTCACCACCAGCGCCGGAACCCGCCGGTCGACTTGAAGGACGACATTTCCAGGAAATGGCTCCCCAGGCTTGAGTTGCTTCCAGAGCTCACGCTTGTTCTTGAGGATCTCACCGAGCTCTTCCACCTTTTGCATGCGGTTCGCCTCCATGATCGCGCGCGTGCTCCCCGCAGGAATGCCGTCGACGAGAATCTGCGTGGAAGTCACCGCAACGATGGGTGCCTCTTTCATTTCGATCGCGTTGGTGGCTTTCGGCAGCTTGACATTCTTGTCAACGGGCAGCTCACCAGTTGCCGAGAAACTAGCTAGTAGGAAGAGCACAATGCAGAGCAGAAAATCGATGAACGGAATCAGCGGGATCTCCTGATTCATCGATCGACCGCCTCCGCCCGCCACTTTGTTCCTCACGAACTTAGGGCTGACGTGATGCAGCAGCCGGCGACCCGGAACATTGATAGCCTGATGGAAACGACTTAGGGGCTTACTACCTGACATGGGTGCCTCGCTTCAAAAACTCTGGTGTTCTGCGTAGAGCGCCATTCAATCAACGGCAAAGGTAACATGAAAAGCGGGAACCTCTTCGGTGGCCCCACCGACCGTGAAGTCGCGCTTTGCAGCATAGATCGAATCGAGCACGGCAATGACATGTTTGAATTCAGTCGAATTATCGGTGTGGAGCACTGCCCGGTCGAACTTCTTATCCGCCGGATTGCGGTGAGAACCATTGGCCTTCCACTCCGCCTTGATCTTTTCGGAAAGGTCCGGATACGTGACGTCTTCGTTAACGAGCACCTCCTTGCGGGGCACGTCAATCGTGTTGACGACCGTTGTTCCTTCCTTCCAAACGAGCTGGAACTTCCGCTCTCCACGCATCTCGACGTGAAGCTGCTTCTCCTTCTCGATCTTGTCCTTTTCGGTGTCCTTGGGAGGGCCAGGAACCTTTGCGTCTGCCTCGATCCTTGCCATGTGCGACCAAACGGCCGTCACGAGCAGAAACATGACAAGACAGAGCAGGAAGTCGATGAAGGGAATCAGTGGGATTTCATGGTTCGTGGAGCGCTTTCCACCATGGCCACCTGTATCAATTCCAGCCATTTCTTTGCCTCTCTACTTTTGTGCCTAAAACTCTATTGAGAACGTGCTGCCCTATTTCGACAGCGGGCCCGAGCGGATGTTCCCAGCCGATTCGTCTCGAGAAGGAGCTCTCGGCAGTCAGCTGGGAACAGGAGATCCCTCGGACCCACTGCGTCAACAATTAGACAGCCTGCTCGACACCCTCGAGATTCACCTTCTGCCGATTCGCGACGACGAGATTGAGGACACGAACGCTCGCCTCGTTGATGTCGTCTTCGATCCCCTGAGTCTTGCCGTTCAAGAACGCAAATCCCATGAGGCAGCAAATAGCCGAGAGCAAGCCCCAGGCCGTGCAGTTCATCGCTTCCGCGATACCTTCAGCCAAAATGCGGGCCTTCTGGCTGGGATCCACGGATTCGCCACCAACCGCGCCGAATGCCTTGATCAGACCAACGATGGTTCCGAACAATCCACAAAGCATGGCGAGGTTCGCGAAGAGCGCAAGATAACCCGTGCGCTTGTTGATCTTGGGCATCTCGACAAGGGCCTGTTCATCCATCGCCGCCTGCACTTCCTCGTCAGGGCGATTCACCTTGACAAGACCGGCTTGAACGATGCGAGCAAGCGGAGCATTTGCCGCGGAGCAGAGCTTCACGGCCTTCGCGACGTCCCCGGCCAGGATGCACTTCTGCATCGTTGCCAGGAAGACGTCTTTGTTCATCGAACCACCGACGAGGTAGACGGTGCGCTCAACGATCACGGAAATGCCGGCGATGAGCCAGAACGTGATGAGATGCATTGCCCATCCGCCTTCTTGGTAGTGGTGCCAAGCGTCTGACATTTGTCTCTAGTCCTCTTGAATTGGGTGTGCTGGATGCGGTCGATCCCCGATTTTCCGCCACATGCGGATTGCCAGGGCCCAGAGCCGGACGGACCGAGCCAGCCATAGACCCCGATCGCACCCGGCAAGTTGCCGCAATTGTTGAGTATTTTTCCGCTTTGGTCGCCTTCCGGCGACTTCGGACCGTGCAATCTTGCTGAAATCCGCCCTCCCTCGTCAAGAGTCAGAACAACTTAATGAGGATGTTCGCGGTAGACTAAAAAAATCCCGGACAGCCGTGATCAACGGTCCAAGCCCGCTGGACGCGCCTCCCGGGGACACGCGAACGGCCAGGTCGATCGACTAACAGCGCGAAATCTGCCGACTCTCGGTTGCAATCGCAATCTGCCGATCTGTATAGTTCGTGGCCGTCTAGAGGAGGATCGGCACCAACTTAACAACACCAGAACGTCAGGACACCGGGTCTCTGGCAATAAACATGGGGGGACCCTGTTTTTTGCGCTGCCGCCCGGGATTGCGGCGACGCTCTTCCGAACAGCCGGACAGCCGCCCCGCAGGCGCCTTTCGTTGCCGAACCAACCTCGAGGGCGGTCGTTGCCCGGAGCCAAGGCATTTGAGAAACCCGGGGGCAGCTTCCTCCCGAGGCAGAAGTCACCCCAATCTTCTCGGACGCTCAGCTTCATCTCCGAAAGAGGAATTCACCCCCCCGCACGAGAGCAATCCGAGAACTTCAACGCCAGACCTACCGAGCAAAGGGATCCCGAATGCACCTTCTTCTTGATGCCGGCGAAACGAGTCAGCTAAGCCAACTCATTTCCGCATTTAAGCACAACCCGACCTTCATGGTCATGAATTTGTGCTGCTCCGCCGTGGTGCTGACTATCGTTATCGAACGGTTCTATTTTCAAATGAGCCGCTACCGGGTCAATTCACAGGAGTTCTTCGCTCAAATCAAAAAGCTCGTGAAGGCTGGCAACGTCGACCGCGCGATCAAGCTTTGCGAAGCAGGTGACTATCCCATTCTCGAGCTCGTCAAAGCCGGACTTCTGCAAGCCAACCGCGGTGAGGACGAAATCGATGCAGCCTTGAGCGAAACGCTTTCAGAGCTCAAACCCGAGGCCGAGAAGCGAGTTGGAGCGCTCTGGTCGCTCGCGAATATTGCCACGCTCATTGGACTGCTCGGCACCGTCTCCGGCTTGATCGCCACATTTGCAGCCATTTCACGCCCCGAGCTCTCCCAAGCGGACAAGCAAAGTTTGCTTTCAGCAGGAATTGCGGAAGCGATGTACAATACGGCTCTTGGCCTTGGCATCGCCGTTTTTTGCATGATTACGCACATCGTACTGCACACACGAGCAAAGGCCATCCAACACGACCTGGAAACCGTGATGGAACGCACATTCAATCTCCTGACACTCCAGCGTTCACACTAGTTTGTGGCCTGCTCTTGCGGTCGCAATGTCATTAGGGGGCCCTCATGCCGACATTGAGTGCAGCACAACGCGCGAAGATCAGGAGGCTTAGTCAGCCCAAAGAGCTTTCTCCAGACGAAGAAGGCGGCGAGCTGAACATCGTTCCCTTTCTTGATATCATCGTCAATATTCTCATCTTCGTTCTCGCTACGGTGGCGGTGGTGTTTACAACGACTATCGAGACAACCCCCCCAGCCGGAAACAGCACAGGCGTCCGCAGCGCAGCACCCAAGGAATCCCTCAACCTCACCGTGCTCATTGTGAGCGAGGGGTTTTCTCTCAAAGCCTCTGGCGGCAACGTCGGCCCCGGCTGTTCCGGAGTCGGTTCGGGTCTCGCCGTTCCCAAGAAGGGGGGACGCTATGATCTCGATGGGTTGCGGGAATGTGCCGAGAAACTCAAGGCTTCGAACCCAGCCTTTGCAGACGAGGAGCAGGTTTTTCTCGGTGCCAACCCTGGCATCGCCTACCAAGTGGTCATCGACGTGATGGACGCCTTGCGGACGCACAGCAGAAGCGGTGAGCCGCTCTTTCCCGACGTCAACTTCAAAGTTCGCCAGTAGGAGCACGGCCGCTTTTGAACACCCAACACCGATCCAAGGCCACCCCCGCGCAATACAAGGCAGCCTTACGACGCGCGATCCGTAAGAACGCCACGGAGCCTGAAATCAACTTCCTCAACATCACCGCGATGCTCGACATCATGACGATCATCCTGGTGTTTTTGCTGAAGAGCCTCGGAGAGTCTGCAGGCGCCGTTCCCCAAAGCGAAGACCTTCGGCTTCCCACCTCTGTCCTCCGCACGGAACCCTCCCAGGAGGGTGTGATCGTTACCGTCTCCAAGACACAGATCTTACTGGACGATGCACGGGTGCTTTCACTCCCCAAACGCGAAGCAATGGTCAAGACGGGAGCCGGCGCAAGCCACAAACGTAACGGCCCAAGCGATCTCTACATTACACCCTTGGGGAATGCCCTTTCTCGAGCACGACAGGCGGACAAGGTGGTTCGCCAAAAGAAAGGGAAAAACGCGAGCTATTCGGAAGCCATCATCATTGCCGACAAGACAACGCCCTATCGTCTGCTGATCGAGGTGCTTTTCACGCTGGGGCAAAACGAGTTTGCCAAGTACCACTTGATGGTTATGCAAGCGAAGTCTGAATAGTTCGCGGCGCGAAATGGCCACTTCGTCGCCCGCCCCTTCGGGGCGAGGGCGGGCGACTCCGCTATTTAGCCCATTTTTCGCCGTCGAACGCTTTGTTGCTTGTTGGTTCGCGTCCATTTGTGGACGCGAACAAAATGGGGGTGGATCGCACCTTCGATCTCCGAAATTCCTACGGAGAAGGTCGAACCTACGGCAGGAAAAAGGCTCCATCAGCGCTCGCCTCCCCAGAACGGACCTTGGGCGGTGATGAGATACGCTCCAACTGCCCTCCCGGCCAAAAAGGGCGCTTGCCCGGAACGCCAGCCTAGGATAGCGTCCGCCCCAAGAAGTTTCCGGTAGGGAGCTTCCTCCGGTCAACGTCTCTTCTTTTCGAGTGATTCGGCGACACCAATCGTCGGCGCCCCCTCGTCGGCAGTGTCGCACCGTGACAGTGTCACTTTGACAGTGTCGCTCTTCGGCAAAATTGTCGGCGGAGCCGTGAATCATCGGAGCGGAAGGCTGGACGTTCCCGGAAAGGAGGACTCACCGGAAGCGGGACGCAATGCCTGCTGTCCCATCGTGGACCCGTGACGTTTCCTGCTTTATTGTTCCTTCTGTATGCTGTCCTTCTCGTGCTTGCGCTAGCAGGCGGGAGTTGGGTGGCTCACCTGCGTCCCGCCCCGACCGAAGCGCAACGAGTCACCGACGCGGTAGAACGGGCGGGGCTCTCCCAGCTCGGAGGGACGACGTTCAACGTCATCCTTTGCCTGGGCCTGCTCGTGACCCAAGGGGCCTTGACCGCCACACTCCACGAACTTCCCACGCTGGCATTCGCTGTCGCCCCGGTCGTCGGAGCCGCTATCGCCCTCTTGGTCGCGTTTTCAGCAAGTCGCCGACTGGTCCGCGTTGCCGGTCAGATGGTTGGTGCTCGAACGACGGATACGGTCACTTCTCTTTCCGGCAAGGCTGCTCTCAGTGCTTCCCTGACGACCGTCGCTTCTGCGGGGATCCTCGTCACCGGACTCGAGGTTCTCTGCAAACGTTGGATGGATCCACAGGCGAGCCTGCAAGTGGCCCTGCTATCGGTCAGTTCCGGATCGCTGCTGCTCGTCGTTCTCGGTCGGGCCCTCGCTGTAGCATGGGCGACAGCCGAGGAAGGCTCTCAGCCAGCTACAACGGACACACTCTCCGCAACCACTCTCGCAAGACTCGTCGGCGCAAGCTTTGGCGCCGCCGTACTGCGCAGCGCTGGGCTGTTCACCCTCGCCGGACTGACACAGGTGGCGCTAGCCTTTCTTTCCCTCCGCAGCGATGCCGCCACAGCCGAAGTGGGGCGTTTCACCCAGCTGCTACTCCCTCTCGGATTGCTGGCTACCTGTTTTGGAGCTATGGCGATACGAAGCTCCGAGAGAGAGCCAGCCCATTGGGCTTGGTTGAGAGGCGGCGCCGTGACACTGGTCATCCTCCTGGCTGGCCTATGGTCCCTCGCAGGTTTGATCGCCTTGGAAGAACTGAAACGACGGCTCCCTGCTGCCTTGAGCTTTCTCATCGTGGGGGCTGCCGTGGCCACCTGGCTTTCGGGTCTCCTGCAACAACGCATGGAAGCCACCGAGGACGACGGGCCACGCTCTGCATCACCGATTTTGATTTTGTTGCTCCCGGTCGCGCTTGCCCTTGCACTCCATCCCTCGTTGTCAGACGGAGGGCTTCCCATCCAAACCATCCCCGGCGCCGTGCTGGGAGCCGCAATGGCACTGGTTCCTCTTGCCGTCCTATGGCAAATGGCTGCAGACGCCCTCCTCGCCTCCGGATTGTGCCAAGTCCTGGCAACCGAGGGGCAGTGGACAACCTCCAATACCTTGCAGGGCGAGAGTCTACCAGACCGAGGGTACCTCTTGGCTACCTCCGCGGCCGTGGGTCCAGCGGCGATTTGCAGCTTCGATATGCTATTTATTTCGGCTCCATCTTCAGCTCACACGGATGTCAATTCCGGTCTGTGGCTGCTCGGTGTTGGGGCGCTACTCGGCTCGATTGCGGTGCTCCAATCCACTTCGGCAAACCGCGCTCTCTCCAAGAGAGGCGCCCAGCAACTTTCTCATCTCACGCTTCCCACTACGAGTACGCCGGGCCGATCGACGCCTTCACTAGGAGCCGTCTTGGACGCTGCGCGGGCAGCCAGCGCGCAGCGTCAGTGGGTCTGGACGACCTCGCTGCTCGCTCCGCCATTGCTCCTGGGCCTTCTCAGATATTCGGGAACCGAAGTGCGCGCAGCCAGCTTGGCTCCCGGCTACCTCCTTGGTGTGATGCTCTGCTCAGCCCTCGTAAAAATGAAGTTGGACCATCTCTCCGCCGGTCCTCAGCGCCCTCATGGAAGCCTGGCCTTGCCAGCGGCGCTGGCCATCTTGGCCTGGTCCCTCTCTCTCTTGATGTCCTTTTCGGGCTAAAGGTCTAGCTCGAATCCTCATTCGTCTCCGGAGTTACGCTTGTCGACAATCTCAGACGCACTCTCAACGCTTTCCGATCGCGGGCTCAGGCGCCTCCTGGGCGCCAGGACATTTCTCCGCGGCCTCGACTACGAAAAGCGCCGCGTGGTGGAACAGGTCTCCATTGAAGACGTCAAGGCGACCTGCACTGTACGCGGCTCCGACTCACAGCCCTACGATGTGAGCATTCGTCTCGGCAGCGAGGGAGTGACGTCCAACTGCAGCTGCCCGGCGTTCGCAAAGACTGGCCAACATTGCAAACACGTCGCAGCCCTATTGATTCATGTGCGGAACAAGGCTCGCGCCAAAGCGCCACGACCTGCCGGCCCCCCGCCCCCGCCCGCAGGGCACGGTGAGCGAAGCAAAGCCAGCCGCAGGCGAGAACGCAGGCGTCGTAATCAAAACCAACAAAACGCAGTACCGCCAGGCCTCAAGCCCCCCCCATCTCCCGATGCATCGGCACGTCCGACGGGCATTGGCGCCTGGATGGCTCCACCCGATTCCAAACGCGTACTCCAGCTCGAATTCCGCATCCACGTTCGCGCCGGAGGTCTCACGGTAACGGCCCTGGATACCGAGGCGCGCATGCCTCTCTTGCCGAGTGTGGCCCTTTCTTGGCAAGCCCAATCGCCGACCGGCGATCGCGACGCTCTGCGAGTGCTTGCCCGACACGAATCGGGCAACCCTCGACACCCCGCAGTGGACATCCGTGGCGAAGACGTAGCCGAGCTTCTCCCCCTTCTGGTGAGCCGCAAGGTCCTCTTGGAACCCGCCCTCATGCAGCTCCGGTTCTCCGAGGAAATCCTCCGTCCCCGGTTCGACTTGGAAATGGTGGGCGCCGAAACCATCATTGCTCGTGCTTCGTTCGTGAGACCCGGTGACAGCCGCACCTTTCAACTCACAAGCGGCGGTTGGTTCGAAGGCTGGCCGGGGTGGCATCTCGATACCAGTGAGGGCATTGCACGACCTATCGATCGTCGTGTTTCCCCTGGGGCGCTGCGTCGATTGTTGAATAGTCCGACAATCGCAGAACCGGCGAGCGAGCTCATTTCAGTGATCACATCCGATCTCCCCAAGGTCGCTCTCGATGTGGGCGCCGATCTTCCTGACCTCAATCAGGTGGCGGATGTGAGCGACATTAAACCCACCTTCACATTTAGAGCGAATGGCTCGATTACCGAAGTCGAGGCTTCGTTGACAGCCCAATATGGAGATCATGAGGTTGAAGTCCGAGCCGACGGCATCTCCCCACCGGTGATCGTCCAACCCCCCGAAGAAGGGCAGAAGAGAGCCCATTGCATTCGGACGGATATCGCGGCCCAGCAGGAAGCGGTCAACTTGCTGTTCGATAGCGGACTCGAACCCAGCGATAGTGGTGAACGGTTCGAAGCAAAAGGCGAGAACGCCATCTATTTTTGGTCTGAAGGTGTCACCCAACTTCCCAAAGATTGGCAGCTGTTCGTTCCTGAAGAATTGATCGGAACGAAGGTTCGGGAAACACCACTTGCCATGCGCGCCCGCGTCTCAAGTGGCGTTGACTGGCTCAATGTGAAAATTAGCTGGGAAGCAGACGGGGTCAGCGTAGAACGCGACGAAATCATCAATGCCCTGAGAGAAGGAAAGAAATACGTCCAACTCTCGGACAACAGCTTCGCGGCCCTCGATTCCGACCGCATTCAATCACTCATCGATCGTGAGGTCGAGCTCATTTCAAGCGCCGGCAAGCAAGGAAAGCTACCGCTCAGCCAAGTGGGACGCGTTCAGGAGCTTCTTGATCAAGCTGACGGAAAAGTCGTCGCCGCGAGCACCAAGAAGCTATTCGAAAAGCTGCAGTCGGTGAGCGAGATCAAGAAGGTGCGAAAACCTCGCGGCTTGAAAGCGACCCTGCGCCCCTACCAGGAACAAGGACTCTCCTGGTTGCGTTTCATTCACGACATGGGCTCTGGTGGCGTGCTTGCTGATGACATGGGCCTCGGGAAGACGATCCAGACCATTGCCCTGCTCCTTTCGCTGCACACCAGCAAGGATCATGGCCCCATTCGAGCGCTCATCGTAGCTCCTACCTCCGTGGTCACCAATTGGCATCGAGAGATCGAGCGGTTCGCGCCGTCCTTGAGCGTCGCGCTTTGGCATGGCGCTGGAAGAAAAGAGCAGAAGACCGAACTGAAAAAGGTCAATGTGATCATTACCAGCTATGCCCTGCTCCGCAGGGACATCGAGCTGCTCAAAAGCCTCAAGCTGGAATATGCCATTCTCGATGAGGCCCAGGCTATCAAGAATCCGCAAAGCGCAACCGCCCACGCAGCCAAGGAGCTGAACGCGAAGAAAAGACTTGCCCTCACGGGTACGCCCATTGAAAACCGACTGAGCGAGATCTGGTCCATCTTCGACTTCGTGAGCCCTGGACTCCTTGGTTCCTTGCAAAAATTCGAGGAACGCTACGCCCGTCGCATCGATCAAGGCGATTCCAAACAAGCAGCAAGGCTCCGAGCCGCCATTCACCCGTTCATTCTCCGTCGAACCAAGATGGAAGTGGCGCGCGACCTCCCAGAAAAACTCGAATTCGACAAGATTGTCGATATGATGCCCGAGCAGCGCGCGCTCTACCTCCAAGTCCTACGAGAGGTACGCGCACAAGTTATGGGAGAAGTCGAGCGCGTCGGTGTTGCCAAAAGCCAGCTGCACATCCTCGCCGGCTTAACCAAACTCCGCCAAGCCGCCTGTGATCCCCGTTTGCTGGGTCTCCCTAAAAAGCTGGGCCCCGAGGACAGCGGAAAGCTGGCTGCTCTCAGAGAACTGGTCGAGGAAGTCGAGACGGGAGGACACAAAGTCCTTATCTTTAGCCAATTCGTGTCAATGCTCAAGCTCATGGCCAGCGCCCTCGATGAGGACAAGATCCGCTATGAATACCTTGATGGCAGTACTCAGGATCGCCCTGCACGTATCGATCGCTTCCATTCAGATCCGACCATTCCCGTGTTCCTCATCAGCCTGAAAGCGGGCGGGAGCGGACTCAACCTCACAAGCGCAGATACCGTCATTCACTTCGATCCCTGGTGGAACCCTGCGGTGGAAGAACAAGCGACGGATCGCGCCCACCGCATCGGTCAAAAGAAGGTCGTCTCCGTGTACCGACTCGTGGCGGCAGGCACCATCGAGGAGAAGATCCTCCAACTCAAGCAACGAAAGAAGGACCTCGTCGCTTCAGTGCTCGAGGAAGACCACGGCGGAGCCAAGAAGCTGACGCCGGAAGACATCGACGATCTCTTTCGTCTCGACTGAGACCTGGTTCGCATCCGAAAATCGTCCAGTGAGCCGCGGCGACGCCTTCCCAGGCTCCGTCGCCGGCGCCCTGGTCCCGACGGGGCTCAACTGCGCATCGAAACGCTCATCAGCATGCCCAAGCAAATGAGCATGCTCACTAGACTGCTTCCGCCATAGGAGAAGAGTGGCAAAGTGATCCCAACCACCGGCAGAAGGCCCATCGACATGCCCAAGTTGAAGACCGTGTGCCAAAAAATGATGGCGCCACAGCCAACCGCCAGGGCCGCCCCAAAGCGATCCTTTGC
Source organism: uncultured Polyangiaceae bacterium (assembly GCA_964440025.1). GTDB lineage: Bacteria > Myxococcota_A > Polyangia > Polyangiales > Polyangiaceae > NIC37A-2. The sequence goes on along the minus strand of CAYTRQ010000078.1, from coordinate 3,121 downwards.
CTGGGAGGCGATGTGCACCGTCCAAATTGCCAAAAAGCAATAGAGCGACAGGAGCACCAGGCATCCCAGAAATCCGAACTCCTCGGCAAACACGCTAAATGGGAAATCGGAATGCTGGTCGGGCAAAAACCCGAACTGGTTCTGGGTTCCTTGCATGAACCCTTCTCCGGTGATTCCCCCGTTACCGATCGCAGTTTGCGACTGCAGGGCGTGCCAAGCTGCCCCCTCCTCGTCTCTCTGCGGATTGAGAAAACTCGTGATACGGCCACGCTGATAATCCCTCAGGCCATATTCCCACATCAGGTAACTCGCCACGCCGGCCAAGCCTAGTCCGGCAAAAATGGTTGTCTTCTTGATCCGGGTGATGGCCAGCATCGAGGCTGTCGTCAAAAGATAG
>CAYTRQ010000078.1:0-2714 GCA_964440025.1 uncultured Polyangiaceae bacterium | reverse complement strand
CCAGATCCGGCTGCAGCATCACCATCGCCGTCGGCACCAAAGCGACCAGCAAAGGAACAATCAATTCGAGAAGTCCTCGAGCTTCCGTTCGATGATCGCTATGGATGTATCGAGCCACCATGAGCACGACGAGGGGCTTCATGAATTCGCTCGGTTGAAAGGTAAAGGAGCCAAGACGCAACCACCGCGACGAACCACGAACGTCCGTTGCCAGAATGAACACCAACAGAAGAACAAGAAGGCCAATTCCATACAGCAGTGGCGCGAGCCGCTCGAAATGCCTGTAGACGACGAACCAGTAGATCTGAGTGACGTAGATATCTGCCAGCCCAGCACGTTCGCTCGCACCAACGTAGGCGCTTGTGGCGCTGTAGAGATTGATCACGCCAATCGAGGCGATGAGGACGACAACGGTCAAGAGCCACATGTCGATGTGCGGACCACTTCGAAACGAAACGGTGTGGCGAGCCATGGGACCTCTACGTAGCTGGTGTCAGCTCGGTCGGCCAGTCTCGTTCGCGTCCACAAAGGACGCGCCCAAAAGTGGCAAGAAGTCGAGAACGGCACATTCCTGGCTCAAAGCGGAGGCAACGCCCTCGCCCCGCGAGGGGCGGGTGACGGAACGCCTTTCTGCTCCGCCAACGAGCCTCGTTCGCGGCGCGAAATGGCCACTTCATCGCCCGCCCCCTTCGGGGCGAGGGCGGGCGACTCCGCTATTTAGCCCATTTTTCGCCGTCGAACGCTTTGTTGCTTGTTGGTTCGCGTCCATTTGTGGACGCGAACGAGCCTCGTTCGCAGCGATAGAATAGGCGCCTCCATCGGCCTCAATCCGCGGTTTTGCGTCCCAATCGCTCGGCTCGGAGGCGCTGCCAATCCTCGACGACCTTCATCGCCACAGGAACGGCGTTCTTGCCTCCGCCACCGCCATGCTCAACAAGTACAATGACGGCGATTTCGGGAGAGCGCACCGGTGCATACCCCGCAAACCACGCATGATCCCGGTGGAAGTACTCCACCTCGGCCTGACTCGACCCGCGCGGGGCCACCTGACTGACCTGAGCCGTCCCCGTCTTGCCCGCCAATTCGACCCCTTCGATGCGGGCCGCGTGGGCGGTACCTTTTCGTTCCTCGACCACTCCGGCGAGCCCGCGACGCAGTCGCCTGAGATGCTGCGGTTTCATATCCACGAGCCTGCGAACCCGCGGTGAAAAGTCTTGCATGACAGTCCCATCGCTCGTCTCGATACTGCGAACGACTTGGGGCCGGTAGAGAGTTCCTCCGTTGGCAATAGCGCCGTAAGACAGCGCAAGCTGCAAAACGTTCACAGTCGTTGCCCCCTGGCCGATGGCAGCCAACAGGGTATAGCCACCAAAGAAAGCGCCCTTATACCTGCGAGTGTACCACGCCCGCGTCGGCATGCGCCCCCGCGCCTCGGGGTTGATTCCGATGCCTGTCTTGGCGCCAAAGCCGAATCGAGAGCCCACCGCCGCCAAGTGATCGATCTCGAGCCGGGAGCCGAGCTCGTAGAAATAGGTGTTGCAGGATTGAACAATCGCCTGATGCAAATTCACGGCTCGATGAACGCCGGTGCAACGGAAATAGCGCTTCCCGTATTCGTAGCCTCCCTTGCAATCGACTCGCGCGTAGGGATCGAGCTTTTTTGATTCGAGACCAGCAAGCGCAGAAAAAGGCTTGTAGGTGGATCCCGGGGGGTAAGCTGCAGAGATCGTTCTATCCAACGTTGGCTTGAGAGGATCGGCATAGTACCGACGGAACGCCTCACGCACCGCTTCTTTCCCGCTACCTCCGCTGACGACGTTGGGATCGAAACTGGGCTTGGACAGGGCAGCGAGAATCCGTCCCGTACGAACATCGACCACGACCACGGCTCCTGCGAGATGCCCCCTCATGGCGTCACTCGCGCTCCGCAGTAGATCAATATCCATCGTCAGAGAAATATCGCGGCCCGGAGCGGGTTCTTCCGAATGGCCCGGCCCCAGATACCGTTTCTCGAGCTCCTCCACTCGTTCACGACGGGCTTTCTTCCTAATGTAGCGTTGAAACCCTCGCTGTCCGCGAAGATAACTTTCCCAACGCCGCTCCACTCCAACTGCTCCCAGCCGATCCCCCGCCCGGTAGCCCGCCTCGGGGCGCTCAGCGAGCGTGTCCGCGTCGACTTCACGCATATACCCAATCATATGGGCGCCTAGCTTTCCGTAGGGATACGAGCGCACGGGTGAAGGGCGCACCCGAACGCCATACAGATCCCGCCGGTGCGTTTCAATCGCCGCTACGACATTCCGATCAACATCAACCGCCAACAATGTTTGTTGGTCGGCGCGCGTTCCACCCTTTTCTCGAATTTTGAGGATCTTCTTTCGGAGCTCCTCTTCCTCCTTGACCCCTAAGTTCATCATCGCGATAACTCGCGGCCAGGTCTGGTCCATATCGATTTGAGAAGGCACAACGAGGACATCATAAGCGGGACGATTCGAAGCTAAAACACGTCCGTGCGCGTCACGAATGACCCCCCGTGTCGTTGCTAGTCGTGTTTCACCAATGATATTTCGTCGCGCCTCCGCATCGTGAACGTCACCCTCGATCACCTGCAGCACGAACAGGCGTGCGGCAAAGGTAATGAAAAGGCCGAGGACAAACAACAACAGCCACCGATAGCGCTTGCGAAACTCTCCGACATCCGATCTTTGAAGGAG
>CAYTRQ010000077.1:0-16798 GCA_964440025.1 uncultured Polyangiaceae bacterium | reverse complement strand
CTGTTCCCAACGAAGCTCCGGCGTCTCGTAGATCCGCAAGTTGTATTGACCGCTGAGCGGCCGCCCGCGAAAAGCCTGTCTCATGAACTCGTTGGACTCCATGAACTCACGATCGGTCGAGCTCATGGGGATCCCCAGATAGCGCTCCGCCGCCAGTGCCTTTCCTCGACGAATCGCACCACGACCGAAGCTGAAGCACCTCGGTTGGTTCGCATGATCCCGCAGCTCCGCGTTGAACGCGGTGTGCACCAAGTCATATTCGACGAACCCCTGGGAAAAACAACTCTGATCGCTGTTGGAACAATCCAATATCCCCGTACCGACGACGTTCAAGACGACACCGTCGTGACGGTAGTTGTAGTTGTTGGCAGCAATCCCCGGGAGAGTATTTTTCCTGCCGTTACCAAAGCGTCCTTCATGAAGATTGATTGGCTTGGCCAGCTCGTAAAAACACTCCCCCCACTCACATCTCCTCACGAACGCATCCCGCAGCATCCGCGAATTCCCTTTGCCGCAATCGAACGCGTTGATTTCGCGCGTCCCCGTCGTGCGTTCGTAGGTCCGTGGGGCATCTGGCGTGGCTTCTTCCAGCTGAACGTTCGCGATCGCGATCGCACCCGTAGAACCAGCAATCGAAGGGGAAAATACCACATTGTAGTAGCCATCCTCTTTGACGTAGACATCGAGCTGACGACGCTCGCTCCATTCGGAGTCACCCCCCGGCAGAGCCGTCTGGTCGATCACCAACTCGGGCGACCACGCCTCGTTCGTCACCATTGCACGATACACTCGCTGGGTCGTCGCCGGACCTCCAGACGGGCCCCGAGCCATATCTCGCCACGTCAGAATGTATTCCTGACCACCGCTCAGCCAAACCGACTGGTAGACGGATAGCAGAGGCGTCCCGGAGCTCTCTTCGCCGAGGTTCTCCTGATTGCGCGTTTCTGTCTTCAGGATTGTTGCACCGCCGGCTCCCTGAGGCGGCAAGAGATAACCGGTCTCGGAATAGACCTCAGTCGAGGAGCCTGGAGACAGATAGGGAACCCCGACGAAAACGTTGCTTTCGCCCATTTCATCGGTAATCGACTGCTCTTCGGATTCGACTGCAGCGAGGCAAGTCATTTCCGTGGAGTCCCCTTCTTCGCAGCGCCCCATCTTCCAGCCGCCGAGACTGAGTAATTCATTCCCGCTGTCCTCGGCTTCTCCTCCCGTACCCAGGCGGTCCGAATGATAGAGGAGATTCCGAGACTCTCGACGACACGAGCCATCTCCGTAGACGAGATCATCTCTCAGGGAGAGAACGGAACCATCGGTTTCCTCGTGGAAAGGATATTTGACATTGTAGAATTCAACGAACTCCTCCAATTTCCGAACATAGTCACCAATGTAGGCGTCAGCGAGTGAAACGGCTTGTGCATCGGAAAGATCTGAAGAGAGAGCCTCTTCATTCTCCGTATCCCGATTCGCCTCGCGAAGAGCCTCGTAGTCGACTCCGGTGAGATTGCAGAGTCCATCGACCCAGCTACTCGGGGGAGCTCCCGTCCCAATGTCCTCTTCGATCGTTGCAATTCTGACTCCCAGGCGTTGCTCAATCGAGAGCCGGGCCAGGTAGGCGTACCTCTTCGAACTCTCGAGAGCGTCCTTGTAGCGTTTCCTCAAGGCATCATAATTACGCCGGTAGACCGTATTGACTGGCAACGCCGTCTCCGCCACTCCATCTCCATCGAGATCGGCGAAATCGGCTCCCGAAGCCTTCCCCAACTCGAAGCTCGCGTTCGCGGCAATACTCTTGAGCTGGTTCTGCGCGCGCAACCCATCAATCTGAGCCGACTGAATTTGCGTCACCCCATTCCGGGCCGACGCCATGGCCCGCGCGGCGGAATCACTCATTGATTGAAGAATTCTGGTGGCCGAATTCTCATAGTTGGCCTTGGTCAGGTGCTCCGACTCATCGAGATGCCCCTGAACCTCGGATTCGATGGCCAGATCCGCATAGGCCAACGTCGTATTCGTCGACGCGCTCGCTATGGCTCCGGCATTCAAAAAGCTGGCCGCGGCTCGCGCAGCTTCTCCGGCCGCGGTGATGGCCGACTTCACCATCGTACCAATCGATCTGGTTCTCCGAATCGCCAACTGCTCCAGTTGCTGATCGAGAGCAATTTCATTTCCAGCGAGTGAGGTCTCTGCATTTTGGACCGCCGCCGCAGCCTCCCGCACTCCGTTGTAAACCATGGAAAATCCATCGTGAACTCCGAGGAGCGACTGCGCCAACGCCAGGTTCTGAGCTCCCCGCTCACCTTGGCCCACCGCGGCAAAGTTCACGAGCCCGCCGCGGACGTGATCCACAACGGGACTCGGCACGTCGAGCAAGAACAAGGTCTTTTGCCATTCGGCGATTTGTTCGGCCTGAGATTCGATCCATCGCCGCATGATGGGGATCTGACTGGGATCGGTGATTTCCGGAGGTTCCGGATCCAGCTGCAAAGCAACGTCGACCTGAGCTAGGCACGACAAAGCGCCCATCATGGCAATATTGTCGTGAGCACTTTGCCCGGGATCGACGAACATCTGAACCCTTTCGGACGGTGGCCACCAATTCGCACTCAGGAGATCGGCCGTGTACTCGCTATCTACCTCCGCGCATCCAGCGTCGGATTGGTCTCCGCTCCCCGCGTGATTGCCGAAAATGTGAGCCGCCTGCTGGAGGCGCACTCTTCCCCCCTGGGAATACCGACCGTGAATGTGCGGCCATTCATATTCGTCCCCATTCAGCCAACCGCGCTGCGCGTCGACGCAACCGCCGTCCGAGCAGTAGTCGAGCCGAGCCAGATCGGTGTAGAGGGTGCCTGGCCAGCTAAAATACCCATCTTCTCCATTGTCCCGGAAAATCATCTCATAATTTCCCAGAATCGCGTCGTCAACGCTCATCTCCCGGCGCGCTGCAGGGTCATTCGGGTACAGCGGATAACTATCTCCAAGAGACTTGTAGATGAAGGCTCCATCTCCAGCATTCATTCCAGCGTGTTCAGGCACCATCTCCCCCAAGGTGCCGTCTTTGTAGGCTTCTCCACAGTTATTCGGACGGCTGATCACATGAGAATAGAGGATCCCGTCTCGCACCATGGCAATATTCCCCGTGGGACGATTACCAGTCAGCAAATCAGCTCGAACCGACTCGAACGCGGCTTGATTCATTTCGCTAGCCTCGGACGAAGCTGCAGCCAGCCACTCCGCAAGCGTGTACTGAGGTGGCAGCTCCACACCGGAGGCATTCTCCTGAGGTTCGCCCATGAGGGGCCCCCCCGTGAAAGAGATGGAGCTATTGCTCGTCTTCCTTGCTAGAAAGTGAATCGGCTCGTGGTCTCCACTGCCCGCCGCCTCAAAGAACGGCTGGTAGTAGGGTTGCTGCTCACTCACGTGATCGCGCCACCACCGGATCGACCACGACGGGAGAAGGGTCAATGCCCCGACCATCTCGGAGTCACCGGGGAAGTAACCTTCGACCAGCGTGTAGTAGGATTCGTCCGATGAGACCGGCACTTCTTCGAATGAGCCAAAAGAATAGATGGTGGGGACCGGTGCCTCGAAATCCGTCGATGTCTCTGGATCCGCAACAATCTGACCACCAAAGATCTGCAGGAGTTCCGCCAGACCTTGGAGGACGAACTCATCATAGGAGGGCGACTGCAGCCCTTCTTCCTGTGCGTAGTTAGCTACGGGAATGATCTTGGTAAACAGCCCGCGCGGCACGTGGCCTGTCAATCGACCTGCAGACCAAAGGGCTCCCTCGACCGATCTCCTCAAATCGGCGTCGATCTCTGCATCGATTTCCGGAGGATCCATCCCGTAGAAATTCCGTTCGATCGCAACCGCGTTCGCCGTACAGAACTCTCCCGACTCGGCAGCTTCCAGTCTACGGCAAAGGGGCCACGCCGTTTGCTCCGGTTCGGGTGTAGAGCCTACGTCGGGAAGCGACGTTGCATCCGAAAAGCCCGCCAGGAGGGGCAGTCCTCCCATAGCATAAACCGCCCATGTCCCATCGGCCTTCTCGACGAACTGAAGCTTCGAAACAGCCGAGGAAAGCTTGCTACGACTGTATGGATCCGTCTGCGCCAGAGCCAGAAACTTCTGACTGTCGAAGGATCCAGAAGTCAGGTAGTCGGCCGCCGCTCCCTGAATCCAAGCCGAGCCGCCTTCTTCGGAAGGCTCACCCGCCTCTTCCAGATGTCCGAGGATCTCATTGCAAGCTGGAATCGTGAATCCCCGCTCCGGGCCCGGGGGTGGAGGCAACCCAAGACCGGCTAGGTCTACGCCTTCCCAGTCGTATTCACCGCCCGATGTAGCGCAGAGCTCATGAGCAGGCTCGCGCTCACAGTACCGGCTCCGAGCAAAACGCGCCTTCGCTTCTTCTCTGCTAATCGGCGCGCCCCCCTCCCCTTCCTGGAAGAACAGGATATCGGTTCTCTCCGAATGAGTACAAGAGTTGATCTCTGCGCTCACCAATGACTGCCCTGTACCCGAGCCAAATTCGTTCTGATCCAGATCTCCTGACGTCCCGCAGAGCGCTGCCAACTCTTCTTGCGCTCCCTCTTTCCTCAGATCGCGCTGGAGTCCTGCGTCGATGATTTGCCGTCCAAGCTCGTCTGCATGGGCCGCAGATTCTTTGGCCAGTCGCAAATAGTGCTTCCAGGAATTGTCACTTCCCACTCCTCCTTCGCCGGTGATTTCGTTCGACAGCGGAACATACTGATTTCTAAAAAGTCCAGCAATACAGGACGCCTCGGGCAGACCCGTTGAGCTCCCTTCAACGCAGGAGTCAGCAGGACGGCGACTCCCTGAGACCTCGAAGACCCGCCGCAGCCCCTCTCTTCTCAAACGGCTGAGGGAAACGTAGTGGAAGACACCCTGTGTATCCGCCGACCGCGTTCTCGGCCTCACCGCTGCTAGCACTCGTCCCTCAATCCCGTCGGCCGGACGCTGAATGACATACAGCAATTCGTCCGAGAGTGGCTCTCCAGGATCGAGCTCGACGATGGGCAGTGATGAGTTGGGATCAGCCTCCAACAAATATTTCTGCGATTCAAATCCACGTAGGGACGTCGCAGACCAACTCCTGGATATCGCCAGCTCATGCCTCGGACTGAAATCGGCGCCACACGCGCTGCGAATGCCAGCAACGCAGTCCGCTTCCCAAGCCGATCCATAGATCACTGCAAAGTCGATGTTGTCAATCTCCCCCTCCGCAGCATCTGGCAGCAAGTCCGGAACCGCCTTGATGACCAGGCTACGTTTTCCGGGCCCGCCGGGGTTGAGGGAATCTTCAGCGTACTGTTCTCTCACCTCAAAGATGCCGTCGACGGCGTGCGTCGAGGCAAACTCGGCCAGGGCGATGCGCAGCCTTTCTGCCAGCTGGCTATCCAATTCATCGAGCCCTTCACTCGAATGGCTAACAAACGGCCTCTGCAGTCGTTCAACGAGCGCTGCCGCCGTATCGGCCGCAGATTGATAGGCATGAGCCATCCTTCCGCGGTTCGGTGTCTCCGCGGGGCTCTCCTTGGAATAGTAGTCACATTGAGAAGCCACGAGCGCAGGAGCGAAACGCGCATAGGGATCGCCAGCCAGCGCGCTCCTGGGTAGCCCGGTTGGTTCACTTGGGTTCGTCGAAAGAACCGTTCCGCCGAGTGACGAGAGCGTGGGCCCGACAAGATCAGAAAATTCGGTCAAACCGGCACGAGGCTCCAAGTCGCTCGGAGGCCAAGTTTCATGCTCCGCGAGCTGAGCGTAGACCGCCAAGGCTCCCCTGAAGGCAAACTGAAAGTCTTCCTCGCTGAGACTTTCCAACATCCGATCGTACTGCGCACCTCGATCCGCCTCGACCGTGTCTTCCTCTCTCTCCAGCCGTTCGGCATCGAAGATGACTAGCTGCTCACGAACGAGATTGCGAAGCGTCCAACCAGTTGTAGAAGGGTTCAGCGTCGGCAGAACCAACCCGAGCCGCTCGACGAGGGATTGAGCCTTTTGCTGAGAGCGTGTCGTCGGCGGCTCGTCGCTCGCCCGGGCCGCGACCAGGGCACCTAGCTCATCGAGGATGTCTTTTTCACCCTCGACGTCGCGCAAGCTTGCCGCTCCAGCGCAGTGTGGGTCGTTTTTGGGAATGTAGTCACTCAGATCGCTCGGCTCATTGGAGCCCTGAACTCCCTTTTTACGATAGGGATCAACCTCCAGTCGCCCCAAGTGGCTCGAAAGAACACCTCGCAACGAGTTGTTGACGGTCTCGATCTCGGCTCCCCACATCGCGGAAAGTCCTCCCTCGGCACGGAGCGTCTCCGCATTGCCCAAGCCAGTTTCGGTGCTCTGGACCATCAGCTCTCGATGCAGCTGCAGCGCCGCTCGATGATGTTCCACCCACGCTCGAGCCCTGGGGCGAATCAGGTCCAGAAGATCCTCTTCCGTCGATATTTCCGCTTCGTAGTCCGCGCCGGAAGGAGCTTGCGGCAAGCCCGGCAACGGCCGAAGATCAGGATCGTCCTGACCAAACAGGAGCTCCCGAGAGTCGACGCTCATGAATAGATCCGTCCGTGTTATGACGCGTTCGAGCAAGCTGGCGATGGTTTCATTCGAGTCGCGCAATTTCTCGAATCCCGAGTGAGCGAAAGCTGCCAGCGCCTCGAAGGCGAGCTTCCGGACGAGGTGCCGATCTTCGGCAGCCTGTGGGGGCACAACAATGTCGTTGGTCAGCTCGATGGGGCTCACCGCTTCAGCTATGTCCGCGAGTTTTCGCGCAGAACAAAGCAACCGGGACTGCAAAAAGAGGGCTCCGTCCAGGCTTTCGAACGCGATTCGCGAACCTTCTTCTTCGTATCCATCTTCCTCATGCCACAAAAGACCGACATTGTGCCAGCTGCCCCTAGTAAGAGTCCACTCCCCCTCCCATGGGTTAACGATCGAGAACTTTCGAAACGAAGCAGCCACCAAGGAATATCTATGCGCACCGGGTCGATCGAAATGCCCAACCTCCTCTAGCAAGGGAAGAGGAAGCAAATGGCTTTCCTCGTTCGCATCGTAGCCAGCCGCCCCGGAGTCCAAAAACTCCTGCAAGCAAGCGTCCGCGGCCCACCGAGACAGGTGTGTCAAAGCGTAATTATACTTCTCTCCGAGTCGGTACGACTCGCCCCCTTCAACCCAATCCACGTCGACGGACTTCTGTCTCTTCTGCCTCACAGAAGAATCATCCTGCAGCTGACTCTCCTGTTCTTTCGATTGGGCTGCGTCGTCAACCGAGGCGCTTTCATTGTCCCTGGCATCGGGCTGTCGCAACTCAATCAGCTCGTATTCGCCGGATTCTCCCTTGACGTAGACCTTGATCGAATAGCGACTCTTTGCGGACTCTTCGACGCCGGCTCCATCGGAATCGAGAATTTCCTCATCCCCCATACAACCCGCGGAGAGCAGGCTGCCTGCAGCCGTCATCATGGCAGCGGCACGGAAGAAGGAGAACTTACGGGACTTTCTAAACAGGGACCTAATCATGATTCAAATATCCGCAGAACTGGGGCGCTTCGAGGAGAAGAGAGAAACGAAAGTTGCCGACGAAGGGAACCGAACCGGCTTTGGCAGCCCGTGTCGGCGAAAAGGCGCGGATCCGTCTTGCTTCTCATCGCAGCTCCGCTCCACTGGTTCCCAGGAACCAAACGTTGCTGAAGTCCCAACTCTCATAGGTGGATTGCTGGATGAGTTGAGAGTCCGACACTGCCGTGATGCCGTCGTTCGAGCCACTGCCGACCGGGTCGAGGCTCGGGTTTTCACTGGAGCTCGTGTAGCTGAAGCTCACCGAACTCTGGTTGCGGCTGCCCACGTGACCACCAGTGGCAGCGCCCCCGCTGACCATGCCGCGGCTGTACGTACGAGAGAGGGTCGCACTCTCCATGCTCCCGAGCAGACCACCAGCCGTATCAGAAGCTTCAATGGCGCCGGTGGCGTAGCCGTCTTCAATCGCGCAACCCACGGCGCGCCCGATGAGACCTCCCACTTCTCCGCCGGCGCTCGCCACGTCCCCATCGCTGAAGGAAAGGAGGACCGAGCCGCCCCATTGATGTCCCACGAGTCCCCCCACACGCGTGGCGCTTTCCTGTTGAAGCACGGTGCCGTGCGCCACCGAATGCACGACGTCACCCACGTTGCGGCCCACAAGTCCCCCGACTTCACCGCCGTTGGCTGTGATGTCACTGCTCGCAGCGCTGTCCTGAATCAGGCCGTCAGCATCACCGCACAATCCACCAACGCGCAGCCCCCCACTCCCAGACAGGGTCACGGTGCCGGAAGTGCTCGCACCATAGATCGTGGCGTCGCAGTTGCCGGCCAATCCCCCCACCTGCGCCGCGCTCGTCCCCACAACCCACGCGTTCGCGGCGCAGTTCAGAGCCGTTCCCTGGAGATGGCCAAAGAGTCCCCCCACGTCGGCCGTGGTTCCGGTCACCGTAGTGTCCAACGCGACCACACGCTCCGCCCGGCCATCGAAACTTCCGGCCACCGCCCCCACACGGGATCCACCGCTGACACTAAAATTGCTCACGATGAGATCCGCAATGACTCCGTCGCCGAAGCCATCCAGATTACCGTCTCCCTGGACCACTCCAAATAGCCCGGCATCGTCAGCGCCAGCCAACTGGTAGTCATAGAGAGTATAGAATTGGCCGTCGAAGGTCCCGCTGAACGGCTGAGCGGCGCTGCCAATCTGGCCAACGGCACTGCTCAGGTCGATGTTCGAGCTCAACGCAAAGTGGTCATCCCAAAGATGAGCAGCGTCGATCACGTGCTGCACCTGATTCACCGAACAGAGAGGCCAAGGGTGTTCGGCGCTGCCATCCGGGGCCACGGGCATTCCCAAGGAAAACGGGGGCGAAGCCACCTGAGTGTAGGTGGTGCAAACACTGGGCGGAGCAAAGCGCAAATGATCCAACAAGATCTCGCCGCCAGCAGAATTGTAGATGTCCACCCGCAGCTTGATGCTGCAATCCTGCGCCGTCGTAGCCAACGCATCGCGGACGCTCTGCGGGACCGTCACCGCTCCGCTCAACCAAAGATCACTAGGCTTGTCCCAAAAACCAATGCTGCCCACGTAATGATCCCAAAGGGCGACGGAAGGGCAACTGACATGCACATCCACACCGCCACCGAGATTCTGTCCAGAAACCGATTGCGGAACTTTGAGATCCAGCAAGATCCGATCGCTGACGCTAACGTCCGTAGCGGGAAATTCGCTACTGAAGAGCTCCGCAAAGGCATCGGGGATCTGAAGCGAACCTTCACCCTCGGTCGCCTCGGCATTGGAGACAAGAGTCGTTTGGGAGGACATCCAATCCGCAAGCTCGTCGAAGGAGAAGATCCTTTCGGCCGTCGTCTGCGGGGCCCCACCGGTGCCGCCACTGCCGCCCGGCGAGCCGCCGGCGCCTCCGGTCGAGCCACCGGTACCGCCACTGCCGCCCGACGAGCCGCCGGCGCCTCCGGTCGAGCCACCGGTGCCGCCACTGCCGCCCGGCGAGCCACCGACGCCTCCGGTCGAGCCACCGGTGCCACCACTGCCGCCCGGCGAGCCACCGGCACCTCCGGTCGAGCCACCCGTACCGCCACCGCCGCCCGGCGAGCCACCGGCGCCTCCGGTCCCGCCAGTGTCATTGTCCACTGGCTCACAATCACTGCGGAAGACGGCATCACCACGGAAACGGAAGTTGTCCAGCAAGACCGCCCCCTGCCAGGCCCCTGCGATGTTGCAGTTGCGATTCACGCGCAACCGGAAAACGATTCCCGGCTCCCCACTGAGCAACAAATCCTCCAGCTCGGGACTCACCGGCATCCTCAAAGTGATCCACTGCCCCGCGTCATCGCGCGAGTAGGACGTCTCGGGCTCGAGGGTGACCAGGCCGAGGCTCGGCGACGAAAGCTCCACGCCAACGGCTCCGAGCCAGTCCCAGGTATTGCCTCCATCCCCGATCTCGAAGCGCAGATCCACCAACAGCTCATCGCCCACGACGGCAAACTCGCCCCCATCCAGAGGTACGCTGTGGATTTCTTGGAAGTCACAGAAAGTCATCTCCAGGCTGCTTGTGCCGTGAGTCGCCTCAGAGCCAGAACTCACACCGCCGAGCTGGGTAATCGTGCCTTGACCATCCCACGTTGGCTGCCCCCAGAGCGTGGGATCCTCCAAGGAGCTCAGCGCGATATCGACCTCGCACGCGGGGCACTCCGTGCCACACACGCCCCCGCAGTCCACTTGACTCTCCCCCACGTTCTTCTGCCCGTTGAAGCACTTGTCGGGCATGCACAGCGCTGCCTCGGAGTCGAGTCCGAAGTAAACGCCCATCTCTTCCTCACAGCGATCGCTAAGGCATTGTTCATCGGCCGAACACAGGCCAACGCCATCGGGACAGCGGCAATCGGCCGTGCAGAAACCAGAAGTATTCGGAGTCCCACGCTCACCGCTGCAAGCAGGTGCAACACAAACGCCGATATCGGGAGACAAACCGTAAATCGGACCCTGTCCCATTTCACAGACGAGTCCACTGGCGCAGGAGGCGTCAGCAACCGCACAATCCCCCTCTCCCTCGAGGCAGGGTTGCTCGATGCAAAACTCCTCCGAGCCATTGTCACAAGGCAGACAATCCATTCCCCCACAATCGAGCCGATGCTCGTCGGCGTTGAGCTCCCCATCCGTGCAGTGACCGTAAAGGCAAAGATCGATCGGCTCCGGCAAGCTCCTCAGGGTGCCCACGTCTTTTTCACAGACAAGATCGGGATGACAATCGTAGGCGGAGTCGCAATCGCCGCTGAGGTTTTCACAGGAACAGACCGCACTGCAGTAGTGAGCCGTTCCCGCATACTCCGGCCCAAGACAGTCGAAGCACCTGCCACACGAGCCGCCGCAATCCACGTCGGTCTCGTCTCCATCGAGCTCCCCGTTGGTGCAGCTAGCCGGCGCACAGACCGCCGTACCGACTCCATAGTCAAACCATGGCCCTCGCCTCTCCAAGCAGGAAAGACCCGCTTGGCAGTCACTGTCAGCACTGCAGGGTCCTTCCCCCACACCGCAGGCACCCCACGAACAATCCACTTCGACCGACTCACCACGCCGCAAGGGCAGGGGCGCCACTTGCAGAGCGATATCCGGTTGAGCCTGTTCATCACCAAAATTCCCCGCAAAGTCTTCCCAGGCCATGCCCAGGGCGCTCTCTCCCGGCACCGGCATCGAAGCAAGCGCTGGCGTGCGTTGATCTCCAGGATCGTGATCGAGCGCTCCCGCCGCCGTGGTCCGCGGGAGAGGCACTTCCTCCAATCCCAGGGACAGATCATTCAAAGGGGTCGGGAGCCAATCCAAACGCTTGAGCCACAGATCTTCGCCGTTGCTATCACCCAAGGCGCCCTCACTGCGCCAACTGAGATAGACTTGGCCAGGAGCACGGAGACGTTCTACGGGATCGGTGACCGCTACGAGTGCCGGTTGCCTCATGCTCCGCTGCGCATCACCTGTCGTTGCGGGCGCCATGGGATCGACCGGACCAACTTGCAGGATCTTGCCGCTGTCGAATGCGACCACGGCCACCCAAAGGCGGAACACATTGGCCACCCCGGTGCCCTCGGGATCGGTGCCCACCGTAAAAGCCACGGCCACGTGGGAGTCATCCAATGGTGCCACGGCCGGCCGATCGTCGGCATGTCCGGGCATGAGCGGCTCCACAACGGAGCCTTCGGCCTCACCGCCGTCCAGACTTGCCGCGAGACCATCCACCCACGCGGGACGGATCCGTACCGTGACCCCGTGATGAAAAACTCCTATCGCCTCCGAACCATCCGGGAGGCTTTCCCGCCAAGTCGCAACCCAAGAATGCTCTGCTCCGTCCGATGTCACAGAAGGCCATGCGGCCAGTGCCACGGCACCCTCCGGGTTCTCCGTCGCAGCAAGAACGCCGCCATCGCTTCCGGAACCCAGGCCTGGCCCATAGGTCCGGTAGTGGATGTCGGGCCCCGTGCTCGCATCACTCGAGTCGAGCCACGCGACGACCACTGAATCACCACTTCGAACCGCATCTGGATCTTGCTGGGCCCCGAGAGTGATATGATTGGCGAACGAAAGCTCGCTCATACGCCAGCCGGACTCCTCGGGAGTCAGATGCCGCATTCCGATCCCGAGCTCGTCACCGTCACCATTCAGATCGTTGTAAAAGACCGCCACACTGCCATCTGGCAAGGCCACGCTGACGGGATTGGCTGTGCTCGTTGGGTGACCGAGCTCCTCGCCGTCCACTCCATCACCGCTGGCATCCGCAATCACCAAGCGCTCGGTGGGATTGCCGTGCCGGTCGAGCATTTGAGCCATGACGCGAGGCGCAGAGCCGGGCTCCCCCGGATCGACCCGGGGAGAGCCGAGCTCAATCCAACTCAACACACCAACTCCCGTGCGGCCGCTGGTGTCATGAGTGCGTGCTAGCGAGAGTGGGTGGCGCCCCAGCCCCAAGCGACGCGATTGTTCCTGGTCGTTTTCCGCCAAAGGCACGACGAGCAGATCGCGCGTCTGACAGTTCGTCGAGCACAAATCGGGCTCGGTCCCGAAACCATCATCACATTCCTCGAGCCAGGGATCGTGAACCCCGTCTCCGCAGTAGAGGGACACCGTCCGTGGGGGATCGACGAGGATTTCGTACGCGGTGGAGCTACTGTCCGCTGCATCGAGCTCCGCCTGAGTTGGCGGCTCGGACTCCTCGGTGCCCCCATCACCGCTGCTGCCACTCGGCTCATCAAACACGAGAGGCGAGAGCGGAGCGCCAGAAACACGTTCGCTGCCCTGGCCAACATGTTCGTCACCGATGCAACCAGCCAGCAGACAAGCACCGCTGCACAGCAGTACGGGAGCCCGCAAGGCAGCCAAGAACCGTACGAAGGGACAGAGCACCGCTTTGGTGCGCAAACGCCGCTCAACGGAGAAAAGCGAATACAAAAACATGACGGGCCCGCACCCGGGCCCCAGCGACACGGGAGAAGAAGTGTCGCTCACACCACTACACAAAGCGCTCCCGATAGGTCAATAGCCAAGTGAGCCGTCCATCAAATTTTCTTTCCCGGCAATCGATCTCGAATCGCTCTTTCAATCGATTGCAGTCGATTGAAAGAGCTTGAAAGAGCTCTTTCCGCTCACTCGTCCCTCACAATGAGTCCGGCTCCCTCCTCGGTCAAAACGCCGAGGAACACCTTATTTTCTACGGATGCGACTCCTCCCAGTTGCGCCTGCGAGGCGGCCAAAACCGCAGTTGAAGCCGAATGGCGCACCCCGGTCGCAGACCAATGATTTCCATAGATGGCCTGCGCCGGAGGAGTATGAGTTGCGTGCTTGTCGTCATTCCAAAAGACGAAAAATCCACTATCTCCAGAAGAGAGAAAAAAATTGGACTGATTCAGTGACTCCGAGGAAAGCCGGATGGTCATCAGTTCATCATCGACCGAAAGATCGGAGCCCAACGATTTTCCGGCAGCATGGCCAAAATTGCCCGGCACGCGAAAGGCGACGAAATGCTCTGTCCCGTCAAAGCCAACAACCGGCCCACTGGCCGGTCCGTCGTAAATCGCAAACGGTTCCCCCTCCGGATGCCCGGTGATGGTTCGCGACTGTCCCCAAACCCCTCGTTCCTCACCCAACGGGCCTTCCCAAACTGCTACGAAACCGTCGTCCGTCGGTGCCAGCGCAACGTGGCTCACTTCGCCGCTCCCCAGCTCCAAAATGTCGCCGCGTGCTCCATCGAGGGTCATGGCGCGGAGATGCGCTGTCTGGTCCGCTGGCATCATCCAAGCAACGGCCCAATGATCTTGGCTCACCGCAGGAACCGGTGCACTCGCCCCTTCTCCTCCGTAGCCGAGGACGGTTCCTCGAGGAACGCCCGTCTGCTGAAGCCGTTGCACCCAAACACCACTTGCCGTAGCCCAAGTAACGAGAAAACCGTCTCCGCGACTCGCCACCCGAACACCGGATTTTGCTGCATTATCCTCGGTATCGATCGCGATTTCCTCCCCCACGGGTAGGCCCTTCGCGTCGAATAGCTGGCCATAGAGATCCTGTGCCGGAGCCACTCTCGAGTCGCTCCACACCGCAAGAACATGAGGCTTTCCATCCACCATTCCGGCGGCCAATGCCGGGGGCGCCGCCGCCACGGCTTCCTCGGGAAAGGCGTCAAGGATCTGGTCAACACCGACGAGATCGCTGCCGTCACAGTTTTCGTCGATTCCGTTGAGGACGATTTCCTGCGCTTCCGGATGAACCTCCGAACGCGCGTCGTCGCAATCGTCTCCTTCTTCACCTCCGACGTATCCGTCCCCGTCGGCATCGATGCCATCCGCACCACCCCCTGAGCCAGCTGCCGGGTTCCCGCCACCTCCACCGGAACCACACTCCTCGTCATCGCAGGGCGATGCCCCTCCCATCGACATTGCCGGAACCTCATCGGTGCCAGAACAATCTTGATCGATCCCATCTCCCGGAATCTCGTCGGCAGCAGGAAACACCTCGGGATCTTCGTCGTCGCAGTCGAAGGCTCGAGGCCAACCGTCCTCGTCCTCGTCACCGCCATAATCGACCACGTAGAGCTCAGGATCCCCGCAGCCCCACGCGCCAAAAGAACAAACCGTCAGAAAGAAGAAGCACGCACGCAGTTTCACAGCAAAGCTCGGCTACCAGTTGGCCCGAGCAGCGGCAACCTGAACCTTCGAACTCCCTCCCCAAAAAGCACCCGCGCCACCTCCAGAAAGACGGAGAAGGAACTGGCCTTTCCCGCGTGCATCGGCCAAGGTCGCTGCCATGACGACATCCGCTCGCGCTCAGCTCCTGTTCGGGGCGTTGCTGTGCGCAACCTTGCTGTCCGTTGCAAGCGGCTGCAAGAGCTCCCGGAACGACCCCACGGAGGCAATGGGTGGTACTGCCGGTCAAGGCAGCATCGACCAAACATGCAACTTTGGAGACTCGGCAGGAAAATGTGGGGGCTCACCGGATCGGGCATGTGCTCCGGCCCTCGTAGAGACAGAAAGGCCATGTCAACGAGATAGCCAGTGCATGTCCGGAGAGCTCTGCTTTGCCTCCCTTAACGATCCCAATCTGGGCACCTGTCAGGAGATTGTGGGAATTTGCACAGAACTCGAAGTGGCTGCGGAGGGCAAGCAGTTTGGAGAGTCCTGCGATCCTGCAGCCTCGAGCGATCCCTGCGCGGGGCTCTGCGTCGCGGTCGGCGACGACGGCGCTGGTGAATGTGAACAATCCTGTCGAGTCGGAGCCAAGTCCGGTTGCGGAGCGGACAACCTGAGGCAGGAAGGCCTCGACTGCGCCTTTTTTGCCTACGACTTGAGCGACGCGGACATCGAGCAGGGAATTGGCGACCAAGGAGTTTGCGCTCACCTTTGTGACTGCAACGCCGATTGCCCAGGGCAACAGTCCTGTCTCAACAATCCCACTTCTGAATTCCGAGGCGTCTGTGCCGGAGGAATCGCAGAAGCAGACACGTTGCCCACCTGTCCCGACCAAGGGGGGATCGGCGGCGCCGCCGGCAACGGAAACCAATGAGGGCCCCTTTGAGACGCTCGGTGTTTTGGCTCACTCTCTGCTCCTCTTGGTGCATGTTGGGTTGTCACGGTGGCGAGCCTCTTCCTGTCGACGCCGCGCGCTCCAAAAGGCAGGCCATCGCCTTTGGCGAGGATTCCTCACGGAGTGCTGTCCTTTCCCTAGAAAGAAAACAGGGAGATATTTGGGATCTGTGCAGCGCTTCTTTGATTGCACCTCGCCTTGTCCTCACGGCAGCACACTGCGTTGCGGACGGCGGAGGTGCTGGAAGTTGCTCCGATCTTCGGCTTGGACCTGCCGCGCCCCTGGAGTCGCTGCGACTCTCTTCCGTCGATGATCTAGGCGGGGCGCCCGAGCCCTCTTGGAACTTCTTAGCGGTCAGTGAGCTCCACTTCATCGACGGGATCTCTGTCACCAAGCAAGACAACCAGGACTCGCAGGGACAGGACGCACCACTCAGCCGTCCGCTGTGTGGCGCGGACCTTGCTGTCTTGGTGCTCACCGAATCCATGTCGAGCGAGCAAGCGGCACCCCTTGACGTGGATCGGGGAGGAGTTCTCTCCAATGAAAAAATCCTGGCCGTCGGATACGGTGCAGGACATCCCAGCGGAAGTGGTGAACGAGAGCGACGCAGCTCAGGGAGTCTCACAGTGCACTGTGTGGCTGAATCCTGCGAGGGTGCGGCGGTGAGCGGATGGGCGGGGGGGCCCGCGCTCAACGCCCAGCCCGTTGCCTCGAACGAGTTTATCACGGAACCTGGGCCTTGCCCGGGGGACTCCGGCGGCCCCGCGCTTCAAGAAGGAGCCATCGTGGGCGTGCTCTCTCGCGGCCACGAAGATTGCACGTCGCCGATCTTCACTCTCCCAAAAGACAATCTCGCCCACCTGGTCGAACGGATCTCCTCGAGGCTGGGGGAGCCTGTTCCTGCCTGGGCCGAGTCGCAGCAGCAGGCTGATGAGCCCCCTCGGAACGCTGGCGGCTCGGCTGGCGGCATCGACACACCGATGCAGACTGGAGGAGCGGCTGGAGCCGACCAGCCCCCGGAGCCGGACGATGACAAAACGCCCAGCGGATGTCATGTCTCCGCCTGGGCAGAGACGGACGGAAGAACCACCTGGGGCCTGCTAGCAGCCACTGGATGGGCCCTCTTTTCGAGAAGGAGTTCAAGAAAGGCAAGACGCAATGGTTCGATGGTTTGATGGCGCGAAA
>CAYTRQ010000076.1:0-16822 GCA_964440025.1 uncultured Polyangiaceae bacterium | reverse complement strand
GATGTCACCCAAAATGGGCACTTTGCTTCGCGAGGTTTGATATTCGTCGCGGGTGAGTCCGCCGATGACGATGGTCTGCTGATCTTCGACTACCACCGTGGTCTTGGCCGTCCGCTCGACAATCGGCACCGCCCCAAGAGCCCCCACTGGCGCCCCTGGAGAGCTGCTCTCCTGCTCGATCTCCAGTCGTACCTGGTCCGACTCATTGATGTGAGGAGTGACTTTGATCTTGTTTCCTACGGTCTCGCGTGGGGCGTTGAATCCCAGACTCGCGAGGCCTGCGATCCCGGCTCCTTGACCTCCCGCCGCATTGGCCAGATTTTGGAGTCCGCCGCCCGCATTGGTCTGCAACGGGATATTTTCCCCCACGTTGATTTCCGCCGCAACGTTGTCCGTAGCGATAACATGCGGTGTAGCCAGCACATTCCCTCGCCCGGAGGTCGCTAGCGCATTGACCACCACACCAAAGGCAGGAATGCTCAAGCCTGTGGGAGTGTACTGACTGGTGCCCGGGATGCCGGGGCCGCGAACGCCGGCCGCGAAACCTTGCAGAGCGCTCACATCCGGAAAGAGAGCAGAACCTGCAGCATTGAACCCGCCCAGAAGCAGCGAATTCTCATCACCTCCCAAATTCGGCTCGGCCCCTCCATGCCATGAAAACCCGAGCTCGCTTTCATCACTGACGTTCACGTCCATGATGACCGCCTCGATGAACACTTGACGACGCGGCCGATCGAGTTGATCGACGAGAAGGCGAAGTTGGGCGAAATCGCGCGGCGACGAGCTCACGACGAGCGAATTCGTCGCCTGGTCGGGAGTCACCGTCACTTCCCCCTCGAACATCCCTCCCCCATCTCCTCCAGCTTTCCGCTTCTTCTTTCTGCCGACCTGACCGCTCAGCATCTGTTGAAGCGTTTTGGACAGCTCTTCGGCAACGGCATGTTGCAGAGGGAGCACCTGAACAATACCTTCTTCACCCGGCCGTGAGTCGAGCTTGCTCACGACTTCCAAAAGGGTCTCGTATGAGTCATTGGTCCCCACGATGATCAGCGAATTGGTCTGCTCATCCGCGACGACTTTCGAGAGGCCTCCGCTTCCCCCCTCGCCCACCGCGAACAACTCGTTGACCCGCTCGGCAAGCTCGGCAGCATCTCCATGGTTGATGGGTTCAACCCACATGCGCTCACCTTGACCGCCGACGTCCGCTTCCTCGAGGATGCGAACCATGCGCCGAACCTGGGCTCCTGTGTCGGTGATGATCAGAAGATTACCAGCCGGGTAGACGGTGATGTCACCCTCCTTGCTCTTGAACTTGTTCAGGAGCCCGGCCGCCTCCTCGGCGCTGACATGACGCGTACGGTAGAGGCGCGTAATGAAGCTGTCGGTATTGGGGATCGGTGCACCTCGATCGTAGAGAGGCGTTCCCTTCCCAGAAATGCCTCCGGTATCGACGATCTTGAGGAAACGCCCGTGGGGCACGACAGTCAGTCCGTTGACTTCCAAAATGGAGAGGAATGCCTGGTAGGCCTCATTCAAACTGACCGGCTCGGGGGAAACCACCGTCGCCTGGATCTTGCGCACCTTCGCTCCATAGATGAAGCGCCGCCCCGTCATCCCACTGATGTGATTGACGAGTTCCGCCAAATCGGCGTCCTCGAGGTTGAAGCGGACTTTGTACCCGCCGGGTTTGGGCCGATAATCTACGTCCGTCGCTTCGGCGATCTTGTCCATCGTGCTGGGAAGCTCGCCCGCAGCACCCGGAGGCTCGTCCTTGGTCCGAGCGCCAGCTTTGTTTTGGGTGACTGAGCGTCGGCCTCGTTGAGCCTCAGCAGGAACACTCAACGAAAAAGAGAGAATCCCAATTGCAATACAGAGAAGAACACGGAGCGAACCGCGAACGACTCCGGATGATCGTCGCTGAAGAGACCTTGGGTACGGCCCAGAGGCGATGAGATGTGCTGAAATGGTCATGAAATGGCGATGAGTCACTTGATTTTCAACTCGATAGTCATGGGTTTGCCGCGCCGATTGACTTGAATCTTCAGCGCGCTGGCCGTGCGCAGCCGAGCGTAGGCTTCCAGGGCCTTCTCGGGGCTGCCCATGTTGAATCCGTTAATGGTTTCTAGGCGGTCACCATTCTTGAGGCCGAGGTGACCCAACAAAGTCTCGGGACGAACTCCAAACAGCCGCACTCCTACCGTTTTGCCGTCTTTCTGTTCCGGAACAATCCGAGCCGAACGCATGAGCTCCGCCTGATTCTCCATGATCTTGTCGACGGCACTGCGATCGATTTCGAATTCCGTATCGCTGATCTTTTTGATCTTTTGAGCGATAGCGGGATCCACAGCGCGGGAGTTACGCTTGCGCTTGGGCTTGCGACGTCGCTGCTCCTCCTCCTTT
Source organism: uncultured Polyangiaceae bacterium (assembly GCA_964440025.1). Classification (GTDB taxonomy): domain Bacteria; phylum Myxococcota_A; class Polyangia; order Polyangiales; family Polyangiaceae; genus NIC37A-2. The sequence goes on along the minus strand of CAYTRQ010000076.1, from coordinate 14,422 downwards.
TCCTCCTCTTTTTCCCGTTTCTTGGGCCTCTTCCGAGCCGACGCCTCGGGCATGTCGATCTTGAAGAGCGCCGCTTGGCAGAGGCTGTTGCTTTCGAGCCAAACGGTCGGACTTCCCGTTTTCGGATTGTGCCCGATGTAGGCCACCGTTTGATCCTCGAGCTTGTCCCCCACACGACGAAGATGAGGCTTGGACTCGCCCGGCCCCTTCATGGCTGCAAACGACCAGAGCGGGTCTTGTGATTCCGTGAGGATGAACACCTCGACGTCGGCGCAGGACGGCACGGTCAACGGATCGTCGAAGGTCGGCTTCTCCGGCTCCGGTTCCGGCTCGGGTTCCAGCTCCTGTCCAATCAGCGAGCCCGTCTCATGATCGAAAGGATTCTTTTCATGGAGGACGCGCACCGAGGGTTCGGGCACGTCTGGTAGTGAAATCCGCGGCACCTGGGAGAGCGGAGGCCCAGCAGGAGGAACCCAGGCGGCCTTGGCCAGATCGCTGATTCCGCTGGCCTGAAAGTAGGCAGCCAACGCCACGAGAATGCCGACAAGGACGTAGAAGTACTTCTTGAAGAGGACGTCGATGTTCACGAAGCGATCTGAGCGGGTGTACAGTTAGAATGAATGGATTGGCGCAACGGCTCAGCACCGCTCGCCCCCGTCCGGCCGGAGTGGCCCATGGACACGCACCAGTCCGCAGCCCTTAAAGCGAGAGCCATGCCAGCGGTCAATGGCGAGAAAACATGTTCAAACCCCTGAACTGCTCTCCGAATCCAGCGCGCTCTCCAGCCAAAATGGCAAAGAGTCCCCACGGCAGCGGCTTCTGCTGACAATTTGGCAACCCGACTGCGCCCATTCGCCAAGCCAACGAGCCCTCTCGCTAGGTTTGCCTCTGCAGCAGTAGGACGAGTGACGCAGGAGCGAGCAAGGGCCGAGCCAAGAAACTCAGGCGGATTGCCCCCGGGCCTCATAGCTCCTCCAGCTTGCGGTAGATGGTGCGGGCCGAGATTCCGAGTAGCTGACCAGCAAGCGATTTGTCGCCGTCGGTGTGCCGAAGCGTCTCGCGGATCAGTTGGCGTTCCGCTTCCGCCAAGGTCGTGCCCACGGGAAATCGGAGAGGTTCGGGCTGCTCCTCAGAGCGAGAAACCGCAGGCGGAAGATCGTTGACGGTCAGTTCGGGACCCTTGGCGAGGACCGCCGCGCGCTCCATCACGTTTTCGAGCTCTCGAACATTGCCAGGCCAATGATAGTTGGCCAGGCATGCTAGTGCCTCTCGATCCGGAGAAAGGCGCGAACGTCCGTTGCGGGAGCAGTAGATCCCCAAAAAGTGGTCCACCAAAAGGGGAATGTCCTCACGCCGAGCTCGCAACGGGGGCGCCGTCAGCGCGATGACATTCAGTCGATAGTACAGGTCCTCTCGAAATCGACCAGCTTCGACTTCGCGCGAGAGATCTCGGTTCGTTGCCGTGACCACTCGCACGTCTGCCTGCACGGTCCTTCCCCCCAACGGCTCGAATTCTCCCTCCTGAAGGACCCGCAGCAGCTTGACCTGCACGGCGGGGGAAAGCTCTCCCACCTCGTCGAGAAACAGCGTTCCTCCCCGCGCCCTGGCGAAACGCCCCTCTTTGCGAGTGGAGGCGCCCGTGAAGGCACCTTTTTCATGACCGAACAGCTCCGCTTCCAGAATTCCTTCCGGGATCGCCGCGCAATTCACCGGCACAAACGGACGCGCCGCGCGATGACTGCTTTGGTGAATGAAGCGAGCTATCAGTTCTTTGCCGGTTCCTGACTCACCAAGAATCAGGACATTGGCCACAGAAGGAGCAGCCTGGAGCGCCACATCGAGCACCTGCCGCAGCGCTTGAGATTGACCAACGATTTCTCGATGGGTCAGCGCCTGAATCTCGGCCCGGAGCTTCTGATTTTCCGCGATGAGCGTGCCATGCTCGATGGCCTTGCGCACCGACCGCACAATGGTGGCGCGCTTGAGCGGCTTTTCAACGAAGTCATAGGCTCCCTCACGCATCGCGGTGACCGCGGTCTCGACGGTTCCATAGGCGGTCATCAGGACCACTTCGGTAGAGGGGGAAACCTCTTTGACAGCCCGCAACAATTCCACCCCGCTCGGCCCAGGCATCATCAAGTCCGTCAGGACAACATGCACTCGATGACCTCGCAGCACGTCAAGCGCAGGCCTTGCCCCCTCGGCCGTAAAGACCCGCATTCCTTCCTTATTGAAAATGCGTTCCAACGACGCGCAGTTGCTCGGCTCGTCGTCCACCACGAGAACCGTGACGTCCTCGGGAAAAGCTTGCTGAGAGGAACTCTGCTCGGTCATCCTGACAAGAGGATGTCAGAGTGACTCGACCGTGTCCAATTGTCATTCTGCGACATTTTGTCAAACTGGCCCGGCTGTTTAGCTCGAATTTTTTCGCTCACGTGGCTCCAAAAAGTCCTCTTCATTCAGGACGAGCCGCTCAACCCGCTCCCCTCGTTCGAGGGCATCAACGATTTCCTCCACGTCCTCGAGTTTCACACGACCGTAGACGTACCCCTCAGGGGCAACGAATATCGTGGGGCCGGCCCAACAGACATCCTGACAGCTGGAGGTGCAAGCTCGCGCGCATTCCGCAGCCAAGCCTCGCTCCTTGAGCCGCGCCTTGAGCGCCGCGTGAATCGCCTCTGAATTGCGTGCCGCACACGATCCTTTGGGGGCACCATCGGGTCGTCGGTTCACACAAGCAAATAAGTAGTGCCGTCTCCGAGCCATTTGGTTTGTTCCTTTCGCGAAACCGCTTCTAACAGAAACCCAGGCGCTCCGCGCGTCCCCCAGCTCCAACGAGCCAGCGCTCAAGCGCACCTCGACGCCGTGGAAGGAATGCCCTGACGCTTCTGCTCAACGTTCACGCGTCACGCCTTGCTCGACATTCGAGCGTCACGCTTTCGGTGACAATCGCAAGCAGTTCGTCGAGATCCTCGTCTGGAATGTTGAGAGCTGGAGTGAGGTAGACAACGTTCCCGAGCGGTCTGACGTATGCCCCGCGCCGGAGTGCCTCCTCGTAGACCCGCCAGCCACTCCTCTCCAGGTAGCCTCCACGGGTCCCCAGCTCCAGCGCACCGCACATACCAAGGCTCCGAGAGCGCGCGACTCCCGGCAGCTCACCCAGCGCAGAAAATGTCTCCGCGATGCGTCGCGCCTTCGGCTGTGCGCGCTCGACCACGCCTTCTTCGTCGTAGATGCGCAAAACCTCCTGGGCGACGGCTGCACCGAGCGGATTCCCGCAGTAGGTATGTCCATAGTAAAAGGCCCTCGAAGCGTCCCCGAAAAAGCCTTCGAAGATCGCATCAGTACAAAGGGTCGCGGCAAAGGGAAGAACACCACCGCTCAGTCCTTTGGCCGCACAGAGAATGTCGGGCTTCACTGCGGCGTGCTCACAAGCCCAAAATGGCCCAGTCCTGCCGTAGCCCGTGAACACCTCGTCGACAATCAGAAGGACACCATGCTTTTCCGTCAGCTCCCGCGCAACGCGAAGGTACTCCGGCTCGTAGATGCGCATTCCTCCGGCCCCTTGAATCAAGGGCTCGACAACGAAACCTGCTATAGTTTTCTCACCTTCGGCCAGTACTTGGGCGAGCTTAGCTACCGCCGATTCCAAGTGATCGGCAGGCGTAGGCAGATGGTGCGCCGGAAGCGTGAGCCCGGCAAACGGACGCCGAAAGGCTTCGACACCCGAGATCCCGGTCACACCCATCGTCTCACCATGAAAAGCATGCTCGAGCGCCAGAAACTCGGTTTTCTCTTCCTGACCATTCTGACGAAAGAACTGCAAGGCCATCTTCATCGCCGACTCGACCGCCGTCGAGCCATTGTCACTAAAAAACACATGATCAAGGCCCTGCGGTGCCCGAGCCACTAGAGCTTCGGCAAAGTCGACGGCGGGCGGATGAGTCACTCCCGCCAAGGAGGTGTGACAGAGCTTTTCCGCTTGGGCGGAAAGAGCTCGAACGAGGCGAGGGTGATTGTGTCCCAACAGCGACGTCCACCAAGACGCATTCCCGTCGATGATGCGCCGTCCGTCCATATCGACAAGCCGGCTCCCCTGGGCTCGCTCGATCACGAGCGGCTGCCCCGATTCGATGTACTTCTGCATCTGAGTATAGGGGTGCCAAACGTAACGCTTATCCTTTTCTACGATGGCCTGGCGACGGGCTTGGGTCATGAATCTTTCTCCGACTTCATTTGCTGTGCTGTTTGAGCCTGTTCCGCGATATTGGAGACGGCTCGGGGATTGGTCCGAAATCGCCTTCGGGTACTGGGGGCTTTGGTCACCGCGTAGGGGCCTTCTCCCTGCTCCGCGGGCACCAGAAGAGTCACCGTGGTTCCCTCTCCTTTCTGACTCCGAATCGAAAGCTGGCCGCCGTGGGCGTCGACAATTCGTTCGGCAATAGGCAGACCGAGGCCCGTACCGCGAGGTTTGGTGGTAAAAAAGGGCTTTCTGGCTCGTTCAAGCTCTTCCTCCGTCATGCCTTGGCCCGCATCCTGCACGGAAATGGATTCTGCCGGCTCCCCGTCGGCAAAGCTCGCATGACCAAGAGTAATCGTGATCGGTCCACCATCCGGCATCGCCTGAACGGCATTGGCCATCAAGTTGTCAATGGCCAGCCGAAAGAGGCCCGGATCGACCCAAATAGCTTCCAGATCAGCATTCACTGTTCTCTCCACATGTACCTCGTAGCCGTCAGGGACTGCCGCTCGAGCTTTCTCACAGATATCTTGCAACGACGTAGGCGCCCTCGCTGCCTCCACGGGCCTGGCAAAGCGAAGCAGCTCGGTCACCAGCTCATTGAGCCTCTCTGACTCCTCGTCCACGATGGACAGCAGTGTCTCTCGATCGGAATCGGTCAGATTCGGGCGCCGCAAGCCCGAGGCAGCATTCGTGATGATCGCCAGGGGGTTTCTCACCTCATGGGCGATGGCTGCTGCAAGCTCACCGACGGCAGCCAGTTGCTCCTTTTTGGACAGCTCGCTGTGGACTAGCTCGAGCTCCGCATAAGACACCTGGAGCTGCGCGGTGCGCTCGGCCAGGCTGGAGGTGGTTTCCTCAAGAAGCCCCTCGGCCCCGCGAAGTTCGGACAAAAGTCCCCAGACAATCGACAGCGCATATATCCAAACCAGCGTTTCGGTGAGAAGACTGGTTTGCCCGTACAACGCAAAGCTCGCAAAGTCGTAGGTGGCGGCCGGCCCCAGAAGGACGATGCAAATGAGAGGGAAGAGCGCGCGCCGTCGACCCGAGCGGAGTCCGTGACCCAGCAAAATCGCACCAACAACGAGGTGGACACCAAGCAAAACCGTCAGAAATTTAGCCACGACGGTCGACGAGGCAGGATGAGCGGCCAACGACCGCACGGCACTTCCTCCCGAGGCCAACTCTGCAAGCGCTCCAGCCGCCCCGAGCACGTAGCCCAGGGAAGCCAGCCTTCGCCACTGTCGTTTGCCGGAAAAATAGAAAAGGAAGTGCGTGTTGAGAGCGGGAGCAAAAGCCGCACAGAGGAAAACCAGATACTCCCCAACTCCTTCGGCTCTGCTTTCGGGTCGCTCGATGATCACCCACATCCCCAGGGCGGACACTGCGATAAGTGCCAATGCGGCTCCCAGAAGCTCGTACCCGCGACGCGGAAAGAGTCTGCCACTGACAACAAAGAACGCCGCGAGCCCCGAGTAGACCATGCACCAGATCAACGCGCCGAGCGCCCACTCGTGACTCACCATGATTGCGCCCTCTTGATCAACGGCTCTCTTCGAGATCTCGGTTAACGGTGAAAATGCGACGAACCACCTGTAAGGACTCCTGCGTCTCATCCAGGCAGTCGAGCCGCACATGGTGGTCCCCACTGACGACCTTCACCTGTTGGGCCGCCTCGCTGGCACCGAGAAGAAGCCGGGAAACATGCTCGGGACCAGTGAGAACCAACCTCAATCGAGTCACTTGATCGGAAACGGACAATGGCACGAAATCGATTCGCTGCGCCGCCTCTCCGTTGTAAGTCCCTCGCGGACGAATCAAGGCGCAGTAAACAGTCGGCGGACGACCGGGATCGGTCACGTCCAGACTGAATCGATGACTCGTGAAAACAATCTTCCGCTCCGCTTGATGTTCCGCAAAAACGAGGAGCACATGCCACCCTGGCGAGAGCTCGCTGTCCTCGTCGACCAGCCCTCCCAGGGTGGAGTCCTCACGCAAGGGACGCGGCGCTTGCTCGTCCAAAATGGCCCACAGGTTCTCAAACGTTCCCGAACCCATGTCCGATGCAACCCTCAGCTCCTTCAATTGGTCGGTCGCAACGTGCGTTGGCAAAGCCCGAAGAAGTGTCCGTCGCTTCTCGGCCGCCCACGCCGGCGCTGGTACCAATCGATCGGGGGTGAAATCCTTCGCCTCTCCCCCAACCTTTTGCCCTTTGTCTGACGGCACGGCGTCTGACGGCACGGCGTCTGACGGCACGGCGTCCTTCGGAGAGTGAGCACGCCGAGATTGCGCACTCTCATCTCCGGAGGCCTCGGACGACTCCGGCGCCCTGAAGGGTCGACAGGTCGCCACGGTCAAAGCGATGGCAAGCAAGCTGCCCGCACGGGTCATGACAGAAACGCTACCCACAGAGGCCGCTCAGAGCCAGAGCCAGACCATTTCCCTTCTTCTGTTCGGAACCACGCAGATTTCCAGCGAAGGGGCCGCTCAGCTGGAGCGCTTGCCTCGTTCACCCCATTCAGCTCGGAGTGCCAAAAGCTGTATTTGGACGCATGTGGGCCCATGGGTTGCAGAGCAGCAATCGGCGCTCTAGCTGAATCCGGGATGAGTTACGTCGTCTTGGCGCGCAAATGGCGCCCGATGGATTTTAGTGACCTGGTCGGACAGGACCACGTCAGCAAGACTCTCGGTTCAGCCATCGCATCGGGGAGGGTGGCGCACGCGTTCCTCTTTACTGGTGTGCGCGGTGTGGGAAAGACGACCAGCGCCCGCATCCTCGCCAAGGCCCTCAATTGCATGGGCGATCCCTCGAGCGACAAGACGGAGGTCGATCCCGGGCCGACCGTCAACCCTTGCCTCAAATGCCCGGCTTGCCAGGAGATCGCCACGGGCTCGGACATGGATGTCCGTGAGATCGACGGGGCCAGCTACAACGGCGTCGACGAGGTCCGCAAACTGCAGGATTCGCTGCCCTACCGACCCACGCGCGATCGCTACAAGATCATCATCGTCGACGAGGTTCACATGCTCAGCGGCGCAGCGTGGAACGCATTTCTCAAAACGCTGGAAGAACCTCCTTCTCATGTAAAATTCATCTTCGCAACGACCGAAGCGCACAAAGTTCCGGTCACCATTCTCAGTCGTGTTCAGCGCTTCGACTTCAAACTGATTCCCACCCGCGTCATCGCCGAACGACTGCGCTACGTCCTCGAACAGGAAAATATCGATGCGGAGGACAGTGCCGTACTTCTGCTCGCCCGCCAGGCCGCCGGAAGCATGCGAGATGGCATGAGTCTGCTCGATCAAGTCATCGCGTTCGGCAGCGAGCGCCTCACCGGCGAGGATGTGGCACGCGTCCTGGGCGTCGCCAGCCGCTCTGCATTGCTCGAGATCGCTCGCGCACTCGTCGGTGGTGAGCCGGAGAGCTGCGTGCGGCTCGTTTCGCAAGTCGCCGATCAAGGGTTCGACATCGCTCACGTGGCCCGCGACTTGCTTGGTCTCCTGCGCGATCTCGTTGTTTCTCGCATCTGTTCGGAGCCTGGAGATTTGCTCGATCTCGCAGACGAGGAGCGTCAGGCCATCCTGGAGCTTGGCCAAAAAGCCGGTGAAAGTGATTTACTGCGTCTTCACCAGGGATTCTCTCGTGGCTTCGACGACATCACTCGAGGCGCCGATCCTCGGTCCAACCTGGAAATGCTCCTCGTTCGTCTCGCGTTGCGCCCTCCCTTGCTCCCGCTCGACGAACTTCTCCAGCGCATCGGCGCACTAGAAAAACGCTTGGCTCAAGGAGCTCCCGGCCGTTCTGGCGGCCGCGGCGGGGGGGGAACAGCAGCTCAAGGCCGAGGTCTTCCTCCAGCGTCGGGTGGCAACCGCTCCCCAGCTCCTTCCTCTTCCCCAATTCGCGGCTCTTCCGACACTTCGACGGAACAAGCTTCCGTCCCAGAGCGCCCCGAGACCGCTTCCCGAGCAGGCGAGATGCCGAAGGAAAGCCCTCGGGCTCGCGCCGCTTCCCAACCAAGCAAGAGGCCGCCGGAACAGCCAGATGCACTCCCCCCCCAAGAGCGATCGAACAAGGCTTTCGACTCCTCTCCACAAGAGCCGAGTCAGCAGGCTAGCCTGGTCCAGGTGTCTCCCGAGCACGAAGAACGCCTGGAAAAGATGATGAGGGTATGTGCCCACGTGAGAGAAAAGCACATGGAGCTTGCGGCCTATCTCGAACAGACGGTCCCTCTGCAATGCGACGGATCTCGGCTATCTATCGCCCTCGAGCCGGGTTATCTCTTCGAAAAGAAACTCACCAGTTCCGAGGGACGAGCCATTCTCGAGAGCTCTCTCAAAGAGCTGTGGGGGCCTAGCGCCCATTTGGAGATCATTCCCGAGAGCGAGCACGCCCATCCGAATCAAAGCGTAGCCAAAGCCAAAGAAAGAAAGCGACAAGCTGAGCGGGCAGCACTCGTCGAAGAAGTCAAGAATCATCCCCGAATTCGGCAAGCGGTCGACGTCCTCGGAGCAAAGCTTCGCGACGTTCGCCTTCCGGAGGCTCCCTGATGAACCAGAGGAACTCTCGACCAAGGACATCTTATCGGAGGTTTTCGGACCGTGCTTCCTGAATCCCTGCGACGTGTCGTTCAGCTCCTGAGCCGATTTCCTGGCGTAGGGGAAAAGACGGCCCAGAGATTCGCCTTGCATCTGGTCACGGATGTCGAGCTCGCTTCCGATCTCGGCAACGAACTTTCACGGCTCGGGCAGCGGCTCAAGCTCTGCGAACGCTGCGGCCATTTGGCCGAGCTCGATGAACAAGGCCTCGCACTTTGCTCGGTCTGCCGAGATCCACAACGCAACTCATCACTGCTCTGCGTGGTGGCACGGATCCAGGATCTCATCGCTATTGAACGGAGTGGCGCCATGAGGGGGCGCTATTTCGTTTTGGGGAAACTCCTTTCTCCCCTGGACGGGATTGGACCAGGTGAACTCAACCTCAACGTCCTTCTGCAACGCCTCAGCGAAGACGAAGTGGCAGAAGTGATCCTCGCCACTCCGCCCACCGTAGACGGCGAAGCCACGGCCCTGTATTTGGCCAGAGAACTGGCCTCTCGTGGTCTCTCGGTGACGCGCATCGCCTCCGGTATTCCTCATGGCGGCGATCTGGAATTCGCTGATCAAATTACCCTGGGCCGCGCGATCGAAGGACGGCGCGGTCTCGACCAATGAGTGCGATAGGGTCAAACGACACCTTTTGGCTTCTCCTTCTCGTTCCGGCTGGGTTCATCGCCGGGGTGGTCAACGTGATCGCCGGAGGAGGGTCGTTTCTCACGTTGCCAGCTCTCATAGCCGCGGGACTTCCCGTGCATATCGCCAACGGCACGAATCGCATCGCCATCGCTCTCCAAGCCATCGTCGCCACCGCCGTGTATCAACGGGAAGGCCAGTTCGATGCCGTGCTCTACCGCCGACTTCTCCCGCCCGTTGTCCTCGGAGCACTCAGTGGCGCATTGCTGGCGACCCTCATCGATCCCGAACGCCTGCGCCGTGTTTTCGGGGCACTGTTCATCGTCATGGCCGGAATCCTGTTGTTCCGCAGCCTCCAAACCGCAAAGTCCCAAGGCACAGCCTCACTGCTCGGCAACCTCGCATCTTCAACCATCGTCCAATCTCTCGCCTTCTTTCTGATCGGGGTCTACGGGGGGTTTCTTCAGGCAGGAGTCGGCCTCTGGATCCTTCTGAGCACTACCTCCCTGCTCGGCGTCGACGCACTCCATGCCAATGCTGTTAAACTTCCGTTGATCATGACCTTCACCGTCCCGGCCATCGTCATTTTCCTTCTGGCGGACCAAGTGCGGTGGCTGCCCGGTCTGTTCTTGGGGATTGGCAATGTGCTCGGCACCTTCATCGGAGTCCGCCTGACTCTCGAGGGAGGAGCAAAACTCATTTTGAGGGCTGTCACATTCGTTCTCCTCATCACGGGCAGCTATCTACTTCTGGGTTGATCTTACAGCGCGTTGTACTGACGTGGAACGCGAAAAGACGAAGGGTTCCCTCAAGAGGCAACCGGCTCCTCCGTGAGGTGACAGAGAGAAGACAATGACCCCATGTAGCCAGAAAATCCGCTCACTCGGCAGAATCGGCACTGGGGCCAGCCTCTGCGCAGTGCCGCTGACAATGAGCCCGAAAGGCCGCAAGCAGTCGCTTCGTCGTCGGCCCCGGATAACCTGTTCCAACAGGCTCACCGTCGATGGCAACGACGGGTACGAGCTCCCGAATACTGGATGAGATAAACACTTCTTGAGCCTGCTGGAGGTCACTCTTGTGGGGCACCCGATACACCACACGCAGGCCCAACTGCCGACTCACCTCGAGGACGTGTGCACGCGTAATTCCAGGCAATATACCCGCTTCGAGGGGTGGGGTGTGAACAGCACCATCCGAGAACCAAAACACGTTCGATGTCGCGCCTTCTACGACCCGACCCGATGAATCACAGATCAATGCCTCCTTCGCGCCGACCCGTGCAGCCTCCCGGTTGGCCAGCACAGCCACCAGGTAGTTGCCGATTTTCGCGCCGGCTGCTTGGGTTGCATCGCCAGCTCGCGCCGTCTCGAAGGTGATGACCGAGACTCCTTCGGAATAGAACGACTCAGGGGGCCGTACGAGTGGCCCCACAAGCAGGACTCGACAAGGATGGACGGCATGCTGCGGGTCGAGCCCGAGGGCTCCCACCCCCCTGGTGACCATCAGGCGGACATAGCACTCGGCATACCCCGAACGACGGACCGCTCGAACTACTTCCCTAGCGAGTCCCTTTCGGTCGAGGGGCAATTCGATCCAGACCCGCCGAGCGCTCTCCTCCAGGCGCTCGAGATGCTGCTCTAAGGAAAAAGGCCGACCTCCATAGGTTCGTAGAGTCTCGAACACCGAATCGCCGTACAAAAATCCGCGATCGAACACGCTCACGCAGGCGTGCTCGGGTTCCACGAACGCTCCGTCAATCCAAACCTGGATTTCCGGCAAGATCTGATCCTTTTTCAACTGCTTAAAACCTCTAAAAAAGAAGGGGCGCGGCCATAGCCGATCCATCGGCCGTCGTTGACTCGCTCCCCCTCTGATAGCACGCTGAAGCAGTCAAGACGCAAAATGCCGCGTATTTCATTTCTTCGTGGAGGCTTTCTTTCGTGCGCCGTCGGCTGCTGACAATCCTGAGCCTAAGTGGGTGGCTCATCTCTTGCGAGGGCTACCTGGGAGATCCCGAAAAACGGGACACTCCTCAGGAGACATCCTGTGCTCCCGAGCACGGCGAGACTCCACCCGCCCGTCTTCTCACCAGAAGAGAATACCACCGCACCGTACGAGATCTTCTCGGTGAAACCGAGGATCCCACCACCAACTTTCCGCCAGAACCGGAGGTCGACGGGTTCGACAACAATGCCCTCTCCCACGTCGCTAACCCGTTGCTCGTCGAGCAGCTCACCCAGGCCGCTCAGGAGCTCGCGCTTCGGGCAGGCGAGCGCGGACTCGACCAGCTCGTCCCGTGCGATTCTCCGGGACAAGACTGCGCGGAAACGTTCATCGACGACTTCGGCCTCCGGGCGTTCCGCCGGCCACTCAGCGAGACCGAGCGCAAAATATTTCTTCGCCTCTATGTCAACACGGCCTCTTCGGTGAACCACGAAGAAGCTCTCGTCGCCGTTGTCGAGGCCTTCTTACAATCTCCCCAGTTTCTCTACCGCATAGAAACCATTCCGGGGACCGACGAAGAAGGCATGGTGCCTCTGGGCGGCTACGAGCTTGCCTCACGACTCTCCTACTTTCTTTGGGGCACCATGCCCGACAAGAAATTACTGAGCGCCGCTACAAACGGTAGCTTGGCTACGCTTGCTGGTGTCAAACAGCAAGTCCAACGCATGCTGGACGATCCCCGCGCCCAGCAGCAGGTGCGCGATTTCCACGCAGCTTGGCTCGACCTCGACGAATTCGATGGACTCGTGAGAGAGGACGCGCCCGCCGAAAGCATCGAGTCACTTCGCCAGTCTTTGCTCTCCTTCGTCGACGGCGTTTTCTGGGATGCGGACGGGACGGTCAACAGATTGATGAGCTCGCCTCGAGTGTTTGTCGACTCGCAGATTGCTTCCCTCTACGGCCTTCCGGTTCCGGAACAAATGACCTCCTACGAGCTTCCGGAAAGCAGAACCGGCTTGCTGACCCAACCCGGTCTTTTGACCCTGCTTGCACACACCGATCAGTCATCCCCCATCCGGCGAGGCGTCTTTGTCCGCGAAAAGCTTCTTTGCGCGCCGGTTCCGGCCCCGCCACCGGATGTCGACAACTCTCCCCCAGATCCCGATCCTGAACTCACAACTCGTGAGCGCTTCAAGGTACACACGGAATCGGCCAGCTGCGCTGGCTGTCACGAGCTCATCGATCCTGTCGGCTTTACCTTCGAGGAGTTCGACGAGCTGGGACGACAACGCTCGAGCGAGAGAGGGCTTTCCATCGACACGTCTGGGGCGCTGATCGAAGGCCCCGATCCCAACTTGGAGGGCCAACTGGAAAACGTTCAGGAGCTCAGCACCAAGCTTGCGGAGTCGCCAGCGGTCACACGTTGTCTCGCGCGAAAATGGTTCACCTTCGCCATGGGCCGACCCGATGGACACGAGGACCAATGCGATATCGATCATGTCACTGAAGAAGTCATTCAGGCTGGTGGATCGCTCCGTGAGATCCTCGTTGCTCTCGCCACGAGCCAAGCGTTTCGCTTCCGCCCTGCTGGCAAGGAGACTTCCTTATGACCAGAAAGCACCCCCCGCATCCCCATCGAATGGCCGAAGGCCCACACCATCGAACCCAAGGGAACCGGAGCGCCCCGCAAGCCAAGGGGACCGCCTCACGAGGGCTCAAGAGGCGCGCATTTCTGGGAGCCTCGACAGGCGCTCTTTGTTTGCCCCTGCTCGACTCACTTCGGGCTCGCGCCGATGAAGAAGTGTTTCCGCTTCGCCTGATTCTTATCTACACGCCCAATGGCACCTACCCCGAGAAATGGTTTCCTACGGCGGTCAGAAGCAGCACCGACTTCGATCTCAACGAGATCCATTCGCCTCTCTCCCCATTCAAGAATCAACTCGTCTTGATTCGCGGTGCGCACAATCAGGTTGCCCAGGACTCGCGAAACAACGGCGGACCTCACCAACGAGGGATTGGTGGACTGTTCACTGGGCAAATGCTGCAAACCGGCGCCTTCATGGATGGCTGCGGCGCCACGGCAGGTTGGGCAGACGGCATCAGCCTCGACCAGAAGATCGCCCATCTCGTGGGGCTCGACACACCATTTCCAAGTCTCGAGTTGGGAGTGCGCTGCTACAACAACGACGTCCAAGGCAGAATCAGCTACGCGAGCGCGGCCCAACCTCTCCCCCCCATCAACGATCCTATTGCCACCTACGATCGTCTCTCCTCCCGAGGGACCGCTGGCGATCCAAACAACGCAGAGACTCGCCGAGAAATTATTTCGGACGCCGTCCATGCACAATACGCTCATCTTTCGAGCCGTGTCAGCCAAAAAGACCGGGAGACCCTGCAGGCGCACCTGACTCTGGTCGAAGACTTGGAGCGGCGTCTCGGTCTCGGAACAGGAACAGAGAACAGTTGCGCCGCCTCCGCCGGCTCCCCGGAGGAAGTCGAACCCGACTCCGAAGAAACGATGCCGACAATCAGTCGCAACCAGATCGATCTTCTCGTCACAGCCCTCGCTTGCGATCTCACGCGGGTTGCTAGTCTCCAATACTCGACCGGCTTCAACCGCATTCGCTACCCTTGGCTCGATAGCTTGAGCGAGGGACACACACTCAGCCATTCGGGAGACAGCGACACCGAAGCCTGGGAGGAGCTAGGGGCTCGTCAGAAGTGGCACGCCGCGGAGCTAGCCTACCTGCTAGAGAGCCTCGCAAAAATTCCAGAAGGCGACGGCTCCATTCTCGACAATACCCTCGTAGTCTGGGGCAATGAAGTATCCAAAGGCAACTCTCATTCCCTCAACGACATCCCTTTCCTTCTTGCAGGGGGTGCTGGAGGTCGACTTCGGGGCGGACAGTTCCTCGATCTTGGCGGACGGAGCCACAACGATCTCTTATTGACCATCCTGAGGATGTTCGGCTCTGAAGAAAAAACATTCGGGCATCCGGACCACGTATC